>NZ_JAAAHS010000430.1 GCF_009908195.1 Streptomyces boluensis | reverse complement strand
GGCTGAGCGGGTGCCGGAGGGCCGGGCTCCGCCACGGCGGTCGATCCACCGGTCGATCCACCGGTCGATCTCGCCGGCGCTCCCGTCCTGGCGAAGAACGAGCTCATGGCCCCGGACGCGGCGCCGACCCCCGCGGCCGCGGAGGACTCGGCACGCATCGGCTCAGAGTGCACCGGCTCGGCGCGTACCGACTCAGCGTGCATCCACTCGGCAGGTCGGCGGGCTTCGGGTATTCGGCCCTCGCCCTCCGCGCCGTCGTTCCGCGGCAGGGACTGCTCCGCCGTCTCGGCCGTCGGTGTCGACTTCTTGCGCGGGGTGAACCAGCCACCGCCCCCGCCGTCGTCAGAAGCGCCGTCGTCGGCCGACTTGGTGGTCGGAGCGTCCATTCTGTGCCTCGCCTCGAACATCTTTCGGTCGGTCTGTGCACTTCCAGCAGGGAAGGTGCTTGTCTTTTCCTCGCTCTGTCCCGGAACGAATAGCGGTCCAATTGAACATCGCGATATCCCCCATTACGGACCAGTAGCCCGGAATGTGACATTGCCCGCAGCCCGCCGACGCAGCGCGCCCCGTCGCGTCTTCACGTCGGACAAATAACGGGAAGTCCGGTAACCGATCTCTGCGCCGATCCCCTCCATGCCGTGCGCCGCTTTGACTTGTGCGCGCCTCAGGTGCGCGCGGTCGAACCGGAGTCGACCCTACCGGCAGCCTCAGTACACACAAGCCCCTCACCCCTCGTTCGGAATTCGACTGACCAGTCAGCACAAATTCTCAATTCCCGTTCCCCGTAAGCCCATTCGTACCCGCATATCGGGAGCGCCCGATTCGAGCACTCGATTCGAATCGCGCGGGCAGACGGGCCGGTACGGCAGGCGGAACCGGTGCGTCGCTCACACCCGACGCGGGGCGCGAAGAACCCCTGATGCGCCTCCGCTGTGACCCGTTGCGCCCGCTGTGTTCGCGCCGATACGCCCCCTTGAGTACGTGGGATTACTCCCGGCGTCAGACGCGCTCCCCGACCCCCGCGCGGCACCGTGTTTCACGTGAAACTTGACCGCCCCGCACGACGGGCCACCCTCGTTGTCCATGTGATCGCGGCCGCCGGCTGGCTCGGGCTGACGCTCGGGCTGCTCGCCCTCGCGGTCACGGCGATCACCACCGAATCCCCGGCCATGACCGAGGCGACCGTCCGCTCCATGAAGGTCTTCGCTGACTGGCTGATCCTCCCGCTCGCCCTGCTCACGCTGCTGAGCGGCCTGGTCCTCTCCCTGGGTACGCCCTGGGGTCTGGCCCGGCATCGCTGGGTCTACACAAAGTTCTGGATGACGCTCGGCACCACCGTCGCCTCGGTCTTCGCCCTGCGTCCCGGAGTCACCGACGCCGCGGCATCGGTCGCCTCGGGCGCCGGGGTGCTCGATCCGACGGACCTGGTGGCCGGGCCGATCGTGTCCCTGTCCGCGTATCTCTTCATGACAGTGGTCTCCGTACTGAAGCCCTGGGGGCTGACGAAGCGTGGCCGAAAGCACCGTGCCGGATCGCGTAATGCGGTGGACGGCAGGGGCGTCCGTCAGACAGCCTGAACCGGGTGTCGACACCTTCACCCTCCACGCTGCCCGTCCGCCGGCTGACCCTGCGTGATGTGACCGCCTGCGCCGACCTCTCCGAGAACCGGGGCTGGCCCCGCGAGGAGCACAAGTGGGGTCTGCTGCTCTCCGCCGGTACGGGCCACGGCATCGACGACCCCGACGGAGGCCTCGTCAGCGCCTGCGTCGTCACGTCGTACGGCCCTTATGAACGACCGGAGTTGGCGGCGATCGGCATGGTCCTCGTCGCCGAGCGGCATGCGCGGCAGGGCATCGGACGGCGCCTGATGCACCACGTGCTGGCCGAGGCGGGCGACACTCCCCTGACCCTGCACGCGACGGAGTACGGACGGCCGCTGTACGAGGAGCTCGGCTTCAAGACGACCGGCCGCGCCGAGATGCTCCGCGGCCACTTCCGGCCGTCCGGCCCCGCGCCCTCCGTACGCACCCGTCCCGCGACGGCCGAGGACCTGCAGGCGATCCTGCGGCTCGACGGCGCGGTCTTCGGCACCGACCGCACCCTCATGATCACCCGGCTCCCGGCCTTCGCCGATCAGCTGCGGGTCGCCGAGAACGACGGCGAGATCATCGGGTACGCGGCGGCCTGGCCGAACATGGACACCCAGGTCGTCGGCCCGCTCATCGCCCGGGACACCGAGACCGCCAAGGCACTCGTCGCGGACCTGGCGCGGAACACCGACCGCCCGCTGCGTACGGACATCGATGTGCGCCACGAGGAACTCCTGGCATGGCTGAAGCTCCAGGGCCTGGAGTCCTGGAGCTTCAACGCGGTGATGACGTACGGCATCCCCGAGCTGCCCGGCGACTGGTCCCGGCGCTTCGCTCCGCTCACCGTCGCCGCGGGCTGACTCCCCACGCGGGAGTCACGGAACTACGCGGCGGCCAGCGCCTCCAGAGCCGTCTCGGCGAAGCCGTGGTCCTGCTGCGGTGCGCCTCCGCCGACGCCGATGGCGCCGATCAGGCGGCCGTCGCGGTGTACGGGCAGTCCGCCCGCGATGAAGATCAGCGGCCGGTCGAGTGCGGTCGGCAGCGTGTGGAAGAGGCCGCCCGGCTGCACCGCGTCGACGAGGTCGGCGGTCGGGGCGTCGAGCTGAAGCGCGGTGTACGCCTTGCGGGTGCTGGTCTCACCGGAGATCAGTACGGCGCGGTCGTCCCGCCGGAAGGCGAGCAGATGGCCGCCGGCGTCGAGGACGCTGACGCTGACCGTCACCCCGGCCGCCTCGGCGGCTTCCTTGGCGGCGGCCACGAGGAGCTCGGCGTCCGCGGTGGTCAGAGGGGCCACTGCGGTGGTGGTGCTCATGTGCGGTTCTCCTTGCGGGGTACGCGTACGGGGTGGTGGACGCGTGGGGTCGGTCGGCGGCCGGGCTTCAGTGAGCCCTGGGCTTCAGTGGACGGGTGTGGCCTGCTCGGCCGGGGCTCCGGTCGCGACGATCCGGGTGGCCGACCCGGACTGCCGACGCTCAAGGGCCGCCGACAGCACGGCCAGGACCAGGGCAGATGCGGCGAGTACGGCGCCCACCCAATTCGGCGCGGTGTAGCCGAGGCCCGCGGCGATGACCAGTCCGCCGAGCCAGGCGGAGAGGGCGTTGCCGAGGTTGAAGGCCCCGATGTTGACGGCGGAGGCGAGGGTGGGCGCCCCGGCTGCCTGGTCGAGGACGCGCTTCTGCAGCGGCGGCACGGAGGCGAAGCCCAGCGCGCCGATCAGTGTGATGGTCACGGCCGCGGCGATCTTGTTGTGCGCGGTGAGCGTGAAGAGGGCGAGGACCACGGCCAGGGCGCCGAGCGAGACGTACAGCAGCGGCATCAGGGCGCGGTCGGCGAGCTTGCCGCCGATGAGGTTTCCGGCGACCATGCCGAGCCCGAAGAGGACGAGCAGCCAGGTGACGGAGGAACCCGCGAATCCGGCGACGTCGGTCATCATCGGCGTGATGTAGGTGATGGCCGCGAAGACACCGCCGAAACCGAGCACCGTCATCGCCATGGCGAGCAGCACCTGCACGTTACGGAACGCCGCCAGCTCATGGCGCAGCCGTACGCCCTCAGGCTTGGGGGTGTCCGGGACCAGCTTGGCGACGCCGAGCAGACCGATGACACCGAGCCCGGCGACGATGGCGAAGGTGACGCGCCAGCCGAGGCTCTGCCCGACCAGGGTGCCGAGCGGGACGCCGACGACATTGGCGACGGTCAGGCCGGTGAACATCATCGCGATGGCGCCGGCCTTCTTCTGCGGGGCGACCAGATCGGCCGCGACCACCGAGCCGATGCCGAAGAACGCTCCGTGGGCGAGCGAGGCGACCACCCGGCCGGCCAGCATCACGCCGAAGACGGGGGCCACGGCGGAGAGCACGTTGCCGACGATGAACAGGCCCATCAGCAGCATCAGCATCCGCTTGCGCGAGATCTTGGTGCCGAGTGCGGTCATCAGGGGAGCGCCCAGGACGACGCCGAGGGCGTAGCCGGTCACCAGGTAACCGGCGAGGGGGATCGACACATCGAAGTCAGCGGCCACCTCGGGGAGGAGCCCCATGATCACGAATTCGGTGGTGCCGATTCCGAAGGCCCCGATGGCGAGGGCCAGGAGTGCTAGAGGCATGGGGTTTCGCCTTCCCAGAGATTGCTTCAGCGCCTTACGAGCGTTCACAATAATTGCAGACGCTTCTTAATTGCAAGCGCGGGCTATTTCACAGTTGGTCTATCCTGGGCGTCAGCCGCGCCGGGACAGCAGGCACACAGGCAGGGAGGCAGGAGCCATGACAGCGACGGACCCCGCACTGACCGCTCTTTCGCAGGGCTGGTGCGCCCTCTCCCTGCTCCACGGGAAGATCGAGTCGCACGTCGAGCGCGCGCTCCAGGCCGAGCACCAGCTGAGCGTGCGGGAGTACTCACTGCTCGACGTGCTCAGCCGCCAGCACGACGGTCCGGGCGGCCACCTCCAGATGAAGCAGGTCGCCGACGCGGTCGTCCTCAGCCAGAGCGCCACCACCCGCCTTGTCACCCGCCTCGAGGACCGCGGGCTGCTCTCCCGCTACCTCTGCCCGACCGACCGCCGCGGCATCTACACCGATGTCAGCGAGGCGGGCACCCAACTCCTCGCCGCTGCCCGCCCCACCAACGACGGCGCGCTGCGCGAGGCGTTGAACGCGGCGGCCGAGAATCCTGAACTGGCCCCGCTGGTCAGGGCAGTTGAGTCACTGCGCGTCCCCGCCTGAGGCACGCTGCGCCGAGGGCTCAAGGGTCTCCGGCCGGCATCGATTCTGCCCCCGTAGGCTGCGCCGCATGGGAGACATCGCGATCCGGCCGGCCGCTGCCGACGACCTAGCGGCCATCGTGGCCATGCTCGCCGACGACCCGCTGGGCGCCCAGCGCGAGTCCCCGGACGACCTCGCTCCGTACGAGAAGGCCTTCGCGCGCCTGGCCGACGACCCGTCGCAGCATCTGGTGGTCGCCGTCCGCGGGGACCGGGTCGTCGGCACCCTCCAGCTCACGGTCATTCCGGGCCTGTCCCGGCGCGGCTCGACCCGGTCGATCATCGAGGGCGTACGCATCCACTCCGACGAGCGCGGCAGTGGTCTCGGGACCCACCTGATCGAATGGGCGGTCGCTGAATCCCGGCGCCAGGACTGCCAGTTGGTCCAGTTGACCTCCGACACGACCCGCATCGACGCTCACCGTTTCTACGAACGGCTCGGCTTCGAGGCCTCGCACCTGGGGTTCAAGCTCTCGCTCGGCTGAGCCGGGGACGCCCCGCAGCTTCCGCCCTCGCGTCGGGCGGGCGGTTCCGTTTCACGCGGGGCGCGCTGTTTCACGTGAAACAGCGCGCGTCTCCGTGCAGGGCGCCTCGGTGCAGGGACCCTCCGTTCAGGGCGCCTCCACGCAGCCGACGGCCCTCACTCGCCGCCGCGCCACGCCTCCGGCTCCACCCCGCCGGGCACCGACGCCCCCACCTCGTACGGCTCCCGGGTGAAGACGAACGAGCCGAGGTCGAGGTGGCTCAGCGAGCCGTCCTCGCGTCGCACCGCGCGCAGCGTCTCCCCCGCGTAGTACCCGCTGAGCCCCGTCCAGGTGCCGTCCGGCTCCGCGCGGAACCGGGCGCGACGACCGCTCCCGGCGAGCGGGCCGAGTTCGAGGCTGCCGTCCGCCGGCAGGCGCAGGCCGAAGCTGTGCGTCCCCCAGTACCAGGCGCCCGCCAACTCCAGTACGGATCCGTCGACTTCGGGAGCCGGACGCCACGGCTCCGGGATGCGCGGCTCGGCCTCGGCGACGATCCGTACGAGGTCCGCGGCGAGCGTGCCGAGCAGCGGGCCCGAAGTGCAGTTGGCGAGCGCGACGGCCGCGACGCCGTCCTCCTCGCTCAGCAGCAGGCAGGCCAGGAAC
>NZ_JAAAHS010000043.1 GCF_009908195.1 Streptomyces boluensis | reverse complement strand
GTGGGGTGGGGAAGCAAACCCAGCCCGTCCTGGGGGCACCTCCCGGCGGTAGCTGGGGGAGCTTGAGGACGAGCCCGCAGGGCGATCGACGGCAACCGAGTCGACGGCGCGCCGCAACCGCCCTTACCCGAGCAGCCCTCCGACAAGCCCAGGCTCCTCACTCCCCGAACCACCGCTCCCCGTCCCCCCACTGGACGTGGGCCCACTGCTGGTGGACGGCGGCGCCGACTCCTGCGGCGGAGGCTGCTGTTGGCCCGTACCGGCGGTCTCACTCGGCTGACTGCCGACCGACCCGGACTCACTCGCCGTACCCGGCGAGGACGCGGGCGCCGACGGCGGCGTCGAGGTGTTGCCCTGCGTCGGGGCACCGGTCGTCGCGGACGGCGTCTGCCGCTCGGTACGCCGCTCCTTGGGCTCGCTCGGCAGCGGCGACCCCGGCCGTTCGTTGCGCGGCGACTCGCCGGGTCCGGGCGCGGTCACCCGGTCCGCGTCGCGCACGGCGCCACCCAGCAACGAGCCGACGAGCAGGGTGATTCCGACGACGACGGTGCCGACCAGGAACCCGCGGCGCAGCACCCGGCGGCGCAGCTCCCACAGCTCGGCGCGCGGGCCGAGCCGCCGCCAGGCCTCGCTGGCGAGCCAGCCGTCCACGGAGTAGACCGGCGCACCCGCGATGATCAGCGGGCTCCAGGCGGCGAGGTAGATGATGTCCGGCGCGTCGTAGACAGGCACCGACTTCCAGCTCACGGTGACGAGCAGCGCGGCGGAAAGCAGACCGCCGACCACGGCCGCGGCCCGCTGCCAGAGCCCGAGCACGGTCAGTACGCCGACGATGACCTGAAGGAAGGCGATGACCAGGCCCGCGCCGACGGGATGCTGGAGCGCCCAGTCCCGCAGCGGCTCGGCGAGCGCCCAAGGGTGCAGCGAATTCAGCCACTTGACCATGGAGCCGCGCTCGCCGCCGTCGAAGTAGACGGGGTCGCAGAGCTTGCCCATGCCCGCGTAGATGGAGATGAAGCCGAGGAAGATACGCAGCGGGAGCAGCACCACACCGAGGTTCAACCGCCGCCCCGGGTAGTACGCGTGGCGCACAGAGTCGTTGCCGTGCCGCCGCGGCTGCTGCCGCTCCACGGCCTCCACGGCATCGCCGTCCGGCCCCAACTCCTCGTACGCGTAGGCCTCTTCGTCGTACGCGCTGCCCGAGGACTGCACCCGCGGCAGGATCCGGGTGTCGTCGTCGTCAGGTTCGCGCGGGCCGATGACCTGCGGCGGCGGGCCTTCGGCGAGGCCGGGGACGCGCGGGATGACCTGCGTCGTGGCGCCGTCGCCGGAGCCGTCGAGTCCCTCGCCGTGCCGCACGCCGGTGGTCCGCACGGCCTGCAGCAGCCCACTGGCGCCCGGATCGCCGGGCTCGGACTTGCCGCTCCATACGACGGGGGCGCGGCGGCGCACGGCCGCGGCGCCGACAGCGGCGACGCCTGCCGTGCCTCCGGCGGCGGCCCCGGCGAGCGCCAACTGCCGTGCGATACGCGGGGAGTGGGTCTGCGGAGCCGTGGGGAGCTGCACGCGGAAGCTCGCGTGATTGACGATGACCTGCGCGGGGTCGCAGGGCACCTTCACCATGCTCAGCGCGGGCCCGTCGTCGAATCCCGACGGGCCTCCCCCTGCGGGAGTGCGGGGTGTACTGGTATCCACACTCATCTAACCGAGTGATGTGTGCTTAGGACACTGCCTTGACCGCCCCGATCTGTCCGGGCCCCGTCAAGGCCCGGACAGCACACCCGGTGGCAGGGCTCAACTCCGGCGTCGCGACGCCTCGTAGAGCACCACACCGGCGGCCACACCGGCGTTCAGCGACTCGGTGCCGCCCGGCATCGGGATACGGACGCGGAAGTCGCAGGTCTCACCGACGAGTCGGGACAGGCCCTTGCCCTCGCTGCCGACCACGATCACCACCGGGCCCTGCAGCGCCTCGAGTTCACCGACCTTGTGCTCACCGTCAGCGGCGAGACCGACGACCGTGAGACCCGCCTTCTGGTACGCCTCGAGGGCGCGCGTCAGATTGCTCGCGCGCGCCACCGGCGTACGCGCGGCGGCGCCCGCGGAGGTCTTCCACGCGCCGGCGGTCATGCCGGCCGCGCGCCGCTCGGGCACCACGACGCCGTGCCCGCCGAAGGCGGAGACGGAGCGGACGACGGCGCCGAGGTTGCGCGGGTCGGTGACGCCGTCGAGGGCGACGATCAGCGGGTCCTCGCCCTCGTCGAACGCGGCGGCCGCGAGGTCCTCGGGGTGCGCGTACTCGTACGGCGGGACCTGCAGGACGAGGCCCTGGTGGTTGAGCCCGTTGGTCATCCGGTCGAGCTCGGCGCGCGGCGCCTCCATCAGGTTGATGCCGCCGCGCTCGGCGACGAGCTGCAGCGCCTCACGCACCCGCTCGTCGTTGTCGATGTACTGCAGGACGTACAGCGTGGACGCTGGCACGCCCTCGCGCAGCGCCTCGACGACCGAGTTACGGCCGACGACCAGCTCGGACGAGCCCTTGCCGCCGCGGCGGGCGGTGGGACGCCGGGCCTCGTGCTTCGCCTTGGCGTTGGCGATGCGGTTCTTCTTGTGCTTCTTGCGCATCTCAGCGGGCGGGGTCGGGCCCCTGCCTTCGAGGCCGCGACGCCGCTGGCCACCGCTGCCGACCGTCGCACCCTTCTTGTTGCTGGTGCGGCGGTTCTTGCGCTGGCTGTTCCCGGCCATGACCTACCTGTTTCCTGAAGCTCTGCGTACGTACGTATAAGTGAGTGTGCCGCCCGGCGGACCGGGCGGCTAGTCGCGTGGGGCTCAGCGCGGGCCGAGCGTCCAGCGTGGTCCGTCGGGGCTGTCCTCGATGACGAGCCCGGACTGTCCGAGCTGGTCGCGGATGGCATCTGCGGTGGCCCAGTCCTTGCGGGCGCGGGCCGACTCGCGCTGTTCGAGCACGAGCCGTACGAGAGTGTCGACGGCACCGTGCAGGTCCTCACCGCGGTCGCCCTCGCCGGCCCAGTGCGGGTCGAGCGGGTCGAGGCCGAGGACGCCGAGCATGGCCCGGACCTCGGCCAGGCGCTCGACGGCGGCTTCCTTGTCGTCGGCGGCGAGCGCCGAGTTGCCCTGCCGGACAGCCGTGTGGACGATCGCGAGGGCGTGCGGCACCCCGAGGTCGTCGTCCATGGCCTCGGCGAACGCGAGCGGCACCTCGGCGGCGGGCGGGACGGCCTTCCCCGCCTTCTCGCAGACGCGCTGCACGAAGCCCTCGATCCGCGCGAACGCCGACTCGGCCTCGCGCAGCGCCTCCTCGCTGTACTCGATCATCGAGCGGTAGTGCGGGGTGCCGAGGTAGTAGCGCAGCACGATCGGCCGCCAGTTCTTGACCATCTCGCTGACGAGCACCGAGTTGCCGAGCGACTTGGACATTTTGTCGCCGGCCATGGTCACCCAGGCGTTGTGCACCCAGTACTTGGCGAACTCGTCGCCGTAGGCCTTGGCCTGCGCGATCTCGTTCTCGTGGTGCGGGAAGATCAGGTCGAGCCCGCCGCCGTGGACGTCGAAGGCGGTGCCCAGGTACTTGTGGGCCATCGCCGAGCACTCCAGGTGCCAGCCCGGACGGCCACGGCCCCAGGGCGACTCCCAGTCCGGCTCGCCCGGCTTGCTCGCCTTCCACATGGCGAAGTCACGCGGGTCGCGCTTGCCGGTGATGCCGTCCTCGGCGGGCTGGCGCATCTCGTCGAGGTCCTGGTTGGAGAGCTCCAGATACCCCTCGTACGACCGCACGTCGAAGTAGACGCTGCCGTCCGCCTCGTACGCGTGCCCGCGCTCGATGAGGCCGCGCATCATCTCGACCATCTCGGTGATGTGCCCGGTGGCGCGCGGCTCGTACGTGGGCGGCAGGCAGCCGAGCCCGTCGTAGGCGGCGTTGAACGCGCGCTCGTTCTCGTACCCGATGGACCACCAGGGCCGGCCGTGCTCTGCGGCCTTCTTGATGATCTTGTCGTCGATGTCCGTGACGTTCCTGACGAACGTCACGTCATAGCCGCGGTACGTGAACCAGCGGCGCATGATGTCGAAATTGAGCCCCGACCGGATGTGCCCGATGTGCGGGGCCGCCTGGACAGTGGCGCCACACAGGTAGATCGAGACACAGCCCGGCGTGAGCGGGGTGAATTCACGAATCTGCCGGGCGCTGGTGTCGTACAGGCGAATGGTCACGCATCAAGGGTAGTGGGCCGGAAGCAGTGCCCCGCGACCCTTCACGGGCCACGCGACGACTTTGTGACGCTCGGCGCTCGATATCGCTCAGATCCGGCCAACGGCCTTCCGCGTACGAGTACGGCGCGGTGGGGAGTGCCCCGCCGCGCCGCGTCACCGTACCGAGCGTCGTGCCCTGCTCAGACCCGGACGACCAGAGCCGTGGCGATGGCCGCGAGCCCCTCACCGCGCCCGGTCAGGCCGAGCCCGTCCGTGGTCGTCCCGGACACGGAGACCGGTGCCCCGACCGCCTCGGACAGCACCTTGCGGGCTTCGTCCCGCCGCTTGCCGACCTTCGGGCGTACGCCGATGACCTGCACGGACACATTGCCGATCGCGAACCCGGCAGCCCGCACGATGCGCGCGGCCTCGGTCAGCAGCGTGACCCCGGAGGCGCCGGCCCACTCGGGGCGCGAGGTGCCGAAGTGCGCGCCGAGGTCGCCGACACCGGCCGCGGAGAACAGCGCGTCGCAGGCGGCGTGCGCGGCGACGTCACCGTCGGAGTGGCCCGCGAGTCCGTACCCGCCGCTCGCGTCCTCGTCCCACAGCAGGCCCGCGCACCACAGCTCGCGGCCCTGCTCGAAGGCGTGCACGTCCGTGCCGACGCCGACCAGCGGCATCCCGGGAATCTCAGAAGCCATCGTTGGCCCTCCTGCGCGCCAGTACCGCCTCGGCCAGGACCAGGTCGAGCGGCCTGGTCACCTTGAACGCCTCTTCATGGCCGGGGACGACCACCACGGGCAGGCCGAGCTGTTCCACCATCCCGGCGTCGTCGGTCGCACCCTCGCCGCTCGCCTCGACGGTCTCGTGGGCGCGTACGAGCACCTCGCGGTCGAAGCCCTGCGGTGTCTGCACGGCACGCAGCCGGGCTCGCTCGGGGGTCGCGACGACGCGTTCGGGGGCGCCGCGCTCGGTGGCCGGTTCGACCTCCTTGACGGTGTCGGCGAGCGGCAGCGCGGGCACCACGGCGGGGGCTCCGGCACGCACCGTCTCGATCACCGTGTCGACCGTGTCGACCGGCACGAGCGGGCGGGCCGCGTCGTGCACGAGCACCGTGCCGACATCGGGTGGCAGCGCGTCGACCCCGGCGCGCACCGACTCCTGCCGGGTGTCGCCGCCGGGCACGACGAGGAAGTCGGTGCGGTCGGGCAGCGAGTGGTCGGAGAGCAGCGTCTTGACCTCGGCGGCGCCGTCCGGCGGCGCGACCACGACGACCAGCGAGACCGCGCGGGAGGCGGCCATCGCACGGACGGCGTGGATCAGCATGGGGGTGCCGTTGAGGGCGCGGAGCGCCTTGGGGGCGCCCGGTCCGAGCCGCACACCCCGGCCGGCCGCGGGGATCACGGCGGCGGTACGGGTGGGCTGCGGGGGTGAGTTCATTTCGTCTGACATCAGGTCCGCGTTCAGGGTTTGTGTCCTCGGGCGGGGTGGGTATGGCCTCAGCGAACGCCCCCGGCCGACAGGTCGAGGGCTGGGCGCACTGCTCTTGACCGTGACCCTTTCCGTGACAACCGGTCGGGACGGAGCGTCGGCTGTCCGGGCCCGGTGACGGGTCCGAACATGCCGCAGTGCCCGGCAACACAGTCTGGTCCGGAAAGGTCAGAGCTGGTCAGCGGGCACCGCGGCATGGTGTTACCGGTATTGCGTCAGGACGCGAGGACTTCGTCGAGCAGTGCCTCGGCCTTGTCTTCGTTGGTGTTCTCTGCGAGGGCCAGTTCGCTCACCAGGATCTGACGCGCCTTGGCGAGCATGCGCTTCTCACCTGCGGACAGTCCCCGCTCGCGCTCTCGACGCCACAGGTCACGTACTACTTCAGCGACCTTGATGACATCGCCGGAGGCGAGCTTCTCGAGATTTGCCTTGTAGCGCCTAGACCAGTTCGTGGGCTCCTCGGCGTACGGCGCGCGCAGCACCTCGAAGACCCGGTCGAGCCCGTCCTGACCGACAACGTCGCGTACGCCGACGAACTCCGCATTGTCCGCTGGCACACGAACCGTCAGGTCGCCCTGGGCGACCTTCAGCACCAAGTAGGTCTTGTCCACGCCTTTGATCTGACGAGTTTCGATTGCCTCGATCAGCGCGGCCCCGTGATGGGGATAGACCACGGTGTCGCCAACCTTGAACGTCATGTGACAGGTACCCCTTCCGTGGCTATCCAGGGTAACACGAGAACGGCGTCTTCTGAATGGCGTTTTCGCAGGTCAGGCCATATCTCGGGGCTTGACAACGGTGCCAGGAACGTGCTGCGCGGAGTTTCCCTGGAGGGGTATTCGCAGGTGGGAGCGGCTGCCCGGGGAACCTGAAACACGGCCGTCACAGGCCGCCGCGACGCCGTCCAAGACGTCGAACGTCCCGGTTTGCGCGCTTCCAAGAGGCCGAGATCCGCTAGTCCGTTCGGAGAGTCGAGAGGTGTGCGAGACGCCTGTGAACGGTTGTGGCGGGAATCCAGAATTGATCAGGACAAGCGTGAAGATCAATTCTCGGCGGCGTCCCGCATTCCTTACCCGAAATCCACTCCGCGGTCGATGCGATGGATAAGTGAATCCTGAACCACACCCAATGGGCCACATCGCCGCACGGGTCGATACGGACTGCTGGGCGGAGAGCTGCGCGGAGAAGGGGCGGGTCGGGTGCGATGGTCCGACCGCGGGTCGGTAACCTGAGCGCGCTGTCCGACCATGCGGGACCGCCTCAAAGGCGGCCCGTACCGCCCACGTTCTAGGAGTTGCCGCCGCCGTGAGCCGCAGCCTTCGACGCGGCGCCATCGCCGCCACCGCCCTCGGGTTCTCCGTCGCCACCCTCGCCGCGTGCGGTGCGGGCAACAATGCCCAGACCCTCGGGGTGCGGCCGGACAACGCCGCGACCTCGGTCGGCGACATCAAGATCCAGAACGCGATGGTGATCACCCAGCCCGACCTGAAGTCCACGGGTCCCGCGGTGATCGCAGCGACGGTGTTCAACGAGGGCCGCAAGGCCCAGACGCTCGAGTCCATCAAGATCCCGGGCACCGACAAGCAGGCCGAGCTCAAGCCCGCCAAGGGCAGCGGCCCGCTGACCATCCCGGCCGACGGCTCCCTGGTGATCGGCGGCGCGGGCAATGCCTCCGCCTCCCTGCCGAGCAGCCGCGAGGCCGTCCTCGACGGCAACGCGCAGGACGTCACCTTCGCGTTCAGCGAGACCGGCGACATCAAGATGCAGACCTTCGTGGTGCCGGCCTCGAGCTACTTCAAGAAGTGGGGCCCGAGCGAGGTCCCGGCCGCCCCCGAGGGCAAGCCCACCGACGGCGCGACCCCGTCCGGCTCCGCCTCCGGCAAGCCCACCGAGGGCGCCTCCGGCGAGCCCGAGGGCAACGCCTCCGGCACCCCGGCCGAGGGCGGCGCCTCGGACGCGGCCGAGCACGGCGCGGCAGCGGGCCACTGACACCGTCCCACCGCGCAACGCCCGAAGGGCCCCACCGCCGAGGTCGGCGGTGGGGCCCTTCGCGTACGTCTGACGCCTCGCGCGCGCCGGTTCGGCCTACGGCTCGAACTTGTAGCCCAGGCCCCGCACCGTGACCAGGTAGCGCGGCGCGCCCGGGTCCGGCTCGATCTTGGCCCGTAGGCGCTTCACGTGGACGTCGAGGGTCTTGGTGTCGCCCACGTAGTCGGCGCCCCAGACGCGGTCGATGAGCTGCATGCGGGTCAGGACGCGGCCCGCGTTGCGCAGGAGCATCTCCAGGAGGTCGAACTCCTTCAGCGGGAGGTCCACCTTGGAGCCGCCCACCGTGACCACGTGCCGGTCGACGTCCATGCGGACCGGGCCCGCCTCCAGGGCGGCCGGCGTGACCTCCTCGGGCTCGCCGCGGCGGCGCAGTACGGCGCGGATACGGGCGACCAGCTCGCGGGACGAGAAGGGCTTGGTGACGTAGTCGTCGGCTCCTATTTCGAGGCCGACGACCTTGTCGATCTCGCTGTCCTTCGCCGTCACCATGATCACGGGGACGTTGGAGCGGCCGCGCAGCTGGCGGCAGACCTCCGTGCCGGGCAGGCCCGGCAGCATCAGGTCGAGCAGGACGAGGTCGGCGCCGTTGCGCTCGAACTCGTCGAGCCCGTCGGGCCCTGTGGCCGCGATGGCGACTTCGAAGCCCTCCTTGCGGAGCATGTATGACAGGGCGTCGCTGAAGGATTCCTCGTCCTCGACGACGAGCACTCGGGTCACGGAAGGACCTCCGGGGCAGGGATCGGCTCGCGGGTCTCGCGAGACTCACGGTGGTGCTGAGCGGTGTGGGTGTCGTTCTCGGTGCCGTCCGGGCTCGCGGCGTGTTCAGCAGGTTCGTCGGACTCGTCGTCGAGTCCAGGGTGCCCGGTGGGGTGCGGGCCTCGGTCGCGGGTCGCGCCCGCTTCCGGCAGCCGCAGGGTGAAGGTCGAGCCCTGGCCCTCGGAGCTCCATACGGTGACCTCGCCGCCGTGCGAGGCCGCCACGTGCTTGACGATGGCCAGGCCGAGGCCGGTGCCGCCGGTCGCGCGGGAGCGGGCCGGGTCGACGCGGTAGAAGCGCTCGAAGATGCGCTCCTTGTCCTTGTCGGAGATGCCGATTCCCTGGTCGGTGACGGCGATCTCTATGAGGTCCCCGCCGGGGGCGCTGACCCTGCGTGCGGCTATCCCCACGCGCGTACGCGCGGGGCTGTAGTTCACGGCGTTCTCGACGAGGTTGCCGAGTGCCGCGGCGAGCTGGCCGCGGTTCCCCCAGATGTGCAGGTCGGCGGTGCCGCCGGCGGCCATGGTGATCTGCTTCGTGCCGGCCTGGTGGCGGCAGCGGTCGATCGCCTCGGTGACGAGTTCGTCGACGCGCACCGGCTCGGCGTCCTCCAGCGGGTCGTCGTTCTGCACGCGCGAGAGGTCGATGAGTTCCTGCACCAGGCTGGTCAGGCGGGTGGCCTCGATCTGCATGCGGCCGGCGAAGCGCTCGACCGCCTCCGGGTCGTCGGAGGCGTCCATGACCGCCTCGGAGAGCAGGGAGAGCGCACCTACGGGGGTCTTCAGCTCGTGGCTGACGTTCGCGACGAAGTCGCGTCGTACCGCCTCGATACGGCGGGCCTCGGTGAGGTCCTCCACGAGGAGCAGCACGAGCCTGGAGCCGAGCGGCGCCACGCGCGCGGAGACCGCGAGAGCGTCGCCGCGCCCGGTGCCACGACGTGGCAGGTCGAGTTCGACCTGCCGTATCTCGCCGTCGCGGCGGGTGTCGCGGGCCATCTGCATCATGGGCTCGACGGCCAGCTTTCCGCCGCGTACGAGCCCCAGGGCGTACGCCGCCGAGCTTGCCTTGACGACGGCGTCGGCCTCGTCGAGGACCACCGCGGAGGAGCGGAGCACGGACAGGACCGTGTCCACACCGGGCGGAAGCACGGCGTCCGTGTGCAGGGAGGTGCGGGTTGGGCGCTTCTGGTCGCGTTCGCTCCAGCGGAACGCCAGCATGGCGATCACGCCGGTGCACACCCCGGCGATCGCTGCCGCTGCGGCGACTGCCGCGTTCACGTCCATGCCTTCAGGTTATGCACGGAATTAGCCCCGGCCACAGCGGTCGAGGTGTCATCTCGAACACTCGTCGCCGAGAGTTCACCCGAGGTACGGGGTTGGTTCATTTGGGTGGCCCGGCGGCATCGGCGCAGGTGGAGGCCTGGGGCGTACGGGGCATCTGGGGCGATTGTCACGTCGCCCAGAGTTCACCTGGGGGACAGGGGCGATTCATACGGGGTGCCGGTCCCCGTAGCGTTCCGGCCGCACCGTGGGAGCGTGGGGTCACGGCCCCGGCACCGTGTGCGGGGGTGGCCCCGGCGGCACGTACTCAGAGAGGGAACTCCATGCGGGACGCGTACCACGAGGAACTTGACTCGATCGGCGAAGGCCTGGTCGAGATGGCCCGCCTTGTCGGGTCGGCGATCGGGCGCGCCACCACGGCCATGCTCGACGCGGATCTGAAGCTCGCCGAGAGCGTCATCGCGGCCGACCAGAAGGTCGACGACCTGCAGCACGACCTGGAGGCGCGGGCGATAGCCCTGCTCGCCCGGCAGCAGCCGGTCGCGACGGATCTGCGGATCGTGGTCACCTCGCTGCGGATGAGCGCGGACCTGGAGCGCTCCGGCGACCTGGCCCAGCACGTCGCGAAGCTGGCCCGGCTCCGCTTCCCGGAGTTGGTCGTTCCGCACGATCTGCACGCGACGATCCTGGAGATGGGACAGCTGGCGCAGCGCCTGATGGCGAAGGCCGCCGAGGTCATCATCACCAAGGACATCGACCTGGCGATGCAGCTGGAGCAGGACGACGACGAGATGGACCAGCTGCACCGCACGCTGTTCCAGCACCTGATGGACGACCGCTGGAAGCACGGCATCGAGACGGCCGTCGACGTGACGCTGCTCGGCCGCTACTACGAGCGGTTCGCGGACCACGCGGTGTCGGTGGCCAAGCGGGTCGTGTACCTGGTGACGGGTGAGCACGCGGACGAGATCCAGAGCGCTACGGGACAGTCGGTGGAGGGGGCGTAGTCGCCCTCCCACCATGTACGCCCGCGGCCGCGCAAGGGCGCGTGAACCTGCGCGGCACGGGAGTTGAGCCTCCGTGCGCCGTTGACGCGCCGGATCGGGTGGGCATGCAATAGGGGTGGGTGCGCGGGCGTCCGTGCCTTCGCACCGTTCGACCTTCGAGCCCTTCGAGGAGGGTCCCCATGGCCGATACCCCCACGACCGACCCGCAGCAGGACAGCGCTCCCGCTGAGCCGGTCGACGTGGTCCACCTCCCTCTGATCGCCGCGTGCGGCTGCGGCTCGGGCTGCGGCTGCGGCTGCCAGCAGGGGGCGCCCTGTCGGTGCGGGGGCTGAGCGGCACCGTTCATGAAGGGCTCCGTCCTGGCTCGCATTCGGGCTGACGGGGCCCTTCTTGGTTGTTCCAGTGGAACTGCGGGACCTGCGGGAACGGTGAGAGCTGCGGGAACTCTGGGGTTCTGTAAGGGAGTTGCGGCTCTCATAATCCCGTTGGCGCCCGCGTGAAGGCCCGCGCACTATGCCGGGATGCAACCCGTGGACGCCCAGGACAACTTGCGGTACCTGCTCAACGAATGGGACCCGATCGGTGTCGCCGATGCGGTGCGGGACGAGTACGACTGCCTGATCGGGCCCCTCCTCAGCCGACTGCACCGCGGGGCGGGACGGGCGGAGATCAGCGAGTTCCTGTGGCACGAACTGAACGACCACTTCCACATCCCGCCCACCCCGGAACGGGTGGATCCGATGGCCGACCGTCTGGTCGCGTGGTGGGCCGCGGTGGACGAACCCGCCACCTGAGGCCCGACGGCCGCCAGGCACACCCCCGCCCCGCCCCTATCCGGCCGCTGATCGGCGCTTTGGCGCCATTGGTCCGCAACAGGGCTTAACCGTCGCGCTGTTCGGGCTACACAGGAAGCGGCGGAAGAGTCGGAAGTGTCGGAACATCCTCGTCCAAGGGGGCGGCCAGGTGGAGCTGACGATCAATGTGGCGGTGCTGCTCGCCGTCCTCATCATCCTGCGACTCCGGCGACGCACGGAGGCCAGGAGCCGCAAGGACGAGCGGCTGACCGTCGCCATAGTGCTGGTTTTCGGCATCCTGATCGCCCCTACGGCCTTCGGCCAGAGCGTCCTGGACGTCATCGGGCAGGTCACGGAGGGCATCTCCGACGCGGGCGGACGGTAGGGCCGGCCGTTCCGAGGCGCGGGTCGCGGGTCGCGGGTCGCGGGTCGCGGGTCGCGGGTCGCGGGTCGCGGGTCGCGGGTCGCGGGTCGCGGGTCGCGGGTCGCGGGTCGCGGAAAGAAGCCCGAGCATCACGGCCGACGACAACCCGATCGGCCTCAGCGCCGTCGACCCGCTCGTCCCCGACAGCGACCTGCTCACGTAGCGAAGGCCGAGGTTCCCGGGTACGAAAACGCCTCCCACCCGCGCCGTTCGCGCAGGTGGGAGGCGTGATCGCGAAAGCTACTTCTTCTTACCCTGGTTCTTGACCGCCTCGATCGCCGCCGCAGCCGCGTCCGGGTCGAGGTACGTGCCGCCCGGGTTCAGCGGCTTGAAGTCGGCGTCCAGCTCGTAGGAGAGCGGGATTCCGGTCGGGATGTTCAGGCCCGCGATGTCGGCGTCCGAGATGCCGTCGAGGTGCTTGACGAGGGCGCGCAGCGAGTTGCCGTGGGCCGCGACCAGGACCGTCTTGCCGGCGAGCAGGTCCGGGACGATGCCGTCGAACCAGTACGGGAGCATGCGGACGACGACGTCCTTCAGGCACTCCGTCTGCGGGCGCAGCTCGGGCGGCAGGGCCGCGTAGCGCGGGTCCTCGAACTGGGAGTACTCGGAGTCGCGGTCGAGCGCCGGCGGCGGGGTGTCGTAGGAGCGGCGCCACAGCATGAACTGCTCCTCGCCGAACTCCGCGAGGGTCTGCGCCTTGTCCTTGCCCTGCAGAGCGCCGTAGTGCCGCTCGTTCAGGCGCCAGCTGCGGTGGACCGGGATCCAGTGACGGTCGGCTGCCTCGAGGGCCAGCTGCGCGGTGCGGATCGCGCGCTTCTGGAGCGAGGTGTGCACGACGTCGGGGAGCAGGCCGGCGTCCTCGAGCAGCTCACCGCCGCGGACCGCCTCCTTCTCGCCCTTCTCGTTCAGATTGACGTCCACCCAGCCGGTGAACAGGTTCTTCGCGTTCCACTCGCTCTCGCCGTGGCGGAGGAGGATCAGCTTGTACGGTGCGTCGGCCATGCGTCCGAGCCTAATGGAAAACCCCTGGCACACCGTCCCGCCCCGGCGTAATCTGCGCTAGCTGGATTCACCTATTACATCGATCGTTGCATCGGCATACGTCTCCGGGGGCTCGCGTTGTCTGTCGGTTCGCTCAGTTCTGTCCAAAAGGCCGTCAGGGAGAGCGTATCCGGGCTGCCGCGCGAGTTCTGGTGGCTGTGGACAAGCACGCTCGTGAACCGCCTCGGCGCCTTCGTAGCGACGTTCATGGCCCTCTACCTGACCTTGGAGCGCGGCTACTCCGCCTCGTACGCGGGACTCGTCGCCGCCCTGCACGGGCTCGGCGGAGTCGTCTCGTCCCTCGGGGCCGGGGTGATGACCGACCGGATCGGGCGGCGGCCCACACTGCTCGCCGCCCATGTCTCCACCGCACTCTCCGTGGCGCTGCTCGGCTTCATGGAGCACCCGACGGCCATCGCGGCCGTGGCGTTCCTGGTGGGCATGGCGTCCAACGCCTCGCGGCCCGCGGTACAGGCGATGATGGCGGACATCGTGCGCCCTGAGGACCGGATCCGGGCCTTCGCGCTCAACTACTGGGCGATCAACCTGGGGTTCGCTTTCAGCTCCATGGCGGCGGGTTTCATCGCCGAGTACAGCTACCTCGCCGGCTTCCTCGGTGAGGCCGTCCTCACGCTGGCCTGCGCGGTGCTGGTTTTCCGGAAGCTGCCCGAGTCCCGGCCGGTGCGCTCCGCGGCGAGCGGGGCGGCGGACGAGGAGCGGGTGAGCATGGGCACTGTGGTGCGCAACGGCCGCTTCATGGGTGTCGTCGGGCTCTCCTTCCTGATCGCGCTGATCTTCCAACAGGCGTACGTCTCCCTGCCGGTGGCGATGGGCGCCGACGGGTTCTCCAGCTCCGACTTCGGTGTCGCGATCGCCGTGAACGGCATCCTGATCGTCGCCCTCCAGATCCCGGTCACGCGCTTCATCGAGCACCGCGACCCGCGCCGGCTCCTGGTGGTCTCCTCGCTGCTCGCGGGGTACGGATTCGGGCTGACCGCGTTCGCCGGTTCGCTCGGTGTGTACGCCGTGGCGGTGTGCGTGTGGACGCTCGCCGAGATCGTGAACGCGCCGACCCAGACCGGCCTCGTCGTCCGCCTCTCCCCCGTGCACGGCCGCGGCCGCTACCAGGGCATGTACACCCTGTCCTGGGCGGTCGCCGCGCTGACCGCGCCCCTGATGGGCGGCCAGATCATCGACCGGTACGGCGCCGAGTGGCTGTGGGCGGGCTGCGCGCTGCTCGGCACGGTGGCGGCGCTCGGCTACTGGCTGCTGATGCGAGGGCTGCCCGCGGAGGACCCGAAGGCGGTCGCCGTACCGGCCGAGCGGGCGGCCGACGTCAGCGCCTGAGCGCCCGCTGCGCCTCGTACAGATTGCCCGGCCACACGCCACCGGGTCTGCCGTACGCCTCCACGCGCGCGTGGAGTTCGCCGGTGAAGTCCGGGACGTCGATCTGGTCGAACTCGCGGACCTCCGAGATCGCCACCGTGGCGCTGTACGGGGCGATCCCGTCGATCTTGACCAGGCCGGCACGCTCATTGGTGACGGTCACGTTCCAGTGGGTGAAACGGGCGCCATAGAGCGGCCCGGCGCTCGCGTCGCCGCCGTGGCGGCCGTCGTTGTGCACCGTGATGTCGGTGCGGACGTTCGCGAACGGCATGCCCCGGTGCGTGTCGAAGGTGCCGGTCTCCATGAGGCCGCGCGACCACACGTTGTGGCTGGAGAGGCCCTCCACGTTGATGCCGTGCAACTGGGTGCCCTCGGGCGCGGGGACGGTGCGCCGGGCCACCGTGAAGTCCTCGGTCAGGTTGTCGTGCGAGCCCTCGCGGCAGAAGTACGGGTGGTGCGCGCCGCGGCCCTCCACGCGCGTGTGCCGCAGGGTGCAGGCGGAGGCGGCGACCAGGCCGAAGCCGTTGTCGACGTGGCGGACGACGACGTCCTCGGCCCAGCAGTCGTAGGCGCACTGGAATGTGACGCCGTTGTGGCCCTTGTCGAGCAGGTGCGGGGACTGCGGCGTCTCGACGGCCTCCAGGGTGAGCCCTTCGATCCCGGCGTCGGTCAACGGCTCCACCATGGTGGTGAGTTGAGGCTGCCATTCCGGGCGCAGGTCGAGCGGTAGCGGCCGCTCCAGGGTGACGTTCCGGCCCACTACGCGCGTGATGCGTACGGGCCACTCGTAGGGGACGTACGAGGTGAGCTTGGTCTTGTCGTCCCAGGTGTACGCCTCGGGTCCGGCGCCGCCGCCCGCCATGTGCTCGAGGAGCGTGTGCCCGGCGTCGTCGGCGAGGCGAAGGAGCACGAGCCGGCCGGGTGTCAGGGCGCTCGGGTCGGTGACCGTGACGGTCCGGTCGCCGCGCTCCGCGGGGGCGAGGGCGGTCAGGGGGCGCCATGCGTCGCGCCGGTTGCCGGTCCAGCCCTCGAAGGGCCACTCCTCGGCCCTGATGGCCGCCGTGAGGGAGTCCCAACGGGCCTTCGGGCAGGCCCAGACGATCCCGCCCGCCCAGGACCAGCTGGACTTGTCGCCGCCGTAGCGGGAGCCGTAGCGGCCGATCAGCTCGGTGAGGTTCCTGGTCGCGTACAGCTTGGTGCGCGCACTGCCCGCGCCGCGCAGGACGACACCGCTGTACGCGAGGTGGACGATGCCGTCGACACGGTACGTGCCGGCGGGCAGAAGCACCGTGCCGCCACCGGCCCGTCCGGCTTCGGCGATGGCCCGGTTGATCGCGGGGGCGGCGTCGGCGGAGCCGTCCGGCCGCGCGCCGTGGTCGAGGACGTTCGTCACCACGCGCGCGTGGTGACGGTTTCGACCGCCCGCGTGAGAGCCCGCGCGGCCCACGTACGGGATCTGCGGGTGCTTGTACGGGTCAGCGGTGAACTCGCGCCACAGGGCGGCGGTTTCGGCACGCGCGCGTGGTGCGGCTTCAGCGGCGCCTGCTGCCGCTGAAGCCGTCGCGGTGCCTGGTCCCACTGCCGCCGTCGCGGCGACCGCGACCGCGCTGCCGAGCAAGCCCCGTCTGGTGAAGTGATCCATGCACCCGCCCTCTCATGGATGTGAACGTGGTTCAGATCCACGTCGGCGGTGAGCATGCCACGGGGCGGGGAGGGGAGGAAGGGGTCGCGCAGGAGGCCGAACGTCCGCAGGAATCAGGCTAGTTGGCGCGCGGCTGGGTCAGGTGTGTGAACGCTTCCAGGTTGCGCGTGGACTCGCCGCGCGAGACCCGCCACTCGTACTCCCTGCGGATCGCCGACGCGAAACCGAGCTCCAGAAGCGTGTTGAAGGCGCCGTCCGCGGCCTCCAGGACGGACCCGAGGAGCCGGTCGATCTCGTCCGGTGTGACGGCGGCGAGCGGCAGCTTGGCGGTCAGGTAGACGTCGCCGAGGCGGTCGACCGCGTAACTCACGCCGTACAGCTTGAGGTTGCGCTCCAGGAGCCAGCGGTGGACGCCCTCGGCGTTCTCGTCGGGGTGCCGGATCACGAACGCGTTCAGGGACAGGGAGTGCCGGCCGACGATCAGGGAGGCGGTCGTGGACAGCTTGCGGGTGCCGGGCAGCTTCACCACGTAGGAGCCCGTTTCCGGGGACTCCCACTCCAGTTCGGCGTCCTTGAGGGTGCTCTCGAGGACCTGGCGTGCGCCCGGCTCGTCGGCGCTCCGCGTCCGCGCAGTCTCAGCCATGGTGCGAGCGTACGCGACCGCGCCGCTCGTGCATGGCGGCGGTGTACACGTCCGCCGTGGCCGACGCCGCGGTGTCCCAGCCGAAGGCCTGGGCGTGCCGCGCCGCGGCCTCGCCCATCCGGTCGGTCAGCAGCTCGTCGTCCGCGAACCGCTCCAGGACGCGCGCGTACGCCGCCGGATCGTGGCCCTGTACGAGGAAGCCGCTGACCTCGTCCCGGACCGCCACCGGGAGCCCGCCGACCGCCGCGGCGATCACCGGCGTACCGGCCGCCTGCGCCTCTATGGCGACGAGACCGAAGGACTCGCTGTAGGAGGGCATGACGAGGGTGGACGCGGCCCGGAACCAGTCGGCGAGCTGGTCCTGACCGACCGGCGGCCGGAACCGCACCACGTCGGCGATGCCGAGGCGCGCGGCCAGCTTCTGCAGGCCCTCGGGCTTGGCCAGACCGGAACCGCTCGGTCCGCCGACGACCGGCACCACCAGGCGCGCGCGCAGTTCCGGCCGCCGTTCGAGCAGGACAGCGACCGCGCGCAGCAGGATGTCGGGCGCCTTGAGGGGCTGGATTCGCCCGGCGAAAAGCGGGATCAGGGCGTCCTGCGGCAGGCCGAGGCGCTGTCGGGCGGCGGCCCTGCCGTCTCCCGGACGGAAGCGGTCCAGATTGACACCGGGGTGAACCACGGCGACCTTCGACGGCTCGGCGGCGTAGTGGTGCACGAGCTCGCCGGCCTCCTCGTCGGTGTTGGCGATCAGGCGGTCGGCGGCGCGCACTATCTGGGTCTCGCCGATGACCCGGGCGGCCGGTTCCGGAGTGTCGCCCTCCGCGAGGGCGGCGTTCTTGACCTTGGCCATGGTGTGCATGGCGTGCACCAGCGGCACGCCCCAGCGTTCGGCCGCGAGCCAGCCGACGTGGCCGCTCAGCCAGTAGTGCGAGTGCACCAGGTCGTAGTAGCCGGGCCGGTGTCCCGCCCAGGCCTGCATCACCCCATGGGTGAACGCACAGAGCTGTGCGGGGAGTTCCTCCTTGGCGAGGCCCTCATAGGGACCCGCGTCCACGTGCCGGACCAGCACACCAGGGGCCAGCTCCACCACGGGCGGCAGCCCGCCGGTGGTGGCACGCGTGAAGATCTCGACCTCGACGTTGATCCCGGCGAGGCGCTTGGCGAGCTCGACGATGTACACGTTCATGCCGCCCGCGTCACCGGTGCCGGGCTGGTGCAGCGGCGAGGTGTGCACGCTGAGCATCGCCACCCGGCGCGGCCTGCGGTGCCCTCCGGGGAAGCGGAGGCGCGGGGGCGCGCCGCCGGTGAGGCGTTCGCCGAGCCGGCTCACATACTGGCTCACCTGGCGGTCCTCCTAGCGGCCTCTGGTGCGGGCCTGACGCGGGCATGACTGCATGGGCGTGTGTACGGCGCGCCCTTCAGAACGGGGAACATCGGAAGCCCCGACTCCATTTCCACTTTGCCAAAGCATTACGGAGTGCCGCTCAACCTCCGGCGCCTCCGGGTGGAG
Organism: Streptomyces boluensis; assembly: GCF_009908195.1. GTDB lineage: Bacteria > Actinomycetota > Actinomycetes > Streptomycetales > Streptomycetaceae > Streptomyces > Streptomyces boluensis. The sequence goes on along the minus strand of NZ_JAAAHS010000043.1, from coordinate 11,698 downwards.
CCCCGCCCGGCACGGGCACCGCGCGGGACGGCCGATACTGGTGGGTATGGCCGCCCGCTCCCCCTCGCGCCCCGTCGGGACCGTCACGCGCGGGACCACCAACCCCAACCGTCTGCGCCGCATGGACCGCTGGATCGCGGCCACCCACGGCCATGCCCTGCGCGCCGCCCGCGCACCTCTCGCCGTCGACCTGGGCTACGGCGCGGCGCCCTGGACCGCCGTCGAGCTCCTGAACCGGCTGCGCACCGCCGCCCCCGCCGTCGAGGTCGTCGGCATCGAGATCGACCCCGCGCGCGTGGCGGCGGCCGAGCCCTACGCGCGCGAGGGACTGGTTTTCCGGCACGGCGGATTCGAGGTGCCCACGGACCGCCCGCCGACCTTGATCAGGGCGGCCAATGTGCTGCGGCAGTACGACGAGGACCAGGTCGCCGCCGTGTGGCAGCGGCTGTGCGCGCGCCTCGCCCCCGACGGGCTCCTGGTCGAGGGCACGTGCGACGAGATCGGCCGCAGGCACGTATGGGTCGCCCTCGGCCCCGAGGGTCCACGCACGGTGACTTTCGCGACCAGACTCGGCTCCCTCGACCGCCCGTCCGACCTCGCCGAGCGGCTGCCGAAGGCGCTGATCCACCGGAACGTCGAGGGCGAGCCGGTGCACGCCTTCCTGCGCGACTTCGACCGGGCGTGGGCGGCGGCGGCGCCCTACGCCTCGTACGGCGCCCGGCAGCGCTGGATCCGGACGGTGCGGGACCTGACGGCGGACTGGCCGGTGACAGACCGCCCCGGAAGATGGCGGCAGGGCGAAGTCACGGTGAAATGGGATGCGTTGGCCCCCCGCAGCTGAGGCGAAGAGGGAAGCATCGACCCCACGGAGGTGAGCCGTGCGGCGTCGCGAACGGGTGGCATCACACGACAGCCCGGAGCAAGTCCGGGTATTCCAGGGCAACTCGGGGTACGTCTGGGCGCGGCGGAAACGCGGCCGGGCCAGGCAGGAGCAGGGCCATGCGGGAACGGGGCCAGGCGGGGCGGAAGCGGAACTCGTAACTCCCACAACTCCCGTACCGCCAGGGTCAAAGCCCCACATGGGTGACTTCTCGCGGGGCCGGAACAACGTTCGACCGTCGATCGTCGGACATGGCACGGGGATGGCGCGGCGACGCCGTACGCCTGTCTGCCTCTGTCGTATTGGACGCGGACATGGCACCATCCCCGACGTGTTCGTAAGTTACTGACGAGCAATCAGTTCAGGGGGAACGAGCGTGACCGGGAAGCGAAGCTCGACCATGGCGACCATGGCTCTGCTGTGCGCGACGGCGATCCTCGCCGCTCCGGGGACCGCGCACGCCAAGCCGGCGCCCAAGGACCCCAAGTCCCTCGAACAGGTCCGCAAAGAGATGGACGCGCTCTACCACGACGCGTCGGTGGCCACCGACAAGTACAACTTGGCGGAGGAGAAGGCCGATCAGCAGTCGGACGAGATCGTGCGGCTGGCCAAGGCCATCGTCAAGGGACAAGAGAAGCTGGACCGCCTCAAACGCCGCGCGGGCGCCGCGGCCCGCGCGCAGTACCGCGGCGGCGGACTGCCGCCACAGGCGCAGTTGATGCTGAGCGACGACCCACAGCAGTTCCTCGACAACGCCGGCCGCATGCGCCAGGAACAGCAGGCCACCAAGGGCCTGCTCGGCGAACTCGGCCGCACCCAGCAGGACCTGCGGGTCTACGCCGACGACGCCTCCGCCCAGTGGCGCAAGCTGGAGGCCAACCGCAAGGCGAAGGCCGAGGCCAAGAAGAAGATCAAGGCCAAGATCAAGGCGGCCGAGAAGCTGGAGTCCGAGCTGGAGAAGGAGGAGCTCGATCGCCTCCTGGAGATGGAGCAGGACGCGGAGTTCGAACGCCAGACGGCGTGGCTCGACTCCGGCGCCCTGAAGGAGATCGACGGCAGGGCCAGCGGCCGCGGCAAGAAGGCCATCAAGTACGCCACCGCCCAGATCGGCAAGCCCTACGAATGGGGCGCCGAGGGCCCCCGCTCGTACGACTGCTCGGGGCTCACCTCGGAGGCGTGGATCGCCGCGGGCCGGACCATCCCGCGGACCTCGCAGGAGCAGTGGAAGCAGCTGCCGCGCATCGAGATCAAGGACATGCGCCCCGGCGACCTGATCATTTACCACAAGGACGCCAGCCACGTCGGGATGTACATAGGGAACGGAGCGATCGTGCACGCCCCCCGCCCCGGCCGGGACGTGACCATCGCGGGCGCGGGCTCCATGGGCATCCTCGGGGTGGTCCGCCCCGATAAGCAGGGGTCGCCGAGTTGAGTAGGGGTCACTGAGTCCCCTTTCCTCCCGCTTCCTCGGGCCTTGGGCGCTGTGCCCCGGGTCACGTGATCTGGGGCACGCGGGCAACCTGAGCGGCGTGATGTTCGTCATCCCCTCGGGGACCGCTACCGGGTCAATTGCGGTACGGGATGCGGCATATGACACCACCGGTCGGCCGCTCGCCATTCCAATCCCCTGGCGGCTACCGCTAAGGTCCCCGTCGGTGGAGCGTCGTTCGACGTGCCGCCGTGCCCTCGGGGGGAGGGAAGGAACCCAGACGATGCCCGTACCCATACCGCGGCAGAGAGCAGTCCCGGCCGCGGAAAGTGGTCAGGCGCAAGCGATGCCGGCTCAGCCGACCGGCACCGAGATCAACGGCGGTCTGACCCTGCTGGTGATCGAGGACGACCCGGCCGAGGCGCTCACCATGCCGGAGCTGCTCGACGCCGCAGGCAAGGCCATCCGTATCCGTACCGCTCGCAACCTCACCGAGGCCGAGCGGCTGCTGACCGACGACGTCCACTGCATCCTGCTCGACCTCGCCCTGCCCGCACCGGGCGGCGACACGGACGACGAGCTGGCGACGCTGCGCCATGTGCTGCGCCTCGCGCCGCGGCACGCCGTGCTCGCGCTCACCGCGTCCGGCGACATCGACCTGGCCGGGGAGGCCGTACGGGTCGGCGCGCAGGACTACCTGTTCCGCGAGGAGCTGGACGCACGGCTGCTGAGCCGCGCCATTCGCTACGCGGTGGAGCGCAAGCGGGCGGACATCGCTCAGCGGCAGCTCACCGAGTCGAAGCTGCACGCGCAGGAGAACGCCCGCCTGGAGCGGGGTCTGCTGCCCACGCCGCTGCTCGACGGCTCCCAGCTGCGGTTCGCGGCGCGGTACCGGCCGGGCCGCTCGCGGGCGCTGCTCGGCGGCGACTTCTACGACACGGTGCGTACGCCCGACGGGACGGTGCACGCCATGATCGGCGACGTCTGCGGGCACGGTCCGGACGAGGCGGCGCTCGGCGTTGAGCTGCGGATCGCGTGGCGGGCACTGACCTTCGCGGGCCTGTGCGGGGACGAGCTGCTCTCGACGCTTCAGCAGGTCCTGGAGCACGAGCGGCCGGACGAGGAGATCTTCGCGACGCTCTGCACGATCGACATCTCGCCCGACGGCCGCCGCGCGGGGCTCTGCCTCGCCGGACACCCGTCACCGCTGATCACCCGTCCGGGACGCCCCGCGGAGCTGCTGCCGTACGAGAACGGCGGCCCGGCGCTCGGCCTGCTGCCGCGCGCCCGCTGGCCGCGCCAGCAGGTGGAACTGGGCGGCGAGTGGAGCCTGATGCTCTACACCGACGGCCTGATCGAGGGCCGTATCGGCCAGGGCAACCAGCGGCTCGGCCAGGACGGCATGGTGGAGATGGTCCGCCGCCAGATCGCCGACGGCCTGCACGGCGAGGAGCTCCTGGAGGCGGCGGTCAGCGAGGTCAGGGAGCTCAACGGCGGCGAGCTGACGGACGACGTGGCGGTACTGCTGCTCGACCGGGGCGGTCGCGGTCGCTGAGCGGCCACACGAACCGGAGAAACAGCAGCGGGGCCGCACCCTGAGGTGCGGCCCCGCTGCGTTGGCCTTGAGCCCGTTGCCCCTGAGGCCGGCCTATGACTGCCTGTCGGTCACCGGCCGCCGTTGTACGGCCCGTACGGACCGTCGCTGCTGCTGCCGCCGCCGCGACGGCCGCCGCCGCCCGTGACCTGCTTGAGCGCGGGGCGCACGTCCACGAAGAAGACGATCGTCGCGATCAGTCCGGCGATCTGCAGGAACAGCATCGGCACCAGGAGGTTCACCAGAACCGTGATGCCGAGGATGATCAGCCAGAAGTTCTTGTTCTGCTTGCTGGCCGCGACGTAGGCGTCCGGGCGGGCCATCGCCGCCATCACCAGGGCGACCACCGCGAGCACCAACATGGCGGTGAAGATCAGCCACATAAAGCCGCCGAACGCTGACATCAGCACGTTGCCCACCACCCGATCCGATTCATGCCTACGCCGTCACCGTACCCGCAGAAGCGAGCGCCGTACCCGTAGAACGCCATCCGTAGACAGAGAACGCCCCGAGCACTCGGATGGTGCCCGGGGCGTCCTGGAAACGCTGGGTCACTTCGCCGGCGGGGTGGTCTTCTTCGCCGTGGTCTTCTTGGCGGGGGCCTTCTTGGCCGTCGCCTTCTTGGCGGGAGCGGCCTTCGACTCGTCCTCGACGGCCACGGACTGCGAGGCGGTCTCAGCCTTGGGCTCGGCCGCGGGCTTCGGCACGGTGGCCTGCTCGGGCTCGACCGCGGCGGCGATCTCCTCGATCTCGTCGGCGGCCTCACCGCGCCAGACCTTGACGGCCTGCTCGCCGTGCTCGGCGACCTCTTCGTACTTCTCGCGGGCCTTCACCGCGTACTCCGCGGCCACGCCGACGCCGCGCAGCGCCAGGTCCTGGGCGGTCTCGCCGAGCTTCTTGAAGTCGGAGTCGAGCGTGCCGAGCACCTCCGCGAACTTGGCCTGGAGCGTCTCCTGGGCCTCCTTCGCGCGCGTGGTGGCCTTTTCCTGGACGTCCTTCGGGTCCGTGTTGCGCACGGCCTCGATACGGGCCGGGGCCTCGGACTGGAGCTTCTCGATCAGCGCGGGCACCTTCTTGGCCTGCTGCACCGCGAGGTCGGCGGTGCCGGCGGCGAAGTAGAGCGGCTTCGGGTCGCTGAAGGTCTTGCGGATGTCGTCGGCGATGGCCATGGGTGTGGTCCTCCGGTGTCAGGGTGAGGGTTTGTCTGCGGTGCTGCCGTCGGCCGTGCGGGGCCCGTCATCGGTGGTGTCCTCGGCGTCCCCGCCACGGTCACCGGATTCGCTGCGCTTCCCGGTCCCGGCGGGCCCGCCCTCCTTGATCTCGAATCCGTTCTCCTTGCGGAAGGACTCGTAGATCTGCAGCAGCACCTGCTTCTGCCGCTCGTCGATCGTCGGGTCGGCGAGTATCGCGGCGCGCGTCTCCACTTCGTCGCGATCACGCTCGTCGAGGATCCCGGCCTGCACGTACAGCGTCTCCGCGGAGATCCGCAGGGCCTTGGCGACCTGCTGCAGGACCTCGGCGCTCGGCTTGCGCAGGCCGCGCTCGATCTGACTGAGGTACGGGTTGGACACCCCGGCGGCATCGGCGAGCTGCCGCAACGACAGCTGCGCGTTGCGCCGCTGTTCGCGCAGATACTCACCGAGATTGCCGACGTTGAGCGATGCCATGCCCCGATGGTGCAGCATGCGCGCTAACTATTGCAAGCGGGTTGCTTGCAAAAGTGTTCCATGCCATACGGGCGGACTCCAGATGGCCTACGGCCGTGCGTCGAGCGTCGCCAGCCAGCGTTCGAGTAGCTGGAGGTCCGTCTCCGTGAGTCCCTGGCGCGGGTCCACGCGGTGCAGCAGGGCGCAGCCGGGGTGGTGGGCCGTGACCCATGCGCGGTCTGCCGCGCCGATCTCGTCGTCCACCCAGAGGAAGGTCCGGCCGGCCGCCCGGTCGACGAGGGCGCGGGTCTTCCAGTGCAGGCCACGGCATCTGTCGTCGGCGACGGTCGCGTCGTCCTCCGGCCAGTCGACGACGGGCAGTTGCGGCAGGCCGAGCCATGGCGCCACGCACACGTTGGCGTCGTCCATCCAGGTGGTCGCCCACACCAACTCGCAGCCGAGCGCGGCCAGTCGGGGCCCGAGTCGCGGGTCGATCCGGTTGAGGAGCGGGTGGGCGGTGGCGACCGCGTCCGGGACGTTCGCACGGTACGTCGGGTACCCCTCGGGCCGCTCGCCCGGCGAAGCGCCGAACGGGATGAGCGGGCCGTCGACATCGAGGAAAAGCAGGGGTCGAAGGGGGTGCGGCTGCGGCTCGGAGCGGGTCACGCCCGCACGATAACGCGACCGCCCGCCCGCCTCCCCGACCCGTGCCCGACCGGTTTTCCACAGACCGGCCGGAGGGTTATCCACAGGCCAACTCGACTGTCAGTGCGGCGAATTACGGTGCACACATGACTGAAGAAAACCTGCTGAGCAGGTACTCCGGACACACCCATGCCTACAGCCACGGCGTCACTCCGGTCGTCGCGCTGAACGGCATCCTCGTGACCGTCAGCGTCGACCGCGACGGGGTGCTGTGGACCTGCGACCTCACGGGCGGCCCGTGTGCGCAGCGCCCCTTGGAGCTGGACCGGGCGGGCCCGGAGGACGAGTGGTACTTCGAGGTCGGCGAATGGTACGAGGGCGATGACGAGTTCGACGACGGGGACAGGGAGTACCGGCCCAGGGTCGAGGTGGATCCGCGCGATCTCGCCGACCAGTTGACCGTGGCGCATCTCGACGGGCGCCCCGTCGTGCTCACCGGCGGCGCCCGGTTCGACCTGTCCCACCCCGACTTCGAGGCCTCGGGCGGCGCGGTCCGTGTCTGGGATCTCGCCACCGGCCGCAAGGTCGGCAAGACCATCACGGGCCACGAGTTGGGCGTCACCGCGCTCACCACCGTCACGTCGGAGCAGGGCCTGATCTCCGTCAGCAGCTCCGAGGAGGGGTGGCTGGTGGCGCGGAATCTGAGCCGTGGCGGGGAGCCGGTCGCGCGGTTCCGGGGCAGTTTCAACGGCGCCATGGGAGCGGGGCTCGTCAAGGGCAGGCCCGTGGCGGTGACGGGCGGCCACGATGACTTCACGCAGGCCTGGGACCTCCTCAGCGGCGAGCCGATCGGCAGGCCCCTGAGCGGAATCGCCCCGATGGTGCGGGAGATCGCCCTCACCGAGATCGACGGCGAGGCTGTGGCCGTGGCCAGCGGCGGCCCCTGGAACGACAACGCACTGCACGTGTGGAGCCTCGACACCCAGGAGCGGATCGGCCCTCGCCTGACCGGCCACGACAACACCATAGGGAGCCTGGCAACGGCCGTCGTCGCGGGGCGTTCCATCGCTCTGACCAGCAGCAGCGACGGGTTGCGCGTATGGGACCTGGCCCGTGGCGAGCAGCTCGGCGAGGCGCTGGCCGGCCACTCCCTCAAGATGATCACCGAGGTGGACGGAGTCCCGGTCGCCGTCATATCGAGCGACGACGCCATCCGCCTGTGGGACCTCGCGGCACTGATCGCCTGAGCCCCAACTCCCCTACCGCGGCCGGGTGATCAGCTACCGCGGCCGGGTGATCAGCTACCTCGGGCGGGCGATCAGCGCCTCCACCCCGTCGAGCACGCACCCCAGACCGAAGTCGAAGTCCGCGTCCTGCTCGTCGGAGTGCTCCGTCGTGCCGGGGTCAAGGGCGCCCGACTCCAGGAGCCGGGTGACGGCCGGGTGGCGGTCCGGGTCGGTGAGGCTGGTCAGGGTGCGGTGGTAGCGGCGCAGCACCTCGTCGGGGGAGCTCCCGCTCGCCGTCATCGCGGCGTCCAGGTCCGACATGAGCAGAGCGGAGTTCCGTACGTAACCTCCGACCAGCTGGACGACGCCGAGTTTGGCGCCCTCGTCGAGCCCCGTCCCGTCGAGCGCGCCGATGCCGTACTCCATCCACTCAACCGACCGGGGGCTGGCGGGCGGGCCCGAGACAGGGATGCGCAGGACCCACAAGTTGGCGCGGAAATAGGCACGTTGGGCCCGCGCCCAGCGGGTCAGTCCCGCGCGCCAGCCGTCGGCGGACGGTGACCCGGCGGGCGGCTCGGGCATGACGGCTTCCTGCATCAGGATGTACAGCTCGCCCTTGGCGCCGACGTACCGGTACAGGGACATCGCGGAGGCGCCGAGTTCCTTGGCGACCCGGCCCATCGACACGGCGCCGATCCCGTCGCTCGCGGCGACCCGCACGGCCGCGTCCACGATGCGTTCCAGGGTGAGGCCGGGCTTGGGTCCCTTCAGGGGGCGTTCACGCAGGCCCCAGGCCGTCGCGAGGCTGGCGGGCAGTCCCGTCTCCTCGTCCGCCGCCACCATCTGGGGCCTCCTCCCGACCAACCGCCCGAGACCCGCTCGGGCCCCGGCTTGACGCACATCCTAGTTCTGCGTAACCCTTACACAGTACTGCGTATACCCTACGCAGTAGAAGCGACAGAGGTACGCCCGCACGGGCAGACGGCCATCCGCACCGCACGGACAGACGACGCACGACGAACGGGGAGCGAGAACGATGAGCGAGCAACGCACCGAACGCAGCGAACCCACCGGGGCCGGTCGCCCCGCCGCGCCCAACGCACCCGCCGCGCCCGCCGTACGAGCCACCGGCCTGCGCAAGGCGTACGGCGAGGTGGAGGTGCTGAAGGGGCTCGACCTGACCGTCCCGCGCGGCACGGTGTACGCGCTGCTCGGGCCGAACGGCGCGGGGAAGACCACCACCGTCCGCATCCTGGCCACGCTCACCGAGGCCGACGCGGGCAGTGCGACCGTCGCCGGGCACGACGTGCGCGCCGAACGGAGCCGGGTGCGCAGGGCGATCAGCCTGACCGGACAGTTCGCGGCCGTCGACGAGATGCAGACCGGCGCCGAGAACCTCCGCATGATGGCCCGCCTCGCCGCCCACGCCACCAGACGCGCCACCGCACCCACGGCCCGACGCACCTCCGAACCCGCCACCGAACCCGCCACCGGCCGCGCCTCCGCCCGAGCCGCCGCGCGCGCCGCCGAACTGCTCGACCGCTTCGACCTCACCGATGCCGCCGACCGCCTGGTCAAGACGTACTCGGGAGGTATGCGGCGCCGCCTCGACCTGGCCGCTTCACTGGTCGGGAACCCCGAGGTGATCTTCCTGGACGAGCCGACGACAGGACTCGACCCGCGCAGCCGGCAAGAGATGTGGCGCGTGGTGCGGGAGTTGGCGGCGCAGGGCACGACGGTCTTCCTGACGACGCAGTACCTGGAGGAGGCCGACCAGTTGGCGGACCGGATCGCGGTGCTGCACCAGGGCACCCTGGTCGCCGAGGGCACCGCCGACGAGCTGAAGCGGCGCGTCGCCGGGCACCGTCTGGACCTCGTCGTCACCGCGGCCGCCTATCACCGCCTCGCGCCCCGCGCCGCCCACCACGCGCCCGAGACCCGCACCCTCGGCTTCCCCACAGACGGCCGCGCGCGCGAGGTGCGGGAGCTCCTCGACGCGCTGGACCCGGACCGCACCGGCGTCGAGAGCTTCGCGCTGCGCACGGCCACGCTCGACGACGTGTTCCTGACCCTGACGAACCCCACGAGCCCTGTGAGCCCTGCGAGCCCCGCGAGCCCCACGTCACCGACCGCACTGGACGCACTTGCCGCACCTGCGACGACCGAGGAGCCCAGCCGTGTCTGAATCCCTGATCATGACCGGCCGCTCGCTGCGGCTCAGCCGTCGCAACGTGGACGCGTTGATCACCGCCCTGGCCCTGCCCGTACTGCTGCTCCTGATCTTCGTGTACTTCTTCGGCGGAGCCATCAACACCGGTACGCGATACGTCACTTACGTCGTGCCCGGTGTCCTGCTGCTCTGCGCCGGGTTCGGCTCGGCCAACACCGCGCAGGCCGTCACCGAGGACCTCAAGGGCGGCATCGTCGACCGGTTCCGCTCGCTCGACATCGGCGGCACCCCGATACTCGCCGGGCACGTGCTGGCGTCCACCGCCCGCAATCTGCTCGCCACCAGCCTGGTCTTCGCGCTCGCCTTCGCCATCGGCTTCCGCCCGGCGGCGAGCCCGGCCGGCTGGCTCGCCGCGCTCGGGCTGCTCGTCGCGTACATCACGGCGCTGTCCTGGCTGTCCGCCGCGGTCGGGCTGCTCGTGAAGTCCCCGGAGGCGGCCGGCGGGTTCACGTTCTTCATCGGCTTCCTGCCGTACCCGAGCAGCGCCTTCGTCCGTACGGACAGCATGCCGACCTGGCTGCAGGGATTCGCCGCGAACCAGCCGGTCACGCAGGTCATCGAGGCGATACGCGGACTCCTGCTCGGCAAGCCGATCGGCTCGACCGGCTGGGTGGCGCTGGCCTGGTGCGCGGGCATCACGGCGGTGGCGGTGGCGGCGGCGGGGCTACTGTTCCGGCGCCGGGTCAGATGAGTGCTGTCGCAGCCACGACCTGAGCGCCGTGGCCGTGTCCAACACCCCTGGCACAACCGCGAGTTGAAGGGGCTCGCGGGCCGCCACGAGCACCCGGCGGAGCTTCGCCGCGGCCCGCCACAGCGCCCAGGGGCCGGGTCGCGCGGACCGTTCGGAGAGCGACATGGCCGTACGGATCACATCCGTACCGACGGACTGGACCCGCTTGAACGCGAGCAGCCACGGCAGGTCCTCCTCGTACCCCCTGGACGCGCCCGGCAGGACCCGCTCGGCCGCCGCACACCAGCGCTCGACGACGCGCCGCTCCTGGTCGGCGGGGTAGCGGGTCAGGTACAGGTGGGTCGCCAGGTCGTAGAGCGGATCGCCCAGCATCGCCAACTCCCAGTCGATCACCCAGAGTCGGCGGTCCCCGTCGACGATGAAGTTCTCCCGGTGCAGATCACCGTGGAGCAGACAGAACGGGCGCGGCGCGAGCGGGCCGAGGCGCTCGCCGAACCGGGTGAACGCGTCGTCGGGGATGCCGAGCGCGGCGAAGAGCGAGCCGTACGTGGCGTGGTGCGCGCGGTACACCCGGTCGTCGACGAAGCGGACGAGCCGGTCGAGGAAGTGCGTGGTGTCGCCGCCCACGGCACGGTCCGCCGGGTCACAGCGCCGCGCCACATCCACCTGACCGGGCCGTACGGTCGCCAACTGGCCGAAGACCTGGAGGAGTTGCTCCACATACCGCTCGGGCACGCGGTGGCCGGCGCGGTGCAGTGAGCCGAGCGTGCGGCCCTCGATGAAGCGCTGCAGCCGGCAGCCGCCGACCTCGCGCACCTCGGGGACCGGCAGGTCGACGGGGAGCCGGGCGAGGGCGCAGAGCAACTCCTCCTCGGAGAAGAAGCAGCGCCGGTCGAACCAGAGCAGTCCGGCCCGCGGCTCCCGGCACTTCCACCGCCCGCCGGCACCGCTCGCCCCCGGACCGCGCTCGCCCGGACCGTGTTCACCCGGGCCGTGTTCACCGGGACCGTGCTCGCCCGCGCCTTCGCCGTGCCCCTGCGGCCAGGGCAGTACGTACGTCTCGTGGTGGTAGCCCTTGAGGGGGCCTTCGAGGCCGTGCGCGCTGCCGTGCAGGGTCTCGGCGGTGGACCGGGCGGCCGAGCCGGCGACCCGTTCGGCTGACGACATGATCCGCTCTCTCGCCCGAGGCGATGCCGGTGGTCAGAGGCGGAGTCACGGTACCGCCGGAGGGCCTGCGACCGGCTGTGGAATCACCAACTCCGCGCTCTTGTAGCCACGGAGGAGGAGCCCCCGCACGGACGTACGGCGATACGGCCCCTCGGCCCCCGCACCCCGTCACCGCACGCACCGCACGCAC
>NZ_JAAAHS010000429.1 GCF_009908195.1 Streptomyces boluensis | reverse complement strand
GAGCCCCTCCTCCAAGTCACCGGTCTGACCAAGCACTTCCCCGTCCGCAGCGGTGCGTTCCGGCGGCCCGCCGCTCTCGGGGGCGGGCGGCGCGGGGTCATCAAGGCTGTCGACGGGGTCAGCTTCTCCGTCGGGGCCGGGGAGACCCTCGGCCTCGTCGGGGAGTCGGGGTGTGGCAAGTCGACCACCGGGCGCCTCCTCATGCGGCTCCTCGAACCCACCTCCGGAAGCGTCCGGCTCGACGGCGAGGAGATCTCCGGGCTGCGCCGCTCCGGCCTCCAGGAGTACCGGCGCCGCGTCCAGATGGTGTTCCAGAACCCGTCGTCCTCGCTCAACCCGCGCCAGTCCGTGGGCAGTGCCATCGCCGCGCCCCTGCACGCCCAGGGCATCGAACCGTCGGGCGGCGTCAAAGCCCGGGTGCGTGACCTGATGGACCGGGTGGGGCTCCGCCCCGACCACTACAACCGGTTCCCGCACGAATTCTCCGGCGGCCAGAAGCAGCGCGTGGGCATCGCCCGTGCCCTCGCCCTCGACCCCGAGCTGATCATCTGCGACGAACCGGTGTCCGCGCTCGACGTGTCCGTGCAGGCGCAGGTGATCAACCTGCTCCAGGACATCCAGCGCGACACGGGCGTCGCGTACCTGTTCATCGCCCACGACCTCTCCGTGGTCAAGCACTTCGCCGACCGCGTCGCGGTGATGTACCTGGGCCGGATCATGGAACACGGCGCCACCGGGACGGTCTTCGACGCCCCGCGGCACCCGTACACCCGGGCGCTCCTCTCGGCCGTGCCGCAGGCCGACCCGACCGCGGACCGCAGCGGCCGGATCCGGCTCTCCGGCGACCTGCCGAGCCCCGCCGACCCGCCGCGCGGCTGCGTCTTCCGGTCCCGCTGCCCGGCGTACGCCCAACTCGACCCGGAGCGTGCGCAGTTGTGCGCCGACACCGTGCCGGGCAGAGATGTCGCCTGCCACCACACCGAGTTCGTCGCCGAGACGCTGACCCCGGCGACCCGTTGAACCGCGCAACAGAAAGGTGCCCGACCATGTTGATCCGTGACGTCCGCCCGTGGGGTGGAGAGCGCAGCGATGTCGAGCTGTCCGGCACGCACATCGCCGCGATCCGCCCGCACGACCCGGCCACGTCGCACCCGGCCGGTGAGGCCGAGGGCGGCGAGGTGGTCGAGGGCCGGGGCCGGCTGCTGCTGCCCTCCTTCAGCGATGTCCACGTGCACCTGGACTCGACCCGGATCGGCCTGCCCTTCCGGCCGCACACCGGCGGGCCCGGCGTCTGGACCATGACGATGAACGACCGGGAGAACTGGCGGGACGCCGAGATCCCGCTGCAGGAGCGGGTGGCCGGCACGCTGGAGCGGATGATCACCCGCGGCACCACCCGGGTGCGGTCGTACGCGCAGGTCGACGTGGACTGCAAGCTGGAGAAGTTCGAGGCGGTGCTCGCCGCGAAGGAGAAGTTCGCGGGCCAGGCCGATGTGCAGATCATGACGTTCCCGCAGGCCGGGATCCTGCGCGAGAAGGGCACCGCCGACTATCTGGAGGCCTCGCTCAAGGCGGGCGCCGAGGTGATGGGCGGCATCGACCCCTGCACCCTCGACAAGGACCCGAAGGGCCACCTCGACGTGGTGTTCGGCCTGGCCGAGAAGTACCAGGTCGAGGTCGACATCCACCTGCACGAGCCCGGCCACCTGGGCATCTTCTCCACCGACCTGATCCTGGAGCGCACCCGCGCCCTCGGCATGCAGGGCAAGGTCACCATGTCGCACGCCTACGAGCTCGGCTCGGTCTCCGAGTCGGAGAGCCGCCGCATCATCGACGCGTTCGCCGACCTTGACATCGCGATGGCCACGGTGGCCCCGTCGGCGCGCGGTCAGCTCTCGCTCGTGGACCTGACGGAGGCGGGCGTACGGGTCGGCCTCGGCGAGGACGGCCAGCGCGACTACTGGAGCCCGTACGGCAACTGCGACATGCTCGACCGCACCTGGCAGCTGGCGTTCACCAACAACTTCCGCCGCGACGAACACATCGAGATGTCGCTCGCCGTCGCCACCATGGGCGGCGCCTCGATCATGAGCCACGACGTGGCCCGCCTCGGCAGCAGCACCGCCCGGCCGGGCCTCGCCGTCGGTGACCGGGCCGACCTGCTCCTGGTCGACGGCGAGACCCCGACCAGCGCGGTGATGGACCGCGGCACCGACCGCACGGTCCTGCACGACGGCGCGGTCGTCGCCGACAGACTGGCGCTTGTACGGCGCTGACGGCCCTGACGGCGCTGAGCTGGGGTTCTGTCAGTCTGCCCAAGAGCGGCGTACGGCGGGGTCAACCGAACGGCCGACCCCGCCGTCGGCCGTCGGGCACGCGGCGTCGAGCCGGTACGTCGACGGGGCGGGGTGGGTTCCGGCACCAGGATTGATCTCAGAGCGGGAACGCAGAGCTTCCCGACCCCTGGTCGCTTTGAAGGAGCCCACCATGAAGAAGATGTCGCTGCGTGCCCGTGTCCTGACCGGTACCGTCGCCGGCGCGGCCCTGGCCGCCGGTACGTTCGGAGCCGTATCCGCGAACGCCGCCACCCCGGCCGCCGCCCCCACCGCCGTCGTCAAGGCCGACGCGAAGAACAAGAACACCACGCAGTCGACGCACCTCACGGTCGAGGCCGCGACGAAGGCCGCGCAGGCCGCCCTCGACGCCGCGAAGAAGGAGAACCAGCGGGTCTCCGTCGCGGTCGTCGACCGCAACGGCAACACCATCGTGACGCTGCGCGGCGACGGTGCCGGCCCGCAGGCGTACGAGTCCGCCGAGAAGAAGGCGTACACGGCCGTGTCCTGGAACGCGCCGACCTCCGAGCTGGTCAAGCGCCTGGAGCAGGCCCCGAACCTGAAGGACATCCCGGGCACCCTGTTCCTCGGTGGTGGCGCCCCGGTGACCGCCAAGGACGCCCCGATCGCGGGTGTCGGTGTCGCGGGCGCCCCGTCCGGTGACCTCGACGAGAAGTTCGCCCAGGCCGGCGTCGCCGCCCTCGGCAAGTAAGGCTTCTCAGCAAGCAAGGCTGTTCAGCCCCTCAGACACCGGCGGCACCCTACGCCCCCCGAAGGGTGCCGCCGGTCCCTTTTCGTTCCCCCACACTCTTCGCTCCCCCTTTCTCGTACGCCCCGGAGGACCGAGATGCCCGACCAGAACCGGCGGCTCCTGGACGCCGCCCGCCGCGGTGACGCCGCCGACGTGCGTGCCGCCCTCGACGTGGGCGCCCGGGTCGAGGCCCGCGACGAGGAACTGCGCTCCCCGCTGCTGCTCGCCGCCCTCGGCAACCACGTGGCGGCCGCCGCGGTCCTGGTACGGGCCGGAGCCGACCCGGACGCGCAGGACCGGCGGCAGGAGAGCGCGTGGCTGGTGACCGGCGTGACCGGCAGCGTCCCGATGATGCGGGTCCTGCTGCCCGCACAGCCCGACCTGACCCTGCGCAACCGGTTCGGCGGCGTCTCCCTGATCCCGGCGAGCGAGCGCGGCCATGTCGCGTACGTACGGGCCGTGCTGAGCGAGACCGGCATGGACGTCAACCATGTCAACGACCTCGGCTGGACCGCCCTGTTGGAGGCCGTGATCCTCGGCGACGGCGGCCGCCCGCACCAGGAGGTCGTCGAGCTGCTGCTCGCCGCGGGCGCCCGCACGGACCTCGCCGACCCGAACGGCGTCACCCCGCTGCGGCACGCGGAACGGCGCGGATTCGACGTCATCGCGGGACTGCTGCGGGCCGCTGCCTCACCCGCGTGGACCCGCACCTAACTGCGCCTTCCCAACCCCGTGTTCGCCCTGTCGCCCGCCGCGGAAAGTCCGTACAGATGACGGAGACCGCACCCCTCACGGCGCCGCCGAACCGCTTCAGGAACGCAGATAGGCGAGCACCGCGAGCACCCGCCGGTGGCCCTGGCCGTCGAGGTGGAGTTCGAGCTTCTGCAGGATGCTGCTGACGTGTTTGTTGACCGCCGCCTCGGTGACGTACAGCTCGCGGGCGATGGCGGCGTTGGCGCGGCCCTCGGCCATCAGCGAGAGGACCTCGCGCTCGCGGGGCGTGAGCCGACTCAGCGGGTCGCGGCGGCGGTTGAGGAGTTGGCGTACCACCTCCGGGTCGACGACTGTCGCGCCCGCCGCGACCTGCGCGACCGCGTCGACGAACTCGGTGACGGCGCTGACCCGGTCCTTGAGGAGGTAGCCCACCCCGCTGTCGCTGCCGAGGTCGATCAGATGGGCGGCGTAGGACTGCTCGATGTACTGGCTGAGCACGAGCACCGGCAGGGCGGGGTTCTCGCCGCGCAGCGTGATGGCGGCGCGCAGGCCGTCGTCCGCGTGCTCGGGCGGCATCCGTACGTCGGTGACCACGATGTCGGGCCGGTGCTCGCGGACCGCGCCGATCAGGCTGTCCGCGTCGCCGACGGCGGCGAGCACCTCGTGGCCGAAGCGGGTGAGCACACCGACCAGGCCGTCCCGCATCAGCGGGGAGTCCTCGGCGAGTACGACGGTCAGCGACATGGCAGCTCCACGTGCAGGAGTGTAGGTCCGCCCGGCGGGCTGGAGACGCGGAGTCTGCCGTCGGCGGCGGCGACGCGGTCCGCGAGCCCGGTCAGGCCGGTGCCCGCCGCCGGGTCGGCGCCGCCGCGGCCGTCGTCCGTGATGGACAGGGTGAGCACATCGGCGTGCGGGCGGGCCGCGACGCGTACCCGCGTGGCGCCGCTGTGTTTGGTGGCGTTGGCGAGCGCCTCCGCGATCACGAAGTACGCGGTGGTCTCCACGGTGACGGCGAGCCGGTGCGGCAGCCGGATGTCCACGGTGACGGGCAGCACGGAGCGGGCGGCGAGGTTCTCGGCCGCCGCCGCCAGACCGTGGTCGGTGAGCGCCTTGGGGTGCACGCCCCGGCTGAGCTCCCGCAACTCCTCGACGGCCAGGCCGACTTGGTCCTGCGCGTCGGCGAGCTGAGCGGCGAGGGACGAGCCCGGCTCGGCGTCGAGCCGGGCCAGACCGAGCCGTACGTTGAGGGAGACGAGCCGCTGCTGCGCCCCGTCGTGCAGGTCGCGCTCGATGCGGCGGCGCTCCGCGTCGAAGACGTCGACCAGACGGGCCCTGGACGCCTGGACGTCGGTGAGTCTGCGGCCCAGTTCGCTGTCGCGGGGCGCCAGCATGAGGCGGGTGACGGCCGCCCGCGCGGCGGCCCAGGCGGTGATCGTGTAGGGCGCGGCGGGCAGCAGACACAGGCCGACGATCACCAGCGGCCAGGCGCCGGGATCATCGAGCGGCGAGAGCAGCACCAGGACGGGTACGCACAGGGCGAAGCCGAGTACGAGCAGGTCCATCCACCACAGGGCGGTCAACGACACGGCGGTGAAGCCGAGTTCACGCCAGGTCGCCGGTTCACGCAGCCGGGTGCGGAGCCAGGCGCGGAGCCCCGGCAGCTCGGGCGCCCGGTGCGGATCGGGCACCGGGTCCAGGTCGACCAGGCGCAGCCGCCACCGCTCGAAGCGGGTGACGACGATGCCGGACAGCGCGACGCCGAGCAGCAGCACGGCGCCGACGACCACGATCAGCGAGGCGACCCCGGCGACGAGCAGGCTCACGAGCACCACGGTGGTGACGGCGCCGAAGGCGACCCCGGAGAGCAGGTACGCGAGCGACCGCCACGGCCAGGCCGAGGCCAGTACGTTCAGCGGGTTCTGGGCCAGGGCCTGCCAGGCGGTCCGGTGTCGCATCCGCCCGACCGTACCGGCGGCGGGCGCGCGGCGCGGTAGTGCGGGCACTACCTTCCCCCGGTAGTGCCCGCACCACCTCTCAACTCCCGTGTACGCCAATGCGCTTGCGTGGCCCGTGCCGGTGGACTGGGGCCATGAACCTCACCTACCGCACCGGGACACGCCGCCGCCTCGGCGCCCTCGCCGCCGCGCTCGGCGTCGTGGCGGCCACCTGGTCCACCGCCCCGGCC
>NZ_JAAAHS010000428.1 GCF_009908195.1 Streptomyces boluensis | reverse complement strand
CCTCAATCGCCGGAGGGGCTGAAATCACGAGCCCAGGGGTCCCGGGGCCGGCCCCCGAAGCGCCGCAGGCTTTCGGGAAGGGGCGGGGCGGGGAAGAGTGAACGTGAGCGCACTCCCCAGGAGGTACCGCCATGCCACCGAAAAGCACCGTGCACCACCCCCTCTTCGCCCGCTTCTACGCCTGGCAGTCGCACGCCGCCGAGCCGGTCATCGGGCCGTTGCGCAGTGAGCTCCTCGCCGGGCTCACCGGTCGGGTCATCGAGATCGGCGCGGGCAACGGGCTGAATTTCGCGCACTACCCGCGCACCGTCTCCGAGGTCGTCGCGGTCGAGCCCGAGCGGGTTCTGCGGCGGCACGCGGTCGAGGCCGCGCTCCGGGCCGAGGTGCCCGTGGATGTCGTACCGGGGGTGGCCGAGGCGCTGCCCGTCAAGAGCGAGGCCTTTGACGCCGTCGTGCTGTCGCTCGTGCTGTGCAGTGTGCGGGACGTGCGGCGGGCGCTCGCCGAGGCGTGCCGGGTGCTGCGGCCCGGTGGTGAACTGCGGTTCTTCGAGCACGGGTTGGCGCCCGACGGCCGGGTGATGCCGGGGGTGCAGAAGGGCCTCGACCGTACGGTGTGGCCCCTGCTGTTCGGCGGCTGTCATGTGGCGCGCGACCCGCTGGCCGGACTGCGCGCGGCCGGCCTGGACCTGGGCCCGTACCGCCGCTTGCACGTGCCGGACCACGGGCCCCGGCTGCCCACCTCGTACTGCGTGCTCGGCCGTGCGCACCGGCCGGGCGGGGACGCCGCCGACTGAGCGGGTGGCCTCAGCTGGTCCAGCGGCGTAGCTCGTCCGCGAGGGCGTGTACGTCGGCGCTGCCGTCCTTGACCAGGCGGGCCAGGTCGCGGACCTGTTCCGGTGTGGTGGCGACCTTCTGGCCGTCGGCCACGAGATAGGCGTACGCGACGGCCGAAGCGAACATGGCGTTGGCGCGCTCCAGGGCCGGGATGTGCAGGAGCTGCTGGAGGAGCGCGGCGGCCCGGGTGTGCGGGTCGTCGTACACCGGAACGCCGAAGATCTCCGCCTCGTGCCGGGCGACGGCCGCGACGAGGGAGCCCCAGTCGGCGACCTGCGGGTCGGAAGGCGTCTTCTGCTCGGCGACCATCAGCAGCCAGGCGAGGTCGATCCGCAGGCTCAACGGCGGTCCTCGGGGCGCTGCGCGCGGGGCGCCGGGGCGTCGGTCGCGGCGAACTCCTGGGCGAACACCGACTCGTACTGCTTCATGAAGTCGGCCGCGGCGTCCACGAAGGTCTGGCCGACCTCCCCGACGTCCTGCCGGACCAGCTCCTCGATGTAGCGGTTCACGCTCATGCCGCGGGCGAGGGCACGCTCCCGGGCGGCACGGGCCGTGTCCTCGTCCACGCGTACGTTCAGCTGAGTCTTGGCCACCCCCTCACGCTAGCGCCGGAGCGCTAGCAGCGGCAAGGGCGGGCCCTGCCGACTTCCGGTGCCCCCTACACCCGTCTGGTTCGCAGTTCACCCCTGCCTGAGGCGGATTACGGTGCTTGTGGGGAGCTATTGCGCTCGGTGCCCTCGGAGGCGTCGCGCGGCTCGACCCGGAGGAGGCGGCCTTGTCCACACCTGCTGCTACGGACGGCGCCGGAGGCGGCACGGGTCAGGTCGCCGCCCGTGCGCGCGGCCTCACCAAGGCGTACGGAACCGGGGAGACCGCGGTCCGTGCGCTCGACGCGGTGGACGTGGACATCGCGCGCGGGCGGTTCACGGCGGTGATGGGGCCGTCCGGTTCCGGGAAGTCCACGTTGATGCACTGTCTGGCCGGGCTCGACTCCGTGTCGGCGGGCCAGGTCTGGCTGGGCGACACGGAGATCACCGGGCTCAAGGACCGGGAGCTGACCCGGCTGCGGCGGGACCGGGTCGGCTTCATGTTCCAGTCGTTCAACCTGCTGCCGACGCTGACGGCCGCCGAGAACATCACGCTGCCCATGGACATCGCGGGCCGCCGACCGGACAAGGCGTGGCTGGAGCGGGTCATCGACACGCTGGGCCTGCGCGACCGGCTCACCCACCGGCCCGCGCAGCTCTCCGGCGGTCAGCAGCAGCGAGTGGCCTGCGCGCGGGCGCTCGCCTCCCGGCCCGAGCTGATCTTCGCCGACGAGCCGACCGGCAACCTGGACTCGCGTGCGGGCCTCGAGGTGCTCGGCTTTCTGCGCGAGGCGGTCGACCGGCTCGACCAGACCGTGGTGATGGTGACCCACGACCCGAGCGCCGCCGCCCACTCCGATCTGGTCCTGTTCCTGGGCGACGGGCGGATCGTCGACGCGTTGCGCGAGCCGACGGCGGATCGGGTCCTGGAGCGGATGAAACGCTTCGACACCCTGGTGCCGGAGGCCGTGGCCAAGCCCGACGGCGAGGGGTGAGGGGTGAGGGCGTCGTGCTGAAGGCCACGCTGCGGAGCTTCTTCGCGCACAAGGGGCGGCTCGCGCTCTCCGCGCTCGCGGTGCTGCTGTCCGTCGCGTTCGTCACCGGCAGCCTGATCTTCTCGGACACGGTGACCCGTACCTTCGACCGTCTCTTCGCGTCCACCGCCGCGGATGTGACGGTCTCCCCGAAGGAGGGGGTCGCCGCGGGCGAGCAGTCCGGCAGCGTCCCCACCCTGCCCGTCGAACTGGCCGCGCGGGTACGGGAGTTGGACGGGGTGGCGGGTGCGCACATCGACGCCGCGGTGGAGAACGTCACTGTCGTCGACGCCCGCAGGAAGCCGGTCGGGCCGACCACCGGCGCCCCCTCCATCGCCACCAACTGGTACGTCAGCGACCGCAGTCCGGTCGAGCTGACCTCCGGGCACGCGCCGCGCGGCCCCGGCGAGGCGCTGCTCGACGCGGACACCGCCGACAAGAAGCACGTGGGTATCGGGGACACCCTGACGGTCCTCGCCGCGCCGGGCTCGTTCGACGTACGGGTCGTCGGCATCGCCACGTTCACCACCACCAACCCCGGCGCGGCCCTGGTCTTCCTCGACACCCCGACCGCGCAGCAGAAGCTCCTCGGTGACGCGGACGCCGCCACCAGCATCTCCGTGACAGCCCCGCCCGGCGTCAGCGACGACACCCTGAAGCGGACCGTCGCGGCCGGCCTCGGCGACCGCTACGAGCTGAAGACCGCTGACGAGGAGGCCGAGTCGGCCGCCGCGCAGCTCGGCGGATTCCTCGACGTGATCAAGTACGTGATGCTGGGCTTCGCCGGAGTCGCGGTGCTCGTCGGGGTCTTCCTGATCGTCAACACCTTCTCCATGCTGATCGCGCAGCGCACCCGCGAGCTGGGCCTGCTGCGCGCCCTGGGCGCCGACCGGAGGCAGGTGCGCCGCTCGGTGCTCGTCGAGGCGCTGCTCCTCGGCCTGGTCGGCTCGACGCTCGGCCTGGCCACCGGCATCGCCCTGGCCTTCGGCCTGATCGAGCTGATGAGCCTGGCCGGGATGAACCTCGACGCCACGGAGATGGTGATCGGCCCGGCGACCCCGGTCTCCGCGTACGTGGTGGGCGTCGGCGTGACCGTCGTCGCCGCGTATCTGCCGGCCAGGCGGGCGGCGCGGGTGTCGCCGATGGCCGCGCTCGCGGACGCCGAAGTCGCCGGTGTGGGACGGCCGTTGACGCTGCGCGCGGTGGCCGGGGCGGTGGTCGGGGCGACCGGGGCGGCGGCACTCGCCGGGTGCGCGGCGAGTACGGACACCTCGACGGCGGCGTCGCTGCTCGGCCTCGGTGTCGTCCTCACCCTGCTCGCCACGGTGGTCGCGGGACCGCTCCTCGTACGGCCGGTGATCCGGGTGCTCGGCGGCGCGTTCCCGGCGCTGTTCGGCCCGGTGGGGCGGATGAGCCAGCGCAACGCGCTGCGCAACCCACGGCGTACGGGCGCCACCGCCGCGGCCCTGATGGTGGGCCTCGCCCTGGTCGCGGGGCTCTCGGTGGCCGGTGCGTCCATGACGAAGTCCTTCGACCAGGAGATCGACCGGACGCTCGGCGCCGACTTCCTCGTGCAGGGCGGCACCTTCCTGCCGTTCCCCCGGGAGGTCACCGAGCGGGTACGGGATGCCGAGGGTGCCGGACTCGTCGTACGGCAGCGGTTCGCGCCGCTCGAACTCGCCCTGCCGGACGGCGCACACGTCACGTCGACGGCCGCCGCGTTCGACCCGCGGGTCGACGAGGTGGCGAAGCTCGAGTTCGCGGCGGGCTCCACCGCGGCCGCGCTCGCCCCCGAACACATCGGCATGGACCGGGAGTTCGCCGCCGAGCACGGGGTGCGGGTCGGGGACGTACTGCCCGCGGAGTTCCCCGGTGAGCGCCATGCCCGGCTCACCGTCGGCGCGCTCACCGACCGGGGCGGACCGGTCGCGCCGGGCGCCGACGGGGGCCTGGTCATCGGCATGGCCACCGCGGACGCCCACCTGCCGGGCGGGCAGGACTCGGCGCTGTTCGTGAACGCGGCCGACGGCACCGACGCCCCCGCCCTGCGGGCCGCCCTGGACGCGGCGCTCGACCCGTATCCCCAGGTGCAGGTGCGGGACCAGGCCGACTACAAGGAGCTGGTGCGCGGGCAGATCGCCGTGCTGCTCTACCTGGTGTACGCGCTGCTCGGCCTGGCCATCGTGATCGCGGTACTCGGGGTGGTGAACACGCTCGCCCTGTCGGTGGTGGAGCGCACCCGTGAGCTGGGTCTGCTGCGCGCGATCGGCCTGGGGCGGCGGCAGTTGCGGCGCATGATCCGCCTGGAGTCGGTGGTCATCGCGGTGTTCGGCGCGGTCCTCGGGCTCGGCCTCGGCCTGGTGTGGGGGCTCGCCACACAGCGGGTGCTCGCCCTCGAAGGCATGCGGGCGCTCGCGATCCCGTGGGGCACGGTCATCGCCGTGGTGCTCGGCTCGGTCCTCGTGGGCCTCGCGGCGGCGCTCGTACCGGCGTTGCGGGCCTCGCGGATGAACGTCCTCGACGCCATCGCGCACGAGTGAGCCGCGCCCCGGAAGCCGGGGCGCGGCCCTCAACAGCCGTTCCGTGCAGGAGAGTTCGCCGGAGTTACTTGTCCGGCTCCCAGAGCGTCGCCGAGGTGAGGTACGTCGGCAGGCTGTCGGCGGAGTCCCGGTTGACCTTGCGGATCCACAGGTGCGCCACGGCCTTGTCCGCGGTCTCCACGCAGATGCCGACGCCCTTCTTCAGGACCGAGTCGTCGCGCAGCTTGTCGAGCGGCACCGGGTTGGGCAGCGAGCTGTCCCGGGCGGCCTTGAGACAGGTGCTCGGGGTGGGGAACTCGGCGGTGACGGTGTTCATGATGCTGCCGTCGGTGGCCTGGAACCCTTCCTCCGGGTCGGGCTCCTCGCAGGCGTGGTACGCGAGGGCGCCCAGGAAGTCGGCGGCGTCGATGTTGCCGTGCTGGTTCACGCTGAAGTCGTTGTCGATGTCGATGTGCATGGTGTCGCACTTCGACACGTTGTCGGCCTTCTCCGGCTTCGGACCGGGGATCGTCACCGTCTTGTCCTGCACGGTCAGGCGCCAGCCCGCCTCGGTCTTCGCTCCGCCCGGGACCGGCGCCTCGGTCGAAGGCTCGCTGTCCGCACCGGAGTTGGCGTCGCCCGCGTCCGTGGGATCGCTCGGCCCGGTGCTCTCGCCCGGCTCGTCGGTGGCCTCGGTGGCGGGCGGGGTGTCGCCCTCGGCCAGCATCTTGTAGCCGAACACGGAGCCCGCGCCGACGGCCACGACACCGACGACGGCGGCCGCGACGAGCAGCCCGGTCCGCTTCCGCTTCGGCGACTGCGTGGGCGCGGTCGGCCCGCCCACGGGTCCGGAGGGTGCGGCGGAGGGGGCGCCCTGCGCGGCGAACTGCTGCCCGTACGGCTGGCCTTGGGCGGCGGGCGCGCCCGGCGGGGGCGGCGGTACGGGCGCGGCGTGCGGGGCCACCGACGGCGGCGGAGGCGTGGCCGGACCCTGCGCGGCCTGGGCGTGCGG
>NZ_JAAAHS010000427.1 GCF_009908195.1 Streptomyces boluensis | reverse complement strand
GCCCCCAGCCCCCTCAGCCCGCGAACCGCCCCATCCACTCCTCGACCTCGTCCGCCGAGCGGGGCAGGCCCGCGGACAGGTTCTCGTGGCCGTCCTCGGTGACGACCAGGTCGTCCTCGATGCGGACGCCGATGCCGCGCCAGTCCTCGGGCACCGTCAGGTCGTCCGCCTGGAAGTACAGGCCCGGCTCGACGGTCAGGCACATGCCCGGCGTCAGTACGGCGTCGACGTACTCCTCCGCGCGGGCCTGAGCGCAGTCGTGGACGTCGAGGCCGAGCATGTGTCCGGTGCCGGCCATGGTGAAGCGGCGCTGCAGGCCGAGTTCGTACGCGCGGTCGGCGGGGCCTTCGATGAAGCCCCACTCGACCAGGCGGGCCGCCAGGCTGCGCTGTGCCGCCTCGTGGAAGTCGCGGTACGCGGCGCCCGGTTTGACCGCCGCCATGCCCGCCTCCTGGGCCTCGTACACCGCGTCGTAGATCTCGCGCTGGCGGGGCGTGAAGGTGCCGCTGATCGGGAGGGTGCGGGTGACGTCGGCGGTGTAGAGGGAGTGGGTCTCCACGCCGGCGTCGAGCAGGAGCAGATCCCCCGGGCGCACCGGGCCGTTGTTGTCCGTCCAGTGCATGATCGTGGCGTGCTCGCCCGCCGCGCAGATCGAGCCGTAGCCGACGGCGTTGCCCTCCAGGCGGGCCCGGCGGAAGAACGTGCCCTCGATCCAGCGCTCGGACGAGGCGATCGCCCGCGACAACTCCCCGACGACGTCGGTGAATCCGCGCACCGTGGAGTCCACGGCCTTGCGGAGCTCGGCGAGTTCCCACTCGTCCTTGACGGCGCGGAGGCCGCTGAGCGCGGCTTCGAGTTCGGCGTCGCGCTCCTCGTCGGTGCTGACGGCGGCTTCGAGGGCCGGGTCGACGCCCCGGACGATACGGGTCGCCGCGCCGGCGCCCGTACGGGCCGCGGCCAGGTCGGCCGCGGCCGTTCGGACGTCGCGGCAGGGCAGGCCGAGTACGCGCTCCGACTCCGCGAGCGAGCGGCGCCGGCCCGTCCACAGCTCCGCGTGCGGGCCGGTCCAGAACTCGTCGTCGTCCCTGCTGTCCCGGGGAAGCTGGTAGCAGTAGGCGTCGTGGCCGCCGTCCGCGCGGGGTTCGAGGACGAGTGCGCCGTCCCTGACCTGGTCTCCGGTCATGTGCACATAGCCGGAGTGCGGGCGGAAGGGGTAAGTGTCGTCGTTCGAGCGGACCTTGAGGTTTCCCGAGGGGACGACGAGGCGTTCGCCGGGGAAGCGCGCGGAGAGCGCGGCGCGGCGGCGGGCCGCGTACGGGGCCTGGTCGTCGGCCTTGAGGTCGTGCCGTTCGGTGTCGGCCCAGCCCGTCCGCATCAGGGCGGACAGCTCCTCGGAGATGCCCGAGTAGAGGCCGTTCTTGCGACCCTTCGCCATGTCCTGCCTTCTTCCGCTGAGTTGGTTGGCTTCGGCCAGGACGGTAGCCGCGCGCGGCGGACGTCGGGGCCGAGGAGTGCCAGTGGCACTGATCGGCCACAACCCAGCGGAGGCTCGGCGGAGGCGCCCGCCGGAAGCACTCGATAATGCGGCCCATGACGAACGCGAAACTCGGCGAGGCCCTCCGGCTCCTGGGCATCGGCCCCACGGCGGGCCGGGTCTATCTGGCCCTCCTCGAACTGGCCCCGGCCCCGCTGAGCTCGGTCGGAGAGACAACCGGGATCGGCGGCCCTGAACTCGCCGCGGCGTACGGCGAACTGGTCGACGCAGGGCTGGCCGGCGCCGTCGGCCGGGATGGAGACAGTGCGGCCCCGGTGCCGCCCGCCGCGGGCCTGGAGATCCTCGCCCGGCGCCGGGCCGCCGAGCTCGCCGAGTCGCGCCGCACCGTGGGCGGCGCGTTCGAGTCGTTCCGCCGGCTGCGGCTCGCCGCGCACACCGACGACCTCGTGGAGGTCGTCACGGGCGAGGCCATCGGGCCCCGGATGCGCCAGGCCTGGGCCAGCGCCCGCGAGCAGATCCGGCAGCTCGACTCGCCCCCGTACTTCCCCATCCCCGGCGCCACCGAGGACGCCCTGGCCACCATCGCCCGCGGGGTGACGCAACGCGTCGTCTACTCACGGGAGTCGCTGGAGCATCCGGGGCAACTGGAGGCGGTCGTCGAACCGTGCGTCGAGGCCGGCGAGCAGGCCAGGGTGCTGCCGTCGGTGCCGGTCAAGCTCGTGATCATCGACGAGGCGTACGCACTGGTGTCGTTGTCGATCCAGGAGTCCGACGTGCACGACTCGATGCTGGTCGTGCAGCCGTGCGGGCTGCTCTCCGCCCTGGTGGCCCTGTTCGAGCAGACCTGGCTCAGCGCCCTCCCCTTCCACGGCCGCACCACCCGCCCGGCCGGCCTCGCCCCTGCCGACCGCCGACTCCTTCGCCTCCTCGCCGGGGGCGCGGGCGACGACGTCATCGCCCGCGAACTGGGCATCAGCCGCCGCACGTTCTTCCGCCGCCTGCAGATCCTTCAGGCCCGCCTCGGCGCAGTGAACCGCTTCCAACTGGCCCTGCAAGCACAGCGCGCGGGCTGGCTGTGATGAGGTGAACGTCAGGCCCGAGGTCACTCCGGGCTGATGCGGGCCGCGATGACCTTGCCGATGGGGGCGATGTGGTCGGGCTGCATCATCGCGTGGTGCGTGCAGTCGTTGTCGTACGACGTGACCCGGCCGGTGATCCAGGGGCGCCAGGCGTGACCGGCGGGGTCGCCTCCGGAACTCCAGCAGGCTGAGGAAAACCCTGCTCCTCCAGGCGCTGTTGCTCCGGTCCTCGGCGGGTACGTCGGCCTGGTCCTGGTCGTGCTCGACGGGGTGTCAGGGCCGTGGCGCAGCAAGGCACAGCGTGGCCGTGCTGCCCTCGGCGGAGGGCAGCACGGGGTGTCGCCGGTCTCGGGCTCGGTGCCGAGCAGCGGCAGCAGCGCCGCAGCGGCGCCGCACTCCGTGCACGCCCGCGACCCCGGCCGCACCAACTCCGTCAACGCCTGATCAAGGTTCAACTCGACGCCGCCGCGCGGCGCGTCGGGGCAGTAGTAGAGGTGCACGACCAGCCGGACCCGCCCCGCCCACGCTCGCCGCGCTGCCGCTCCACGACCCAGCCCAACTCCGTTCGTGGTGCGTCGACATGAACTGACGGATGAGGCTTGGGTGTTGATCGCCCTCCGGGACGGCACTACCGCGCGGGGCCAACATGGTCTACCTCGTGTACAGCCTCGGCCGCGGCTGAATCCTCCCCTTACGCGTGCGCGTTCGATGCCGCAACACCCGAGCGTGTCATGCACGGCGACTCCGATCACCGAGAGTTACGATCTTGGTGTGCTGAGTGATTCCTTACCGTCGACGGCAGACACCACGTCCGACGCTGTTCTCGAAGTGCTGCGCACCCGCAGCGCGGTCCGCCATTACACCGGCGATCCGGTGGACGATGTACTGCTTGACCGGATGCTCGACGCGGCGGTCGCCGCGCCGACCGCCGCCAACCGCCAGGCGTGGGCCTTCGTCGCGGTCCGGGAAAAGACCAATCTGCGGCGGGTCAGGGCCTTCGCCCCGGGAATCATCGGCGATCCCGCGGCCATCGTCGTCGCCTGCGTCGACCGGCAGCGGTGCACGGAGGATCCCGGCGGCGGGCACAGCCTGCTCTGCCTGGCGATGGCTGTGGAGAACCTGCTGCTTGCCGCTCACGCTCAGGGCCTGGGCGCCTGCCCGGTGAGCAGCTTCTGCGGTTCCGCGATCAGCCGGCTCCTGGAACTCCCCTCGCACATCGAAGCCCACTTCGTCGTGCCGATCGGATATCCGGCGCAGGAACCCGCCTCCCCACCCCGCCGGAAGAGAAACGAGGTCATCAGCTATGAACGCTTGGGAAAGGGCCCTGCCGCCCGAATCGGCTGAGGACATCGCCGTACTCGCCGCCTTCCTCCTCAGCAGCGCGATCGGGCTGCCGCATCAGCCGCCGAAGTACGGACCCTTCCGTTTCATGGACGCGGCCCGCCGGACGCTGCGGATCCTCGAGGACGGCGGAGTGCAGAACCCCGCTCTGGCGTCCGTACGGCAGCAGATCGAATCGGCCCTCTTCGCGCCCATCGAGAACATGGATTTCGCGGAGCTCCTGGAAGGCCTCGCGCTGGAGACGGCCCACGGCCTCAAGAGCATGAGCCCGGACCCGGCGACGGAAACGGCCGTCTGAACAGCCGCTTGCCGAACCGGTTCTCGTCTTCCCCCTGTCCCCAGGCGCGCGTCCCCGCGCTTTCACCGTGTGGAACTCCTGAATGGCTCTGGCCCCGCATACGTCCGACCTGCCGGAATTCACGGCGGTCCCCCTGACCCCCAACTGCAAGCGCGTACTCGACCTCGCCGACCACCTGCTCATCGGAGTCAGCCCCGGCAACAGCTACTTCAGCATCCCCAACCTCGCGCGCCTGATGCGCTGGGGCCACGCGGCCTTCCGGCGCGTGGACGTGGTGTGCCCGGACAACGGACTGGTCTTCACCTACCGCGCACTCGGACACTCCGAGGAGGCGGCGGCCCGGAAGGCCCGCAAGGAAGTCTCCGGCGTCCGGAGGAGGATTCGCCGGGCCTGGGAGCGCAGCGGCGTACCGGTCGACGGGCAGCGCACCCATCTTCTCTCGGACCTGGCGAACTCCGCGGCGTACCAGAAACTCCGCGCCAGGGCGGAGAAAGCGCTCGTCGAGGACGAGCAGCTGCACCACGTCTGCTTCGGAATGACCCGCCGCGCGCTGAGAGCAGCCGCCGGCGACGTGGGGGAGGACGCGGCTGACGGTCTCGACACCGCTCTGGCCATGGAGTACCTCATCGCCGAGCTCCCCTTCTTCGTCGACACCCCGAGCATCCTCAATGTGCCTTCCTCCATTGTCAGTTACCACGCCCCCGTCGAGTTCGCCGACCTGATCTACACCGGCCGCAGCGTGCTGCGCGCCGCAGGCAACCAAGGCCATGTCCTGCTCAATGAAGGGAACCCTCTCCGATGACTGTCGATGAACTTCCGCTGCGCTTCCCGTTCTCCCAGCGCGGCGACGAGGTCCCCGCCGAGTGCGACTGGCTGCGGAGGAACCGGCCGGTGGCCCGGGTCATCACCCTGGCCGGGGACGAGGCGTGGCTCGTCACCAGCCATGAGCTGTGCCGCCAGGTCCTCACAGATCCCCGCTTCAGCCTGTACGCGACGGCCGATGACGGGGTACCGCGGCAGTACGCACGCGCGTTCCCGCCGGACGCGGTGAGCAACATGGCGAACATCACCAGCGCCGGGCTGCGCGGCGAGGTGATGAAGTCCCTCTCCCCGCGCGGAAACGATCAGCCGGCGCGCTTCCTGCGGGCGACCGCGGGCGAACTGCTTGACAAGGCCATGGCGGAGGGCAGCCCGGCCGACCTCTGGAGCGGCTACGCCTCGCCGCTCTCCACGCGGTTGATGGTGGAGATCCTCGGCCTGTCCGACGCCGACGACGCGCGGCTCGCCAGGTGCTCCGACGTGGCCATGGGCACCAGCGCATACACACCCGACGAAGCCGCGCGCAACTGGGACGAGCTGCGCGCCGTCATGGCCACGGCACTTCGCCCGGACCGCACGGCCGCCGGGCTGCTGCCCCGTCTGGCGGCGCTGCGCGAGGACCGTCCGCAAGACGGCCTGACCGAGGCTCAACTCTGCGATGTGGGCTGCAATCTGATGGTCGCCGGCTACGAGAGCCTCGCCGCCTTCCTGGGCCACGCCATCATGCTCCTGGCGCGCGACCCGGAGGAGACGGCGCGTCTCCGCGAGACGCCCGCACTCATGCCGCAGGCCATCGAGGAGCTGTACCGCCGCAACCTCTCGATCGGCGACGCCCTGCCCCGCCTGGCGACCGCGGACGTGCAGCTCGGCGACACCCTGGTGGCGGCCGGCTCCCTCGTACTGGTCTGCGTCGAGGGCGCCAACCACGACCCCGCCGTCTTCCCCGCCCCCGAGCGCCTGGACTT
>NZ_JAAAHS010000426.1 GCF_009908195.1 Streptomyces boluensis | reverse complement strand
GCCCGCTCCGGCCCCCGCCGCGGCAAGCCCACCGCGTCGGTACGCAGCCTCCGCCACGCCGACCGCAACGCACGCAGTCCCTGCGCCGGACCCACCACTCCGACCGCCCTCACCGTCCGCACCAGGCCATGACCGTCCATGCAGCTCAGCCTGCCAGTACGCGCGCGTGCGGCGGACCGCGTTCACCCGCCGTTCACCCGTGGCCGGACCACACCTTCAGACAGCGGACTATGGGGGAGCCGCCCTGGTGTGGAGATCGATCCCATGGCATCGTCCCTAGAGCCGCGTCACGCGCACCACCCCCGCACGTGCGCGTGCCGGACGCACACACCGCGTAGAGCTCTGGGAGTCGCCCCGTGTCCACCGCCGTACCGCAGCCGCAGCCCCTCTGGCAGCCCGACCCGGCACGCGTCGAAGCCGCCGCCGTCACCCGCTTCCAGACCTGGGCCGCCGAACACCACGGCGCCCCCGCACACGGCGGCTACGAGGCCCTGCACCGCTGGTCGGTCGAGCACCTGGACACCTTCTGGGAAGCCGTCGTCGACTGGTTCGACATCCGCTTCTCCACCCCCTACGCGCGCGTGCTCGGCGACCGCACGATGCCCGGCGCCCAGTGGTTCCCCGGCGCCACCCTCAACTACGCCGAGCACGCCCTGCGCCACGCCGCCGACCGCCCCGACGCCCCCGCGCTCCTGCACGTCGACGAGACCCACGAGACCCGCACCGTCACCTGGGCCGAACTCCGCCGCCAGGTCGGCTCCCTCGCCGCCGAACTCCGCGCCCTGGGCGTCCGCCCCGGCGACCGCGTCTCCGGCTACCTGCCCAACATCCCCGAGGCCGCCGTCGCCCTCCTCGCCACCGCCGCGGTCGGCGCCGTATGGACCTCCTGCGCCCCCGACTTCGGCGCCCGCAGCGTCCTCGACCGCTTCCAACAGGTCGAGCCCGTCGTCCTGTTCACCGTCGACGGCTACCGCTACGGCGGCAAGGAACACGACCGCCGCGACACCGTGGCCGAACTCCGCGCCGAACTGCCCACGCTCCGCGCCGTCGTCCACATCCCCCTGCTCGGCACCGCGGCCCCCGAAGGTGCCCTCGACTGGTCCGCGCTCACCTCCGCCGACACGGAACCCGACTTCGAACAGGTCCCCTTCGACCACCCCCTGTGGGTGCTCTACTCCTCCGGCACCACGGGCCTGCCCAAGGCCATCGTCCAGTCCCAGGGCGGCATCCTCGTCGAGCACTTCAAACAGCTCGGCCTGCACTGCGACCTCGGCCCCGACGACCGGTTCTTCTGGTACACCTCCACCGGCTGGATGATGTGGAACTTCCTCATCTCCGGCCTCCTCACCGGCACCACGGTCGTCCTCTACGACGGCAGCCCCGGCTACCCCGAAACCGGCGCCCAGTGGGCCATCGCCGAACGCACCGGAGCCACCCTCTTCGGCACCTCCGCCGCGTACGTCATGGCCTGCCGGAAGGCCGACGTCCACCCGGCCCGCGACCACGACCTCTCCAAGGTCAAGTGCGTAGCCACCACCGGCTCCCCGCTCCCGCCCGACGGCTTCCGCTGGCTCCACGACGAGGTGGGCGACGACGTCTGGATCGCCTCCGTCAGCGGCGGCACCGACGTCTGCTCCTGCTTCGCCGGCGCGGTCCCCACCCTCCCCGTGTACATCGGCGAACTCCAGGCCCCCTGCCTCGGTACCGACCTCCAGGCCTGGGACCCGCAGGGCAAGCCCCTCACCGACGAGGTCGGCGAACTCGTCGTCACCAACCCCATGCCGTCCATGCCGATCCACTTCTGGAACGACCCCGACGGCAGCCGCTACCACGACAGTTACTTCGACACCTACCCCGGAGCCTGGCGCCACGGCGACTGGATCACCCTCACCACGCGCGGCTCCGTCGTCATCCACGGCCGCTCCGACTCCACCCTCAACCGCCAGGGCGTCCGCATGGGCTCCGCCGACATCTACGAAGCGGTCGAACGCCTCCCGGAGATCCGCGAGTCCCTCGTCCTCGGCATCGAACAGCCCGACGGCGGCTACTGGATGCCCCTCTTCGTCCACCTCGCCCCCGGCGCGACCCTCGACGACGCCCTGCGCACCAAGATCAAGAAGACCATCCGCGAACAGCTCTCCCCACGCCACGTCCCCGACGAGATCATCGAGGCCCCCGGCGTCCCCCACACCCTCACCGGCAAGCGCATCGAGGTTCCGGTCAAGCGCCTCCTCCAGGGAACTCCCATGGAAAAAGCGGTCAACCCCGGCTCGGTCGACAACCTCGACCTCCTCCGCTTCTACGCCGACCTGGCCCGCGACCGCGCCTGACCCCCACACTCCCGACGGCATTGTCAGTGCCTCCCGTTACGTTGAGTGAGCACTGACCGACAAATGTCCAGGGGGAGACATGGCAACCGCCAAGCACCACACCACTCACGACCTGCGCCGCGAAGTCGTCGGCACCATCGGCCTGTTGACCGACGCCGAGGACTTCGCGGCCATGCGCCGGTACCGCACGTTCACGTTCCGCGACCACGCCACGTACCTCCGCGAGATCGAGCACCTGCTCCGCACTCTCGCGGCCGAGGGCAAGCACACCACCCTCGCCCTCTTCGACCCGGAGGAGTACGAGCAGTACTGCACGGACACCGGCCAGAACCCCGACACCCCGACCGGCCGCACCAGCTTCACCGCCGAACTCGCGGCGAGCGGCCCCACGGTGACGTACGACGGCCGGCCACTCAGCGACATCGTCCCCGACCTGGTCGACGAGGCCCTGCGCCACTCCACCCTGGAGTACGCGGAACACCTCCTGACCGAAGCGGGCCGCTGCGCCGACTGCGGCGAGGACATCGGGGTCTCAGCCTTCACCCGCAGCGCCCACCTGCTGAGCCGCATCCTCGACACAGCGGGCCCCGGCATCCACCACATCGTCTGCAGCGTCACCCTCGACGTGGCCCCGCTCCTCGGCGCCCTGCACGCGGAGCGCACCCCGGACGGCCTGCTGCACCTCGACGAGTCCGACGCCCTGGAGGTCACCACCCTCCTGGCGGTCGGCATCGCCAGGAAGGCCCCGGGAGGCCTGGTCCTGCGCGCCACCACCCCCGACCGCCCCGACCGCGTCTGCGGCTGGCGCCTCACCGGGGAACACCTGACACCCCTCACCGAGGCCGAGGTCTTTGACGCCTACTGCACCGACGCCCACACCGGCGACCCGGTCCCACCGGAACCCGGCCTGGACTACGGCCCGGCCCCAGACCTGGGGCCGTACGAAGACCCGCACCACCGGCACTGACCCCGACAACGCCCAAGGGGTGCCCCACCGAAGTGGGACACCCCTTGGCTACCGCTCAGCGACTCACTCGCCGGACAGCACCGCCTGCGCGGCCGCACGCGCCTCGTCGGCGGTGTCGGCGGCACGCGCCGCAGCAGCGGCACGCTCACACTGCGCCAGCGTGTACTTGGCCAGCGTCGTCCGCACGTACGGAATGGACGCGGCACCCATAGACAAGGAGGTGACCCCCAGACCCGTCAGCACACAAGCGAGCACCGGGTCGGAAGCGGCCTCACCACACACGCCACAGCTCTTGCCCTCGGCCTTGGCCGCGTCGGCGGACAGCGCCACCAGGTCGAGCAGCGCGGGCTGCCACGGATCCTGCAGCCGCGACACCGCACCGACCTGACGGTCAGCGGCGAAGGTGTACTGCGCCAGGTCATTGGTCCCCAGGGAAAGGAACTCGACCTCCTGAAGAATCGACCGCGCCCGCAGCGCCGCCGACGGAATCTCCACCATGGCACCGAACTTCGCCCGCAGCCCCGCCTCACGACAGGCGTCAGCGAACGCCTTGGCGTCCAGCCGGTCCGCCACCATCGGCGCCATGACCTCGAGGTACACCGGCAGCCCCTCGACCGCCTTGGCCAGCGCGGTCAACTGCGTACGCAGCACCTCGGGGTGGTCGAGCAACGACCGCAGACCACGCACACCAAGAGCCGGGTTCGGCTCGTCGGCAGGCGTCAGGAAGTCCAACGGCTTGTCGGCACCGGCGTCCAGGACACGCACGACGACGCGCCCCTCGGGGAACGCCTCGAGCACCTTCCGGTACGCCTCGACCTGCTTCTCCTCGGACGGCGCCTTCTGGCTGTCGTCCAGGAACAGGAACTCGGTGCGGAACAGTCCCACGCCCTCGGCGCCGGCCTCGACCGCGGCGGGCACGTCCGCGGGACCACCGACGTTCGCGAGCAGCGGCACCTTGTGACCGTCGGACGTCGCACCCGGGCCGGTCGACGCGGCAAGAGCGGCCTTCCGCTCCTCAGCCGCCTTCGCCAGCGCCGCCTGCTTCTCCTCGCTCGGGTCCACGAAAATCTCGCCGGTGCTGCCGTCCACGGCGACAACGGTCCCCTCGGCCAACTCACCGGCCCCCGGCAGCGCCACCACAGCGGGCACACCGAGCGCACGAGCCAGAATCGCGCTGTGGCTCGTCGGCCCACCCTCTTCGGTGACGAACCCGAGCACGAGCGCCGGGTCGAGCAGCGCGGTGTCCGCGGGCGCAAGGTCCCGCGCGATCAGTACGTACGGCTCGTCGCTGTCCGGCACACCCGGCATCGGCACACCCAGCAGTCGCGCCACGATCCGGTTCCGCACGTCATCGAGGTCGGCGACGCGCCCCGCCATGTACTCACCCGCACCCGCGAGCAGCTCGCGGTAGTGCGAGAAGGCGTCGTAAATACCGCGCTCCGCGGTGCTGCCGACGGCGATCCGCCGGTCCACATCGGCGATGAGCTCCGGGTCCTGCGCAATCATGGCCTGCGCCTCGAGCACGGCCTGTGCCTCACCGCCGGCCAGATTGCCACGCGCATTCAGGTCGGCGGCGACAGCCTCAACTGCCTGACGGGCGCGCCCCTGTTCGCGCTCCGCCTCCTCGGCAGGAATCTGCTTCGCCGGCGGCTCGAGGACCGCGGTCCCCATGTGCCGTACTTCGCCGATCGCCACACCGTGGCTCACGCCGACGCCTCGCAGCGTTGTCTCCATTTCACCGTCTCCGATAGATGCGGCGGTGCGATCCGCCGCGATGGATGTCGTACCTGCCGCTCAGTGCGGAACTGACGTCACTGCCAGCTGAACAGTTCGTCGCCCGCCTTGACGTCGGTGTCCTCGACGACACCGGAAAGGGACTCGGCCGTGGCCTCGAGCGCCACGATCGGGCACACCGGGGACTTGCCGGCGGCCTCGACGCCGGCCGGGTCCCAACGCACGATCGCCTGACCGCGCTGCACGGTGTCCCCCTTGTTAACGAGCAGCTCGAAACCCTCGCCATTGAGCTGGACAGTGTCGATGCCCAGGTGGGTCAGCACGCCGTGCCCCTCTTCGTCGACAACGACGAAAGCGTGCGGGTGAAGAGATACGACGATGCCGGAAACGGGGGCGACAGCCTCCGAAGGCTCGCGCACGGGATCAATGGCGGTACCGGGACCCACCATCGCGCCGGAGAACACAGGGTCGGGCACAGCGCTGAGCCCGATTGCGCGTCCAGCAAGAGGGGACGTCACGGTCGTCATGGGAGCCTCCCAGGGGGTGGAGAGTCTTTAGCGCCGTCACTACCTGTCCGGGACGGCGCACTGTTCACGAGGGTAAGTCATATGAAGTCCCGGTTCCGCACAACTGGTCCCACTTGGCAAACGTACGACGCACCGCAATCGATTTGCGTCCACTACCAGCGACATGTACTGTCGTACTCCTGCCTGAGGCCGCACAGCGCGCCAAGCGTAAAAGCCTCGGCGGCATCCTCATTGAGTTGATCCTATCCCTGGATCTGTCTTTGCATGCCTGCAGAGACCGTGGTCAGGAAGACGGAAAAGACCTGATAGAGTTTGCAACATCGAAGGGAAGCGCCCGGAGGAAAGCCCGAGAGGGTGAGTACAAAGGAAGCGTCCGTTCCTTGAGAACTCAACAGTGTGCCAAAAGTCAACGCCAGATATGTTGATACCCCGTCTCCGGCCATCACGG
>NZ_JAAAHS010000425.1 GCF_009908195.1 Streptomyces boluensis | reverse complement strand
CCCCCGAGCGCCCCTCCGCGGTCTCCATGCCCGCGCTCACCGGCACGTTCCGCCGGCCCACGACCGTACGGCCGCTGCCCACCCGCACCGTCCGGATCGGCCGCGCCCCGGAGAACGACCTGGTCGTCGACGACCTCGTCGTCTCCCGCAGGCACGCCGAGCTGTGCGCCCTGCCGGACGGCACGTACGAGATCGCCGACCTCGGCAGCCACAACGGCACCTTCCTCAACGGCCTGCCCGTGACCCGCGCCCCGCTCGGCCAGGGCGACATCGTCGGCATCGGCCACTCCGCGTTCTGCCTGGTCGGCGACCAACTGCAGGAGTTCGTCGACACCGGCGAGGTCTCCCTCGACGTGCAGGACCTCACGGTCGCCGTGGACCGCGGCCGTAAGACCCTGCTCGACGACGTGTCGTTCCCGGTCGGCGAGAAGTGCCTGCTCGCCGTGGTCGGCCCGAGCGGCGCCGGCAAGTCCACGCTGCTCAACGCCCTGACCGGACAGCGCCCCGCCGACCACGGCACCGTCGTGTACGACGGGCGCGACCTCTACCGCGACTACGCCGAGCTGCGCCAGCGCATCGGCCTCGTACCGCAGGACGACATCCTGCACGCCCAGCTGACCGTCCGCAGCGCCCTGTCGTACGCCGCCGAACTCCGCTTCCCGCAGGACACCGCCAAGGCCGAGCGCCGCGCCCGGGTCGACGAGGTGATCCGCGAACTCGGCCTGGAACAGCGCGCGGGCCAGACCGTGCACAGCCTCTCCGGCGGTCAGCGCAAGCGCGTCAGCGTGGCCCTCGAACTGCTGACCAAGCCGTCGCTGCTCTTTCTCGACGAGCCCACATCGGGCCTCGACCCCGGCATGGACCGCTCCGTGATGCACATGCTGCGCGGCCTCGCCGACGACGGCCGCACCGTCATCGTCGTCACCCACAGCGTCCTCAGCCTCGACGTCTGCGACCGGCTCCTGGTGCTCGCGCCCGGCGGCCGGATCGCCTTCTACGGACCGCCCGAAGACGCCCTCGGCTTCTTCGGCTACGAGCAGTGGCCGGAGGCCTTCGAGGCGTTCGAGCGGGACACCGCACGCGACTGGGCCGCGGAGTTCGGCGGCTCGCCCCTGCACCGCAGGTACATCGCGGACGCGACAAGGCAGCCCCGCCTCGACGGCGCGGACCGGCGCGACGTCGCCCCACCGCCACGGCCGCGCAGCCGCGCCGCCCAACTGGGCACCCTGATCCGCCGGTACACCGCCGCGCTCAGCGCCGACCGCACCTTCCTCGCCATCATGATCGCGCTGCCGTTCGTGATGGGCGCCATGGCCCGCGCCCTGGCCGGCGGCAAGCTGACGCAGGAGACGGCGATGAACGCGCTGCTCATCCTCTGCGTCGGCGGCGTCCTCACCGGCGCGGCCAACGCCGTGCGCGAACTCGTCAAGGAACGCGTCATCTACCGGCGCGAACGGGCCGTCGGCCTGTCCAGATCGGCGTACCTGATGTCGAAGGTCGTCGTACTCGGGACGATCACCGTGCTCCAGGCGGTCGTGCTCACCCAGGTCGGACTCTTCGGCGTCGACCTCAACGCGCCGGGCGGCAAAGGCGTGTTGATGCCTCCGCTCATCGAGATCACGGTCGCCGTGGCGCTGCTCTCGTTCACCGCGATGATGCTCGGCCTCCTCGTATCGGCCCTGGTACGCAAGGAGGAGGTGACGATGCCGCTGCTCGTGCTGCTCGCCATCGTCCAAGTGGTGTTCTGCGGCGCCCTGCTGAAACTCGACGGCGTGCCCGGCCTGGAACAGCTCTCCTGGCTCATTCCCTCCCGGTGGGCGCTCGGCGCCATGGCCGGCACCGTCGGCCTGGCCCGTATCGTCCCCGGCGAACTGACCTCCGACCCGCTGTTCCAGCACACGGCGGGTGTGTGGCTCCTGAACATCGGCATGCTGCTCGTCCTCTCGGCGGTCTTCGGATTCACGGTCTCCCGGCTCCTGCGCCGGACCGAACCCGCCGTGATGCGGAAGTAGCGGGAAGCAGGCGCCCCGATGACGACCCCCGACTTCCGGCCCACACACGTCGTCCCGCAGCACGGCATGCCCGCCTGGGAGGACCCCGACCCGGCCCGGCCCACGGCCCCCCTCGACCCGCTCCTGCCGGTCCAGCTCGTCGAGCGGCGCGGCGACTGGGGGCAGATCCGCTGCGCCAACGGCTGGTCGGCCTGGGTCGACGCCCGCCACCTGGTCGCGGTGCCCCTGGACCCGCCCCTGCCCGGCGGCCCGTTCGCCCGCGAGGACGACCCGGGCCCGCTGCTCGTGCACGCCGAGCGGGCCCTCGCGCACTACCGCGCCGCGGTCGAGGAACACGCGTCCGGCACCCTGGACGGCGAGACCTTCCGCGGCCGTACGCGCGGGCTGCGCGTCGGTGTCGTCGTCGACGGTGAGCAGGTGTGGCTGTACGACGTCGAGCGCTCCCGGTGGGTCCACTCCGACGGCACCCGGGCCGGCACGTACGCCACGGACGACGAGCCCCGTGCCGCCGTGGCCCCCGGCCACGAACCCACGCAGGTCGTGAGCCCCGATGGCCCCTGACCCGAGCGGCTCCGCCGGCCGGCCCTCCGAACTGATCGGCCAGGAGCTCGCGGGGTACCGCATCGAGGGCGAGATCGGCCGCGGCGGCATGGCGGTGGTCTACCGCGCCCTCGACCTGCGCCTGGAACGCACCGTCGCGCTCAAGCTGCTCGCCCCGGAACTCGCCCGCAACGACACCTTCCGGCGCCGCTTCACCTACGAGTCCCGGGCGGCCGCCGCGATCGACCACCCGCACATCGTCCCGGTCTTCGAGGCGGGCGAGACCGACGGCGTCCTGTACATCGCGATGCGGTACGTGTCCGGCAGCGACCTGCGCCATCTCCTGGACGGCCAGGGCCAGTTGGCGACCGAGACGGTGCTGCGCATCGCCGCGCAGATCGCCTCCGCGCTCGACGCGGCGCACGAGCACGGCCTGGTCCACCGGGACGTGAAACCCGGCAACATCCTCGTCTCCCGCGGCACCGACAGCGACCACCCCGAGCACGCGTACCTCACCGACTTCGGCCTGACGAAGAAGTCGCTCTCCCTGACCGGCTTCACGACCGTCGGCCAGTTCGTCGGCACCCTCGACTACGTATCGCCGGAACAGATCTCCGGCAAGCCGGTCGACGGACGGTGCGATGTGTACGGGTTCGCCTGCGTCGTCTACGAGTGCCTGGCCGCCCGCCCGCCGTTCCGCCGGGACGACGACATGGCGCTGCTCTGGGCCCACCAGTACGACGAGCCCACGCCGCTGACCGAGGCCCGTCCGGACCTCGCCGCGCACGCCGACGCGGTGTTCACCAAGGCCCTCGCCAAGAGCCCCGACGACCGGTACGACTCCTGCCTCGACTTCGTCGCCGCCCTGCGCGCGGCCCTGCACGGCGGCCCGGAGTCGGGGCACCCGCCGACCGAGGTCGACCTGCGGGCGCCGACGCCACCCGGGTGGGCGGCCCCGGTCCTCGGCGAGCGGGACTGAGCGGTCAGCGGTGCCTACGCGCCTGAGCGGTGCCTACGCCCAAGCAGCACCTAGGGCATGTCACCCCGTCGCCGTACCGGACGGGCAAGCAGCGCCCCGAGGAAGCCGGTGACCAGGCCCCACAGCAGGGCGAGGCCGAGCGCCGACCACAGCTCGGGCAGCAGCGACAGCTCACCGCCCAGATCGCCGCCGAGGTCGCCGATGCCGAGTACGGAGAGCCCGAAGTGGGCGGTGATCCGACCCAACAGGCAGATCATGAGCACCGTCAGGGCGAGGGCCACCGCCATGTGCATGGCGTGCTGCCAGGCCCGCGTCTGGCGCGGCGAGCGGGCCGCGAGCACGAACGCGGCGACGAGCAGCAGCACGGCCGCGAGCACCACGAGCCACCACACCCGGCCGTCCTGATCGGCGAGCGTGCGCACGTTGAGCGAGGACACGTCCGGGCCGCGCAGCACCTCGTCGAGCACATGCGGCATCGGCAGCCCGAAAGGCCCTTCCACCTGGCCGTTCCAGGTCACCCCGAGGCCGAGCGTGAACGCGAGCCAGACCAGGTTCGGCAGCCCGAGCAGCACCACCGCGAACGTCTCCGCCGCATGCCCGCGCGTCACGGCGACGACGACGCCGATGACGACGCCGAGGGCCACGTACGCGAGCAGCAGACCGACCATGGCGTACGCGGCCGGGCGCACCGACTCCTGGAAGCGCAGCAGCTTCGGCGGCAGCGGCGCGCCGCGCGAGACGAGCAGCGCGAGCACCAGCACACCGGCCGCCCACAGCACTCCGAACAGGAGGGTCAGCGGCATGTCGGTCTCGAAGCCGATCTTCGGCGATGCCCCCAACTCCTCGCCGATATCGCCGAGTTGACTGTCCCCGAGGGAGAGCGAGAAGGTCTGCCGGGCGACCAGCGAGACGCCGATCAGGACGAGCAGCCACAGCGCGAGCAACCCACCGGCCCAGCCCGCGAGTTCGCGCGTACTGGCCACGGCGCGGTGCCGCAGCGGCCGCAGGAATCCGGCGCCGAGGACGAGGGCGCCGACGAGGGTGACCGAGAGCGGGATCACGTCGAGTCCGGCCGAAGTGTCCGCGAGCGAACCGGCGTTGCCCGACAGTTCGACGGTGCCGCCGACGGCGGTGACGACGGTCGCCGCGACGACCCGGGGGAACGCCCCGTCCGGCAGCCCGGTCGCACCGGCCGCCCACAGTCCGAGCGTGGCCGTCACGGCCATCGCGAACAGCGCGGCGAGCACGGTCACCAAGGCCTGGGGCCAGCCGTGCCGGGCGCCAACCTGGTCGGATTCGGTACGAGGGTCGGTACGAGGGATCACACTGCCACGCTAAGCAGGACCGGCACGCCCCGCCCGCCGAGCGCTCCGGCGCCGGCTCGTGCTCCGGCGCCGGCTCGTGCTCCGGCGCCGGTTTCGGCTTGCGGGCGGCGCCCGCCCGGAGCACACAATGAAGGTGTTGCGGCCGCGCGGGGGCTGGACCGCAAGCACCTGCAGTACCGCGTCAGTACCGCACCGGGAAGAAGCCTCGTGAGCGTCGAACCTCCGTCATCGGGCCGCCCCACAGAGCCCACAGGACCGCCCTCCGGACCGCTGTCTGGCCCTACGCAGCCGCCCACGGGACCGCCTTCGCAGCCGCCGGGCGGATCCGGCGGGACACCCGAGCCGCCGGAGCCGCCGGAGCCGCCGGAGCCTCCAGGGCAAGGGCCGCCCGAGCCCGGCCGGCCCTGGTGGCGGTCGGCGCCGCGTATCGCCGTACTGACGACGGTGGTGGTGGGCGCCGTGATCCTCGCCGTCGTCCTGACCAGCCCCGACGGCGGTCCGGGCAAGGCCAAGGGCAGCGAGGTCTTCCTCCAGTCCGCCGCCAAGAAGGGCCCGGACCCCTTCACGGACTCGACGGCGGCCGACAGCTCGGCCCCACCGATCTCGGCGTCCCCCACCCAGTCGGCCCCCTCGAACGCGGTGCGTGGCGTCGACGGCGGTGCGCCCGGCCTGTACGGCGGTACCCGCAATGTCGCCGCCTGCGATGTGGAGAAGCAGATCAAGGCGCTCCAGGCGGCCCCGGACAAGAACAAGGCGTTCGCCTCCGTGGCGGGCGTCGACCCGTCCGGGGTCCCCGACCACCTGCGCTCGCTCACTCCCGTACAGCTGCGCGTGGACACCCGCGTCACCAACCACGGCTTCCGCGACGGCGCCGCGACCAGCTACCAGGCGGTCCTGCAGACCGGCACCGCCGTCCTGGTCGACGACCGCGGCGTACCCCGCGTGCGCTGTGCCTGCGGCAACCCGCTGACCCCGCCGGTCGCCCAGAGCACCACCCCCCGGCAGACCGGCGACTCGTGGCCGGCCTACAACGCCTCGAACGTGGTGGTCGTCGCGCCGTCGACGACGGTCATCAACATCTTCGTGGTGTACGACCCCGAGCAGGACGACTGGTTCACCCGCCACCCCGGCGACACGGGCAAGAAGGACGAGCACACGACCGCACCGGCC
>NZ_JAAAHS010000424.1 GCF_009908195.1 Streptomyces boluensis | reverse complement strand
GTTCTTCCCCACCCCGCCCCTTCCCGAAAGTCCTCGCCGGACGGGCCTCCTCAATCGCCGGAGGGGCTGAAATTTGGCTGAGCTACCAGTCATCAGCAATCAGGCCACGCCCGCAAAATCCAGCCCCTCCGGCGTTTGAGGAGCGGGGGTCCGGGGGCGGAGCCCCCTGGGGGCGGCACACACGCGGGGTAACGGACTTCCCGGACCGCGACCCCGTACCTGTCCCGGCCGGAGGCCCCCGCGGCGTCCCCGGCCGGGACAGGGCCACGTACCGCACGAGTACCGCACACGCACCAGAAAGGACGCCATGCTCGACCACCTAATCAACGGCGCGACCGTCGTCGACGGCACCGGAGCCCCCGCGTACCGCGCGGACGTCGGGATCCGGGACGGCCGGATCGCTGTGATCGCCGAACCCGGCACGGTGACCGAGGAGGCCCGTACCTCCGAGGACGCCGGGGGCAAGGTGCTCGCACCCGGGTTCGTGGACCCGCACACGCACTACGACGCGCAGCTGTTCTGGGACCCGTACGCCACCCCGTCCCTCAACCACGGCGTGACCACCGTCGCGGGCGGCAACTGCGGGTTCACGCTCGCGCCGCTGCACCCGGACCGGCCCGGCGACGCCGACTACACGCGCCGCATGATGTCCAAGGTCGAGGGCATGTCCCTGGTCGCCCTGGAAGAGGGCGCACCCTGGAACTGGTCCGGCTTCGGCGAGTATCTGAACGCGCTGGACGGGCGGATAGCCGTCAACGCCGGGTTCATGGTGGGGCATTGCGCGCTGCGCCGGTACGTGATGGGCGAGGACGCGGTGGGCGGGCAGCCGAGCCCCGAACAACTGCAGCAGATGCTGGACCTCTTCCACCGGGCGATGGACGAGGGTGCCTGGGGCCTGTCCACCACCCAGTCGTCCACGCACTCCGACGGCGACGGGGAGCCGGTGGCGTCACGGCACGCGAAGCCGGAGGAGCTGCTCGCGCTGTCCCGTGCGGTGGCCGAGCACGAGGGCACGCAGCTGGAGGCGATCGTCGCGGGGTGTCTGGATCAGTTCAGTGATGACGAGATCGATCTGTTCGTGGAGATGTCCGCCGCTGCCGGGCGGCCGCTCAACTGGAACGTGCTCACCATCGACGCGGCCGTGCCCGAGCGGGTGCCGCGGCAGCTCGTGCCGAGCGAGCGGGCGCGTAAGGCAGGCGGCCGGATCGTCGCGCTGACCATGCCGATCCTCACGCCGATGAACATGTCGCTCGGCACGTTCTGCGCCCTCAACCTGATCCCCGGCTGGGGCGACATCCTCGGCCTGCCCGTGCCCGAGCGGATCGCCAAGCTCCGTGATCCGGACGTACGGACCGAGATGCTGCGGCGCGCGGACTCCAAGGAGGCGGGCGTCTTCCGGCGGCTCGCGGACTTCGGGCGGTACGTCATCGGCGACACGTACTCCAAGGAGAACGAGGGCCTGTCGGGGCGGGTCGTGCGCGACATCGCGGCCGAGCGCGGCCAGGACTCCTTCCAGTGCCTGGTCGAGATCTGCGCCAACGACGAGCTGCGTACGGTGCTCTGGCCGATGCCCACCGACAACGACCCGGACTCCTGGGAGCTGCGCAGGCAGACCTGGGAACACGAGGACGTCATGCTGGGCGGCTCCGACGCGGGCGCCCATCTGGACCGGATGTGCGGCGCCCCGTACACCACCCGGTTCATCGGGGACTGTCTGCGCGGCCGCAAGCTGACCTCGTTGGAGCAGGCGGTGAAGATGCTCACCGACGACCCGGCGCGGCTGTTCGGCCTGATCGACCGCGGCCGGATCACCGAGGGCTACCACGCCGACCTGGTCCTCTTCGACCCCGAGGCGATCGACGCGGGCAAGGCCACCCTCGTCCACGACCTGCCGGGCGACAGCCCGCGCCTGGACGCGAAGGCCATCGGTATCAACGCGGTGTGGGTGAACGGAGTCGAGGCGATCCGCGAGGACGTGGTCACCGGCGCCGTACCCGGCAAGGTCCTCCGCTCCGGCAGTGACACCAGGACGGTGAGCACCAAGTGACCCTGCGACAGAGCCTGTTCGTCGGCGGTGAGTGGGTGGAGCCGGACGGCGGGCACTACGAGGTGGTGAACCCGGCGACCGAGGAGACCGTCGGGCTCGCCCCGGAAGCCTCGCGCGCGCAGGTGCACGCGGCGGCGGCAGCGGCTCGTGAGGCCTTCGACGGCTGGTCGAGGACGAGCCCCGAGGAGCGGGCGCGGATCCTGGACCGGGCCGCCGACCTGATCCAGCGGGACGCGGGCCCGGCCGCGCAGCTCGCCCAGGCGGAGAGCGGCGCCACCACCGGAACGGCCCGCGGCATGCAGGTCGCGGTGGGCACGGCCCGGTTCCGGCGGTACGCGAAGGGCGCCCTCGAACCCGTCGAGGAGGCGCTGCCGCCGCAGATCACGGAGGCCGGGCCGATGGGCAAGGCCGGGGTGCTCGGCGCGCTCGCGGTGCGCCAGCCCGTCGGCGTCGTCACCTGCATCACCTCGTACAACAACCCGTGGGCCAACCCGGCGGGCAAGGTGGCGCCCGCG
Organism: Streptomyces boluensis; assembly: GCF_009908195.1. Taxonomy (GTDB): domain Bacteria; phylum Actinomycetota; class Actinomycetes; order Streptomycetales; family Streptomycetaceae; genus Streptomyces; species Streptomyces boluensis. Next base: position 3,467 of record NZ_JAAAHS010000424.1, on the reverse strand, counting down.
CTCGCCATGGGCAACACGGTGGTCGTGAAGCCCGCGCCGCAGGACCCGCTGTCGGTGTTCCGGATGGCGCGGGCCCTGGAGGAGGCGGGCGTTCCGCGCGGTGTCGTCAACGTCGTGTCCGGCACCGCCACCGAGGTCGGCGAGGCGGCCGTCGACTCGCCCGATGTCGACATGGTCAGCTTCACCGGCTCCACCGCGGTCGGCCGGCGCATCGCGGAGGTGTGCGGCCGGGACATGAAGCGGCAGCTGATGGAGCTGGGCGGGAAGGGCGCGGCGGTGGTCTTCGACGACGCCGACCTCGACGCGGCGGTCAGCGGCATCGGCACCACGTACGCCTTCTACAGCGGGCAGATCTGCACGGCCCCGACGCGGGTGCTCGCGCAGCGCGGGATCTACGAGCGGCTTGTCGAGAAGCTGACCGGCTATATCGGGTTCATGAAGGTCGGTGACCCGACGGTGAAGGGCACCGTGGTCGGCCCGGTGATCTCGGCCGCGCACCGGGACCGGGTCGAGTCGTATGTGGAGCTGGGGCGGAAGGAGGGCGCGCGGGTCGTCGCGGGCGGCGAGTCCGTGCCGATGGACCGGGGCTTCTACGTGGCGCCGACGCTGCTCGCCGACTGCACCAATGACATGCGGGTGGCGCGGGAGGAGATCTTCGGCCCGGTGGTCGTGGTGATCCCCTTCGACGACGAGGAGGAGGGCGTCCGCCTCGCCAACGACAGCGACTACGGCCTGATCGACTACGTCTGGTCCGGCGACGTGGCCCGCGCCTTCCGGGTGGCCCGGCGGCTGCGGGCGGGCGGGGTCGGCGTGAACACCATCGGCCGCAACATGGAGGCGCCGTTCGGCGGCTTCAAGCAGTCCGGGGTCGGCCGGGACGTGGGTTCGTACGCGTTGCACGCTTACAGCGAGCTGCAGTCGATCGTGTGGCCTGGGTGATGTGACGTGTGGTCTGGGTGACGTGAGCAGGCACACGGGAAAATTTTAAAACCGACATTTGGGTCGCTCCTGCGATTCCCGCATCGTGGAATCGCGGGAGCAAAACCTGATGATGGCGGGTTACCGCGCGTAATTGACCTCTGAATCAATGGTCGACATCCGTTTTGCCTGCCGTAACTCAAGGGGCGCCTTCCGGATGCAGAACCTCCGGATGTGGAAACCGCAGCACTTAACGTCCTGTTCATGACGCAGTTGCAAACCCGCCCCGAGGGCGGAGACACGGTACGGGGCGTGACCGAGGCCGGAAACGGTGTGCGCTCCAAGGGGCTCGGCGGTAACTCCGTCGGCCTCGTCGGTAGTGCGGTCATCGGCATCTCGACCGTCGCCCCGGTCTACTGCCTCACCTCGACCCTCGGCTCCACGGCCGGCGAGGTGGGCGTGCAGATGCCGGCCGTGTTCCTGGCCGGATTCCTGCCCATGCTGCTCGTGGCCTTCGCCTACCGCGAGCTCAACAAGGCGATGCCGGACTGCGGCACCTCGTTCACCTGGACGGTGAAGGCCTTCGGGCCGCGCCTCGGGTGGATGTGCGGCTGGGGCCTGGTGATCGCCACGATCATCGTGCTCTCCAACCTCGCGGGCGTCGCCACCTCGTACTTCTGGCTCCTGGCGGGGGAGGTCACCGGCAACGCGTCCATCGCGGCCCTGGATGACAGCAAACCCGTCCACATCCTCACCTGCCTGCTCCTCATCGCCGCCGCCACCGCGATCAGCTACCGCGGCATGACCGCCACGAAGGGTGTGCAGTACACCCTCGTCGGACTGCAGCTCGTCGTCCTCGCGGTGTTCGTCGCCATGGCCTTCCAGAAGGCGGGCAGCGGCGAGTTCGCCACCGGGCTCGACTTCTCCTGGTCCTGGCTCAACCCCTTCGCGGTGCAGTCCTTCGCCGCGTTCACGGCGGGACTCTCCCTCTCGATCTTCATGTTCTGGGGCTGGGACACCTGTCTCACCGCCAACGAGGAGACCAGCGGCAGCGAGAAGACCCCCGGCCGGGCCGCGCTCATCGCGATGGTCGTGCTTGTCGTCTCCTACCTCGCCACCGGCATCGCCGCCCAGATGGCCGTCGGCTCCGGCGACAAGGGCCTCGGCCTCGGCAACCCGGACACCTCCGACAACGTCTTCGCCGCGCTCGCGGGGCCCGTCATGGGCCCGCTCCTCGGCATCCTGCTTTTCGTCGCCGTGCTCGCCTCGGCCGCGGCCAGCCTGCAGACCACGTTCATCCCGGTCGCCCGCACGGTCCTCGCCATGTCGACGTACGAGGCCCTGCCCGCCTCGTACGCCAAGGTCCACCCGCGCTTCAAGACGCCGGGCCGCGCCACGGTCGTCGCGGGCGTCGCCACCGGCGCGTTCTACACGGTCATGACCCTGGTCAGCGAGCACGTCCTGGTCGACACGATCTACGCGCTCGGCCTCATGATCTGCTTCTACTACGCCCTGACGGCCTTCGCCTGCGCGTGGTACTTCCGCCGTGAACTGACCCGTTCGGTACGGGACTTCGTCTACAAGGCGCTGTTCCCGGTCCTCGGCGGGCTGCTGCTCACCGCGGTGTTCGGCAAGACGCTGTACGACATGTGGGACCCGGCGTACGGCAGCGGGTCGTCGGTGTTCGGTGTCGGCTCGGTGTTCGTCATCGGTGTCGGACTGCTGCTGCTCGGCGTCGTCCTGATGCTGCTTATGGCCAAGCGCAGCCCGGCGTTCTTCCGCGGCGAGGTGCTGACGAAGGAGACCCCGGCGCTCGTCGTCGAGGACTGACCACTTCTGCTGACCGCCTCTGTCACCGGCCGGGCACCGAGCGCAATCCCTCGAAGGAGCGAACGGTGCCCGGCCGTGCATCTGGGCATGAGCATGGCGGGAAACGGCGCCTGCCCCGCCTGACCAGGCGTGCGGACTGCCGCTCCGCGGATGGCATACGGGGGCGGGTGGGACCTTTTGGCGCCGCGTGAGTTCCACGGGTCCCGCGAGCTCTACGGGTTCCAGCCATCCGTACGCACTCCGCACGTGGCCTGATCACCCACCGTGCACGACCTGTTCCGCAGTGTTGATCGGATTGCCGGTTCGCGGGAGCGGGCGCTCGGGGAGGGTGTCGGAGGCGGTCGGGGGGATGCCCCGCCGCAACCGATGAAGGAGCTGCCAGAGCATGTCCACCGTTACGACTTCCGGCACCTGGACGGGTATCGCCCCCTCGCCCGACAACGTCTCGGGGATCAACACCGCCAACGCCACCTGGGGCGTTCCCGACGGGCAGGGCAAGAGTGGCTATGTGTTCTCCGGCGGTACCAAGGAAGTGAAGGCGGACGGCACCGAGTTCACGCTCGGCACCTTCACGCACCAGAACTACCCGGTGTACAGCGGCGCGAACAACCAGTTCGACGTCGACCTCTCGGTGGTCGTCCGGTTCGAGGAGGACGACTCCGACCGCACCTTCACCTTCCGCTTCCACCACTTCGAGACGCCCAACGACGGCCCCACCC
>NZ_JAAAHS010000423.1 GCF_009908195.1 Streptomyces boluensis | reverse complement strand
CCACCCACCAGCCCGAACAGATGCCCCTGCCAACTGACCCCCTCCGCCGTCGGCAGCGCGCCCCACAGGATCGAGCCGTACACCGCGAGGACGACGACGCCGATCAGGACGTCCACCGCGCGGCGGTCCACGAAGCCGCGGATCAGGAGATAGCCGAAGAGTCCGAAGACGACCCCGGACGCACCGGCCGTCACCGAGTCGGCGGGCCCGAAGAACCAGACGCCGAGGCCGCTCGCGAGCACGATCACCGCGACGACCGCGGCGAACCGGCGCAGCCCGGAGAGCGCGGCCAGGAAGCCGAGGACGAGCAGCGGCACGCTGTTCGTCGCGACGTGACCGAAGCCGAAGTGCAGGAACGCCGCCGGCACCACGTCCCACAGCTCACCCGGCACACGCGGGGTGATGCCGTGCGCGTCGAGGGCGTGGCCGCTCACCGTGTCGATGACTTCGAGCAGCCAGAGCAGGGCGACCCAGGCGGCCATCACGACGGCGGCCACAAGGGCCCGCCGCCTGCCGGACAGTGGGGTCGAACGCCACGGTACGGGTTGTGCGTACGCCATGACAGAAGCCTCCTGTCCGCTCAACGCCCGGTGGGGTCTGCCCGGTTCCGGGCCTGCGGATAGGCTCGTCGCGTGCAGCCCGTACCCGAACACACCTCGCAGCGCCGACCCTGGGTGGTCGGTGTCTCCGGCGCGTCCGGTACGCCGTACGCCGCCGCCGTGCTGCGGGCGCTGCTCGGTGCGGGGGAGAGCGTGGACCTGGTCGTGAGCCGGGCCTCGCGGCTGACGTTGCTCGACGAGACGGGCATCGCGTTCCGGGACGCGCACTGGCAGGAGGACCTGCGGGCGTGGCTCGCGCGGGGCGCCGACGGCAAGCCCGACACCTTCACTCCGGCCGACGTGTCCGATGTGCGGTACTGGGCGGCGGGTGACCTCGCGGCCGGCCCCTCGTCCGGCTCGTACCCGGTGCGGGGAATGCTGATCGTGCCCGCGTCCACGGCCTGCGTGGCCGGAGTGGCGCTCGGGCTCTCGAAGGACCTGTTGCAGCGCTCGGCGAGCGTGACCCTCAAGGAGGGCCGGAAGCTGGTCGTCGCCGTGCGGGAGACCCCGCTGAACGGTCAGACGCTGAAGCATCTCGTGTCGCTCGACGAGGCGGGCGCGATCGTGCTGCCCGCCTCGCCGGCGTTCTACGCGGGGGCGACGCACATCCAGGACCTGGTGGACTTCGTCGCCGGGCGGGTGCTCGACGCGGCAGGGGTGCCGCACGACCTGTACCGCCGGTGGGAAGGAGAGCTCGGTGGCGGCTCTCGCGTATAGGCGGTCGGCTAGCGCTTCTTGGCGCCGCGCGAGCGGCGGGACCTCGCGGCCGCGCGACCGTTCGCGTCGGCGGGCAGGTGGGCACGCGAGCGGTTGGCCAGCTCCTGCAGCTGTCGCATGTGGGCGTAGGCCATCTCGATCGTGTACACGGTGAAGCTCACTCCTGGAATCTGAGAATCTGAAAGATCTTCGGTGATCTGGTGAAAGAATCACAGGGGTGTGACCCTGTGCGCCTTAGATTTTATACGTAAACTCGTGGCATCGCTGAACAATGGAAGGCACCAGGCATATGGACGCGGTGGACAGGCAGCTCATCCAGGCCCTCCGGGAGAACGGCAGGGCCTCGTACGCCGAACTCGGCCGGCTCGTCGGACTCTCCGGCCCCTCCGTCACCGACCGCATCAACCGCCTGGAGGCGGCGGGCGTCATCACCGGCTACCGCGCGACCGTCGACTCCGCCGCGCTCGGCCTCGGCGTGACCGCCCTGGTCGGCATCTCGCTCTCCGACGCCACCGACCACGAGGACGTGGCGCACCGGCTCAAGGACCTGGGCGAGATCGAGGACTGCTGGTTCATCGCGGGCGACGACTCGTACATGCTCAAGGTGCGGGTGGACGACGTGGACGGTCTTGAGAAGACCATCCGCCGGCTCAGCGGCACCAAGGGTGTCTCGCGCACCCGCACCACCATCGTGCTCTCCACGAAGTGGGAGAACCGGGTCGGGGAACTGCCCGAAGAGGTGTGACGCCGGGCGCCGGTGGGGGTGAGTGCCGGTCAGGGGCGGGGGAGTACGGTTGTCGAGTTGTCCGCAGGGAGAGGTTGAGGCGCATGGACGCGGGACTCAAGCGAGAGCTCGAGCAGAAGGTTCTGGCCGGTGAGCGGCTGACCCGCGAGGACGGGATCGCCCTCTACGAGTCGGACGACCTGGCCTGGCTCGGCGGCCTCGCCCACGAAGTGCGCACCCGCAAGAACGGCGACGTGGTGCACTTCAACGTCAACCGTCACCTCAACATGACGAACGTGTGCACCGCGTCCTGCGCGTACTGCTCGTTCCAGCGCAAGCCGGGCGAGAAGGACGCGTACACGATGCGGATCGAGGAGGCGGTGAAGCTCGCCAAGTCGATGGAGGGCGAGAACCTCACCGAGCTGCACATCGTCAACGGCCTGCACCCCAACCTGCCGTGGCGCTACTACCCGCGCTCCCTGCGGGAGTTGAAGGCCGCGCTGCCGAACGTCTCCCTCAAGGCCTTCACGGCGACGGAGATCCACCACTTCGAGACCATCTCCGGGCTCTCCGCCTCCGAGATCCTCGACGAGCTCATCGACGCCGGTCTCGAGTCGCTGACCGGCGGCGGCGCCGAGATCTTCGACTGGGACGTGCGCCAGCACATCGTCGACCACAAGACCCACTGGGAAGACTGGTCGCGCATCCACCGGCTCGCGCACGAGAAGGGTCTGAAGACCCCGTGCACGATGCTGTACGGACACATCGAGGAGCCCAAGCACCGCGTCGACCACGTGCTCCGGCTGCGTGAACTCCAGGACGAGACCGGCGGTTTCCAGGTCTTCATCCCGCTGCGCTACCAGCACGACTTCGTCGACATGCAGGACGGCAAGGTCCGCAACAAGCTGCAGGCGCGCACGCAGATGGCGACCGGCGCCGAGGCCCTGAAGACCTTCGCCGTCTCCCGGCTGCTTTTCGACAACGTCCCGCACGTCAAGGTCTTCTGGGTGATGCACGGCGTGCAGACCGCCCAACTCGCCCTGCAGCACGGCGCCGACGACATGGACGGCTCGGTCGTCGAGTACAAGATCACGCACGACGCCGACAACTACGGCACGCCCAACAAGCTCACCCGCGAGGACCTCCTCGACCTGATCCGCGACGCCGGCTTCCGCCCGGTCGAGCGGAACACCCGGTACGAGCTCATCCGCGAGTACGACGGCCCGGACCCGGAGCGTCGTGAGTCGCCGCAGCCGATGCGGGTCTGAACCGTGCCGCTGCGTTTTGAGTTCGAGCCCGCCGTCGGCCCCGACCTGGGCCGCGGCGTCCTCGACCTGTGGGCCGCCGTCACCAACGCGGGCGGCGCCGTCGGATTCGTACCGCCGGTGACGCGCGACGCCGTACGGCCCGAGTGGCTGAAGCACCTGACCGCGATGAGCGAGGGCCGCACCAAGCTGCTCGTGGGGTACGACGAGGACGGCGCCGTCGCCGCGACCGCCTTCCTCGCCCTGAACTCGCACCGCCTGATGCGCCACTGGCTCTGGCTCTACACCGTGATGCTGCACCCCGCGCACCAGGGCAAGGGGTACGGCCGGGACCTGATGGCCGCCGCCGCGGACGCGGCCCGCTCCCTCGACGGAGTCGAGGGCATCCGGCTGACCTGCCGGGGCGGCCTCGGCCTCGAGCGGTTCTACGGATCGTGCGGCTACAAGGAGGCCGGCCGGGTGCCCGGCGCGATCAGGGTGGCCCCGGACGACGACCGGGACGACATCACGATGTGGCTGCCGCTGCACTGAGCCCGCCGGAACGATCGATTTCCGGGCGTGCTTCACTAGTCGGACAGGCCGTGAACGTGACTGCAGAGAGAAGGCGAGCCGTGGCACCGAAGCCGAGCGCCACCGTCCGGTACACCGCGATGCGGCTGGGCATCTTCGCCGCCAGTTTCTTCGCGATCTGGGGTCTGGTCTACGCCGGCGTGCTGCCGCGCGGTCTCGGCGGATCGAACCTGCTCTGGGTGCTGGTCCTCGCCATCGTCGTCTCCGCGCCGCTCAGCTTCGTCCTGCTGCGCAAGCAGCGCGACGAGATGTCCGAGCAGATCGTCGACCGCGTCGACCGTGCCAAGACCAAGCTCGCCGAGAGCCGCACCATGGAAGACGGCGTACAGCTCTGAGTCCGCCGCCGGTACGGGTTCCCTGAACGTTCCCGCAGGCGTGTAACTCTGCTCACAACGAACGCGACGCCCCGGCGTCCGAGCCCTCGCTCGGACGCCGGGGCGCCTTTGTTTTTCGGCCTGTTCGGGGTCGAGTGGCCGGAAACGTATCCCAAAGAAGCCCTTTGATGTACTCAAAGTTCAAGTGTTAACGTGTTCGACATGAAGACAGCAGCCGCGCCCCCCACCTCCATGAGCGTTCTGCTCGTGGCGCGCCTGCATGTCGATCTCTGCCGCTGCGTGTCCGCGGCCTGTTGCCGCGTCTGAGCGACATCCATGCAGCGGTGCCGCGCCGTTCTCCGCGGCCGCCGCTCCACGCAAGTCACGTCTTGCCGCGTGCCTCCGCACGCAAGTCCCCGACCCCGCGCGTCTTCACCGGAGTGTGTCCGTGTCCGCGAATTCCCAAGCCGCCGCCGAGAAGCCGTCCGGCTTCCGAATACCGAAGGTCCCCTTCTGGGCCCAGATCGTCGCCGGTCTGGTCCTCGGTGTCCTGCTCGGCTGGCTGGCCCGCAGCCAGGATGTGTCCTGGCTGGTCACCACCCTCGACAAGGTCGGCTCGATCTTCGTCCAGCTGCTCAAGCTGGCCGTCGCGCCGCTCGTCTTCTTCGCCATCCTGGTGTCGATCACCAACCTGCGTAAGGTCAACAACGCCGCGCGCCTGGCGACCCGCACCCTGCTCTGGTTCATGATCACCTCGCTGATCGCGGTGGTCATCGGCCTCGCGATCGGCCTGCTGACCAACCCCGGTGCCGGTACCGGCCTCACGCCCAAGGACGGCGCGAAGCCCGAGAGCGCGGGCACCTGGATCGACTTCCTGACCGGGATCATCCCGACCGACATCATCACGCCGTTCACCGAGCTGAACGTGCTGCAGATCGTCTTCATGGCCGCCGTCGCCGGTATCGCCATCCTGAAGATCGGCGAGAAGGCCAAGCCGATCCTGGAGCTCAGCGAGTCCGTCCTGACGCTGCTGCAGAAGGCCCTCTGGTGGGTCATCAAGCTCTCCCCGATCGGCACCGTCGGCCTCATCGGCTTCGCCATCGCGGACTACGGCTGGGACCTGATCGGCAAGTACGCGACGTTCACCGCGGACATCTACATCGGCTGCGCCCTGGTGATGTTCGGCGTCTACCCGCTGCTGCTCGCCACCGTCGCCAAGGTCAACCCGCTGAAGTTCTTCAAGGGTGCCTGGCCCGCGATCCAGCTGGCCTTCGTCTCCCGCTCCTCGGTCGGCACGATGCCGGTCACCCAGAAGGTCACCGAGCGCCTCGGCGTACCGAAGGACTACACGTCCTTCGCGGTTCCCTTCGGCGCCACCACCAAGATGGACGGCTGCGCCGCGATCTACCCGGCGATCGCCGCGATCTTCGTCGCGCAGATCTTCGACGTGCAGTTGGGCATCAAGGAGTACATCCTGATCGCCTTCGTCTCGGTCATCGGATCCGCCGCCACCGCCGGTCTGACGGGCGCCACGGTCATGCTGACCCTGACCCTGTCGACGCTGGGCCTGCCGATGGAGGGCGTCGGTCTGCTGCTCGCCATCGACCCGATCCTGGACATGATGCGCACCGCCACCAACGTGGCCGGCCAGGCGGTCATCCCGGTGATCGTCGCGTCCCGCGAGAAGATCCTGGACCGCGAGGCGTACGACCGTGCCTCGGCGTCCCCGATCGACGAGCCGCTCGACCAGCCGCAGGCGGTCCCGGCAACCGCCTGATGTGACTCCCGTACCGCGCCCCGGACCGTGATACTCGGTCCGGGGCGCGGTCGTGTGTGGCGGCCGTGAGGTGAGGGGGCGGCTGTGGTGGGGGACGGGGT
>NZ_JAAAHS010000422.1 GCF_009908195.1 Streptomyces boluensis | reverse complement strand
GCCCCCGCCCCAGCACCCGCCGACGGGCAGGCGGCGCGTCCGGCGTGGCGGTGGCAGAGGCTACGGAGGAGGAGTCATCGGTGGTCGGCATCGCGGTCCAGGGAGCGGGGGAAACGTACGTACGCGCACGAACGGGCAGAGGCTACCGCCCCCGCGCTCCCACCCGGGGACCCGGCGCGTCAGCGTCCGCGCAGGCGCCGTACGAGAATGCTGGCCTCGCCGCGGGACTCCAGGTCCGCGAGGACGACGGCGACGGCCTCGCGCACGATCCGGCCGCGGTCGACCGCGAGCCCGTGCTCACCGCGCAGCACGAGCCGCGCGTGTTCGAGGTCCATCAGCTCCTCGGCGGAGACGTACACCGTGATCTTCTCGTCATGCCGCTCGCGCCCGCTGGGCCGACGGGCGGCGGCCCTGCTGCGGCGGCGCGCGGCCTGGCCGTCCGCGGCGGCGTTCGCCGACGCCGCTTGCCGCCGCCCGGAGCGCTCGCCGGCCTTGTCGGCCTCGCCGCCCCGACTGCGGTGCTCGCCCGACTCCGCCTCGGCGGTGGTGTGTTCGGTGCTCTCGCCGCCGTCCCCGGAGCCGGCCGGGTCCGCCGCGGCGTCCTCGTCGGAGGTCCGGCCGGCGGCGGCCGCGGCGTCACTCTCGCCCGCGGGGGCGGGAACGCGCGGCTCGCCGTTGGTCTGACGACGGCCCGGCTTGGGCGCCGAGGCCTGCAGCCCCATCCCCCCGGTGGTACGGAACAGTTCGTCGGCCCCGGGCAGACTCACTCGGCGTGACACCGGGCGAGCACCTCCCTGGCGAGCTGGCGATAGGCGGCCGCACCGACCGAGTTGGAGGCGTACGTGGTGATCGGCTCACCGGCGACCGTGGTCTCCGGGAAGCGGACCGTACGCCCGATGACCGTGTGGTAGACGTGCGTGTCGAAGGCCTCGACCACGCGCGCCAGGACCTCACGGCTGTGCACCGTGCGCGAGTCGTACATCGTGGCGAGGATGCCGTCGAGCTCCAGGTCGGGGTTGAGCCGCTCCTGGACCTTCTCGATGGTCTCCGTCAGCAGGGCCACACCGCGCAGCGCGAAGAACTCGCACTCCAGCGGCACGATCACCTTGTGCGCGGCGGTCAGCGCGTTCACGGTCAGCAGACCGAGCGAGGGCTGACAGTCGATCACGATGTAGTCGTAGTCGTTCATGAGCGGCTTGAGGGCGCGCTGCAGGGTCGACTCACGGGCGACCTCGCTGACCAACTGGACTTCGGCGGCCGAGAGATCGATGTTGCTCGGCAGCAGGTCCATGTTGGGCACGGCGGTCTTGAGGAGCACCTCGTCGGCCGCCATGCCCCGCTCCATGAGCAGGTTGTAGACGGTGAGGTCGAGCTCCATCGGATTCACTCCGAGGCCGACCGAGAGGGCGCCCTGCGGGTCGAAGTCGACCAGGAGGACCCGGCGTCCGTACTCCGCGAGCGCGGCACCCAGGTTGATGGTCGACGTGGTCTTGCCCACGCCGCCCTTCTGGTTGCACATCGCGATGATCTTCGCGGGTCCGTGATCGGTCAGCGGGCCCGGGATCGGGAAGTACGGCAACGGGCGTCCGGTCGGGCCGATCCGCTCCCGGCGCTGGCGGGCAGCGTCGGGCGCGAGCGTGGCCGCGTACTCGGGGTCGGGCTCGTACTCGGCGTCGGGGTCGTAGAAGTGACCCTCGGGCAACTCGTCGTAGTCGGCGAAAGGTGTGGAGTTTTCGCCACTCGGGTCGCCGGCCATGGCGTTCACTTGATGGCCATCCATGCTCTGGTGGGCTGAAAGCGTCGGCTGCGGACGCTGCGTCTGCGTGCGCTGCGGGTTCTGGTGGTCGGCGAAGGTGCGGACAGCGACGGAGCCGACGGCCTCGATCCCCGCGGAGCCCGATACCTGCGCGGGCATTCCTGGTTGACCACCCCCGGGAGTAAATGTCGACTCATTCACAAGTCGTCTTACCTCCTTGGTGACCAGGAAACTTCTAGATAGGTCAGCGTGGCACCATGCCGACGGTTGGCGACTCTATGGCGTGTCACCGGTCCGCAGCAACACAATCCGCCGGACCCGGCCCGATGTGTCGGCATCCGAACACCCCTGTGTCAAGGGTGCGCGAGCCCCTTCGGGGGTGTTTCCCGGGTGTGCGAAACGGTTAAAGGGTTACGTTCGACGCGAGTTGACCGAGCGTCACAAAGTGACCCGATACACATGTGGCCGGACCTTGGCGAGCAAGGTCCGGCCACATGCGCGGGGTTGACGCCACGCGTTGACGCGGGCTTTGTCGACTAGCCGAGAAGGGTGCTCAGTTCGAGGTGCTCAAGGCCGAACTCCTCGGCCACCTCGGCGTAAACGACCTTGCCGTCATGGGTGTTGAGGCCGAGCGCGAGCGCCGGGTCACGGCGCAGCGCCTCGACCCAGCCGCGGTTGGCGAGCTCCAGGATGTACGGCAGCGTCGCGTTGGTGAGCGCGTACGTCGACGTGTTGGGCACGGCGCCGGGCATGTTGGCCACGCAGTAGAAGACCGAGTTGTGGACCTTGAAGGTCGGCTCGGCGTGCGTGGTCGGACGCGAGTCCTCGAAGCAGCCGCCCTGGTCGATCGCGATGTCGACAAGAACACTTCCCGGCTTCATCTTGGCGACCAGCTCGTTGGTGACCAGCTTCGGGGCCTTGGCGCCCGGGATGAGCACGGCACCGATGACGAGGTCGGCCTCGATGACGGCCTTCTCCAGCTCGTAGGCGTTGGAGACGATCGTCTGCACCTTGGTGCCGAAGATCTTGTCGGCCTCGCGGAGCTTGTTGATGTCCTTGTCGAGCAGGGTCACGTGGAAGCCCATGCCGACGGCGATCTGCGCGGCGCTCCAGCCGGAGACGCCGCCGCCGATGACGACGGCCTTGCCCGCGGCCGTGCCGGGCACGCCGCCGGGCAGCACACCGCGGCCGCCGTTGAAGGCCATCAGGTGGTACGCGCCGACCTGCGGGGCGAGGCGGCCCGCGACCTCGGACATCGGGGCGAGCAGCGGCAGAGCGCGGTTCGCGGTCTCGACCGTCTCGTACGCGATGGCCGTGGTGCCGGACTCCAGGAGCGCGTCCGTGCACTCCTTGGACGCGGCCAGGTGCAGGTAGGTGAAGAGGGTCTGGTCCTTGCGGAGGCGGTGGTACTCCTCCGCGACCGGCTCCTTGACCTTGAGCAGCAGGTCAGCGGTGGCCCAGACCTCATCGGCGGTGGGGAGGATCTTCGCGCCGGCGGCGACGTACTCGTCGTCCGTGATCGAGGAGCCGAGACCGGCGTTCTGCTCGATGACGACCTGGTGGCCGTGGCGCACCAGCTCGTGCACGCCGGCGGGGGTGATCGCCACCCGGAACTCGTTGTTCTTTACCTCGCGGGGGATGCCGACCTTCATCGTCGATCACGGTCCTTGACTCAGGGGATGTTTCAGGCAGGAACAGACATTCCCGTATGCACTGCGGCACAACGGGAGACACCGCGAAACGATGCGGCGGAGCCAGTCTAATGAAGGATTATGAGCTGTCTAGCCTTTCAAAGCATCAATCTTTTTGAGGTGCACTACGGATTTCGTAGGTGGACTCCGTGGCTCCGGCTTCGGAGTCCTCCTCAGCGGCCGCTTCTGCCTCCGCTTCGCCTCCCGCGGCGGCCTCTGCCTTCGCCTCTGCCTTCACCTCGGGTTCGGCACCGGCCTCGGGCCCCCGCTCCGGCAGGGGCACGACTTCCTCCGCACCGCCGTCGACACTCTCAACTCCCGTGTCCAGGACGGGTTCAGGCGCGATCGCCGGACCCGCTCCAGCCGGGGCCTCCACGGCCTCGGCGGGCCCCTCGGCCTCGGCGAGCTCTGCTCCCAGCATGCGCTCGGCCGCCGCGCGGTGCAGCCCGGCGGACGCGCTGTCGCCGAGCCGGTCGAGGGTGTCGGCCAGGCGCAGCTGCAGCGCCGCCTGGAGCCGTACGTCCTGCGCCCGCCGCGCCCACTCGACCGCGTCCAGGCAGGTGCGCAGCGACTCCTCGGGCCGGCCCGCGTACTCCTGGACCCGGGCCATCTCGCTCAACGCCCTTGCGTAGGACGGGACATCACCGCTCTTGCGGTAGCCGCTCGCCGCCGAGCGCCAGTTGCGCAGCGCCTCGCCGTACCTCCCCGCGTACGTCAGGGTGCTGCCGATCCGGCCGTAGAGGCGGGCCGCGTCGAGGCGCTCACCACGCGCGAGCCGGTCGCCCAGGGCGCGCCCGAACCAGTCGGCGGCCCGCTGCCAGTCCTCCAGCTCCTGGTAGGCGCCGCCTACGGATTCCATCGCGCGACCGGTCGCGTACGGGTCTCTCGCGGCGCGGGCCGCGTCCAGGGCCGCGCGGTAGCGGACGAGGGCCTCGCGGGTGCGGCCGGTGCCGGCGTCCAGGTCGCCGAGGTTGAGCAGCGCCGCGGCCTGCTCGCGGGGCAGCCGGCGGCGCTCGGCGACGTCGAGGACGAGGCGGTGGATGCCGTACAGGTCGGCGGCCGCCTCGGTGCCGCAGTGCGTGACCAGGGCCCGGGTCAGGGCGGCCATCAGACGCCGGGCGAGGGTGTCGAGGTCACCGTCCGCGACCGCGAGGCGGGCCGAGGCGAGCAGCGCGGGCCTGCGGACCCGCAGCCACTCGGCGGCGGCCTCCGTGGTGTCGAAGCGCAGCGCGCGCGGCAGTCCGGCGAGCTTGCCGCGGGCCGACGAGCCCTCCGGTTCGGTCACGGCACGGCAGGACTGCAGCAGCCGCACCGTGCGCTCCAGCATCCTGGCGCGGGCCAGCTGGACCTCGGCGGGCCGGTCCCGGGTCTCCGTCAGGGCCCGCAGCAGCGGCTGCAGGCAGCCGGGCACCGCGTACTCGGGGCCCTGCGCGAGAGCCGGCCCGCCGCGCTGCACCAGGCCGAGCTTCGCGAAGTCCTCCAGGGTGGTCGCCGCAGCCGAGACCGAGCAGCCGGCCAGGGCGGAGGCGGTGTGCGGGTCGGCGAGCCCGGCGGGCGCGAGGCAGAGCAGTCGCAGTATCCGCGCGGCCGGTCCCGGCAGCGTGTCGTACACGAAGCGGAACACCCGGGCCAGGCTGCCGAGCGCGCCCTTGCCGAGGGCGGCGCTCTCGTCGTCGGGGAGGTTGTGCAGCTGCTTGGCGAGCTCGGCGACGGAGGCCTTGGGGCGGGCCGCGAGCCAGCCGCCCGCGAGGACCAGGGCGGCGGGCTGGTGGCCGCACTGCTCGGCGAGGTTCTCGGCGGCCCGCGGGTCGACCGTGATCCGTACCGACCCGGTCCGTGCGCTGAGCAGGTCGAGCGCCGACTTGGTGTCCAGGCCGCCGAGCGTGCACGGGCGGACGTCGGAGATGCCGGTCAGCGGCCCGCGCGAGGTCGCGACGACCAGGCACCGCGGGGCGTCCGGGAGCAGCGGATCGACCTGCTCCGCGTCGGCCGCGCCGTCGAGCAGCAGCAGTACGCGCCGTACGGCGAGGGCCTCGCGGAGCGACTCGGTGAGCTCGTCCTCGGTGGCGCCCGGGGTGACCGGAACGCTCAGGGCGGCGAGCAGCTCGCGGGCGGTGCGCTCGGTGGGGACGGGCTCGCCGTCGGGTTCGGTGAGCCGGACGCGGAGCACCCCGTCGGGGTAGTCGCCGGCGAGGCCGCCGACGAGCTCCTCGGCGAGCGCGGTGCGGCCCGAACCGGGGCGCCCGGCGATCAGCAGCACGCGCGCGCGTGCGGGTTTGCGTCCGGACAGGGTGTCGAGGCCGGTGCGCGCGATGTCGGCGCGCAACTCCTTCAACTCCCGCTGCCGCCCGACGAATTCGGGGGTACCCGCAGGCCGCACCATGCCTGGTGCGGAGTCCTTCGCCAGGGGCGAAGAGACCTGGGTGTCCACCGCCTGATCCGTCACGGGCCACGCTCCCGTCCAGCTGCGCACAGAGCCCGCCCGCGGTCGCGGGACGGGGAATTCCGAGCGTAGTTCACGCTCTGTGGCGAATCGGGTGGAGCGCGGCGGGCACGTCCCCCGATCGGATCAGGGGATGGTCACACCGGATGCGACCGGGGGCGTGGCCCGGGTGTCAGGC
>NZ_JAAAHS010000421.1 GCF_009908195.1 Streptomyces boluensis | reverse complement strand
ACCCCCCACGCCCCAACTCCCGGGCCGGATACGCAGGTTGTCCCGCAGTCGGGGCGCCATCGCGCTCGTCGGCACGCTCGTCGGGGCACTGCTGGGGTCGGGCGTCATGGCCTGGCGCTCCGGTGAACTGCCCTTCGTCGCACGGGACATGTGCTGGGGCTCGCTCTCGCCCGATGTCGCGCACGCACTGTTCTCGGACACCGACGTCCGCAGCCGCGAACTGCCGCTGCGCCGCGCCACGGAGGACCACATGCACACGGAGTGCAGCATGCAGGGGTTCGGGGCCGACGAACTGGAGTCGGAGGTCACAGCATCGGTGCGGACGCTGGGCGAGTTGCGGGGCGCACAGGCGTGGAGCTGGACGGAGCAGTACCTCTCCTCCCGCATGACGCCGCTCGGCGACGGGATCACCGGCATGGCGTCCTCCACCCGTGCCTGGGTGGCGCTCCCAGCGAGCTGTGAGGAACTGCCGTACGAGCCGGGCGAGAAACCGCCGTTGCGGGTGGTCACGCTCGCCTCTCGCGAGGCCGACCCCGAGGGCGAGAACGTGGTCGACGCGCGGCGGGGCCTCGACGCGATGTCCCGAGCGGTCGTGCGGTTGGCCAACGGGGTCATGGAACAGTACGGCTGCGAGGGCCGGTACGACGACCCGCCGAAGCTACCCCGAGCCCCGGAGGGCAACGAGCTGCCGGACGTCGACGCCGAGCGGCTCTGCGGGATCCACGGCGTCCGGCTGCCCGGGTGGGCCCGTGGACCCGAAGCAAAGTCTGTACGCACCACGCCGGGCACGAAGCCGGGCGCGCCCCCGGCGGACGAGGTACGGGCGTGCGACATCAGGCAGCCCTTCGGCCCCAACAGGCTCCGGCTGATGACCGTGGCGAACCCGGAGCTGGCCGGCCTCGTCTCCCGGGTGCTCGGAAACCGGGCCGAGCGTCTGGGCGGTGACGGGCAGGGCGCCTTCGCGGGCGGCCTGAGCGTCTACACGGCGGACTGCCAGTCCGGCCGGGTCGCGTTCGTGGCGCACGAGCGGGAAAGGGACGGCGGTTCACACGACGACAAGTCGCTCGCCCTCGCCGTTCTGCCGTCGTACGTCAAAGCGGAGGCGAAACGCGTCGGCTGCGGCGAGGTGAACGTCAAGGTGCCAGATATCCCAACGACATGAGGGTGCCACCTGGCGGGACCAGACCACGCCCAACGCATCGACTCCGGCGGCCCGTTCCACGTCGAGGCACCAAGCTTTGTCGGCCTTGCGCTGGCTGACGCGCGAGACGCCGAGCGGAAAGCCGACGGGCGTTCAGCCCTCGGGGCGACGAAGTCGTACGACACCCGCAGCCGCCTGAACCGTGCGAGCTCTGCTGGGGCACACGGGGTGGAAAATCTCAGCAGCTCCTTAGCCTGTGGTGACGGCCCATCTCGCAGCCCTGCATTTGACGGGCACTTGGCCCCTCTCCAGCGGCTTTGGCCCAACGGTGATGCTGCTGGCGTCCATGATGTAGCTCTCGTCCGAGCAGTCCTCGTACGCCCAGCTCTCTGCCGCGGCTCCGGAGGCTTGTTGCGCGGCGTGCGCGTACCGGTGGAGGAAGTGGCGTGCGCTGCCCCGGTGAGCGAGGCGGCCAGGACCAGACTCGCGCCACCTCGCGGTACTCGCGGCGCTGCACCGCCGCGACCACGACCCCGACTTCGACGGAGAGTGGATCGACCTCGCCCTGTTCGAGCCGCTGTTCCGGCTCGTGGAGTGGCAGGTCATCGTCCACGACCAGCTGGGCACGGTGCCCGAACGCTCCGGCAACCAGCTCGCCGTCGCCCCGGCGGCCGTCATCAACACCTACCGCTCCCAGGACGGCGAGTGGATAACGGTGACGTCGGCGACGCTGCGGTCGGTCCGTAACGTCGCGGCTCTCCTCGGCTACGACGAGGCCGAGTTCGCCACGACCGAGCAGCAGCACGCCGGGCGAGCCCGGCTCGACGCGGGCCTGCGGGCCTGGGCGGCCGAACGCACCGCCGACGCCTGCCTGGAGGCGTTCGCGCGGGCCGAGGTGGTGGCCTCCCGGGTGTTCGACGCCGACGACATCCGCCTCGCCGACCGGCTGCTCACCTGGTGCGAGCGCCGACTCGGCCGCCCGTACGGTCACTTCACGCTCGTCCCGATCCTGGAGACGGCGAGCGCGCTGCACGCCGCGTACGACTGCGCGTCAGCCGCCGACCGCATCGCCCACCTCGGCGCGGTCACCGGCGCGGGCGGTGACGTCGAGCGCGCCGTCGGCTACCGCTGGAGCCCCCCAGGGCGACGAGACGTACGCGCTGCGTGCCCGCGTCCTGCTCGACGTACGGGCGGCGGGCGCCCCGCACCCGGTGGCCGGCCTGTGGACCCGCATCGGCGACCTCGAGGGCCTGCGCGCCTTCGCCGGGCAGAATCGCGCGCTCGGCTACACCGGCATGATGGCCATCCACCCCAGCCACATCCCCGTCATCAACGAGGTGTTCGCCCCGACCGACGCCGAACTCGCCCGCGCGAAACGGCTGATCGCCGCACTGGAGGAGGGCCGGGCACAGGGCGCGGGCGCGGTCGCCTTCGAGGGCGAAATGGTCGACGAGGCCATGGAGACGACCGCACGCGCGCTGCTGGCACGCGAGGCCGCGGCGCCGAAGTGACCGGGGCATGTACGCGGTCGGCAGCACGACCGACGGACGACTGCCAGACCTGCTCCGGCAGAACGGCCAGATCCACGAACCACGTCACGACGCCCCGCATCAGCGCCGCCCCCTCGACGCAGCACGGCGTCGGACCGGGCGGCCCAGAGCACGTACCGCCAGGGCACACCAGGCACGCCGCGCCAGGGTCGCCCCGCACAGGGCCGTGAGCACCGGCACCCATGGCCGGCCGCGTCTCTCGGCCGCGGCCCGTGCCACTGAATCGCCCATCAGCGGCAGGTTGGTGAGATCACCGCCCCACCAACCGCCGTGAGCGAAGCCGACTACGAAGACGATGGCGATCAGCCAGCCGCACCAGTCGATCAACTGATCCACCGCCGCTCCCCGGGACGCCGCGACAGCCCGGCGGACGGGTGTCCCGTCGCCGCACTCGTCACCGACATGGCGAGTGAAGTCGAAAATCACGAGGCCCGCCGGATCTACACCGAAGGCGTGGGCGACTTCGCCGAGTGGCTCACCACCGAGGACCAGGACGGCATCACCCGGCTGTGCACCATGCTCGGCGCACTTGTCCTGGCCCGAGCCACCAACGGTTCCCCGCTCTCCGAGGAGATCCTCACCACCGCGCGCGGCATTGACGCCGGCCGGCTGATCAGCGCCACGCTGCCGGGCAGCCCGCCAAGGGACATGCGCTGCCCCGCAGCCGACGCGGCGTAGCCGGCTTCCTCAGTACGCCCCGCACTACGGGATGGCGTGGCCGGGGTAGGGGCCCGGGCGGTACGGGACGTAGCGGGGCTCGCTCGTCGGGTCTGCCTTCTGTGCGCGGGAGTTGAGGACTTCCGGTGCGGTGTCCCAGCGGCCGGTGTCGAGGCGGTGCTCCAGGGTGTGCAGGGCGCCGAGGATCTCGCCGGTGGTGAACGTGCAGTGCCCGGGGCCGTCGACGTACGCCTGGCTGAGCAGTCCGTCGGTACCGGCCGAGGCGGTGGCCCGGCGGTAGGCGCTCTCGGCCTGTACCGGGATCAGTGCGTCGCCGGTGGTGTGGATGTTGAGCTGGGGGTCGCTCAGTCTTCCCGTGAGGGCGCTGGTGCGCCGCATCCACCGCACGGCCGAGGGGTCTGCGGAGATCCTGGGGGCCCGGTTGAGCGTCGTGAGGTCGGCGTGCAGGGACAGGTCTGCCTTCTTGTAGAGCTCGGTCACCTCCTTGTACAGCGGCGAGCGGTGGAGCATGGCGGTGTAGTCGACGCCCGTGTTCCAGGAGGGGTTGCCGCCCGCCCGGCTCTCGGCCTCCTGCCGCCAGCTGAACGCGGGCAGTTGGAGGAGCCCGGTGACGGCCTCGTACTGGTTGGCCTGCATGCCGTCCCAGTCGGCCGGCGCCGGTTCGGTCTGCGCGGGGTCGTTGTGGCCGGGGATGTTGTGCAGGGCGGCGGCGAGCGCGATGCGGGCGCGGCCCTCAGGGTTCTGCTGGGCGTCGGCGGTCTTCTCGGTGAGCGTACGGGCGGCGCTCGCAGCGGCCTCCTGGTCGGCGAAGCCGGTGAGGGGGAGGTCGGTGCCGGGCGCGAGCAGGGTCTTGAGCGCGAACACCGGGTCCAGCGTGCTGTTCCAGTTGGCGACGCCGCCCTGCACGAGTCCGCACATGGCCAGGGAGCCGTCGAAACGGTCGGCGTGCCGCTCGGCGAGCCGTGTCGTGACGAGCCCGCCGTACGAGGTGCCCCAGGCGAGCGTCCGCCGTGTCGTGCCGAACTTCTCGGTGAACAGGTCGAGCGTGGCGAGCTGGTCGGGCACGGCGTCGGTCACAGCCCAGCCGGTTGTCGCGTACGAGGAGCCGATGAGCGCGTAGCCGTCGGCGAGGAGTGCGTCCCGGGTCGGTGAACTGGGCGCGTTCTCGGCGGGGTTGGGCCAACCGGCGGCCCGGTAGCCGTGGCTGTAGAGGAGGACGGTGCCGTTGAACGCGGCGGGCACGTCCATCGTGTACGTGGCGCCGGACGGGAGTCGGCCTTCGACGTGCTGGTCCGTGGCGGCCTGCGCGGGTGTGGGCAGCGCGGCCGCCAGGCAGAGGACCAGGACCGGTACGGCGGCGCGGGTACGGGTCTTCAACGGAGTGTCCCTTCCGGGGCCGGGGTGGTGGACGGGGGCGCCGCGGAGTCCAGGGCGTCGGTGCGGGTCTCGCGCAGCCGCCACACGGTGAGCGCGGTGACCGCAGCACCGCCGCACAGCAGCAGTGAGACGGGGGTGCTGCTGCCCCCGTACGAGGCGAGGAGGCTGCTCGCGATGAGCGGCGAGAATCCGGCGCCGACCAGCGTCGCCGCCTGGTAGCCGAGGGAGGCGCCGGTGTAACGGACGCGGGTGCCGAACATCTCGGTGAGCAGGGCGCCGAGCGGCCCGTACATCGTGGACTGGGCGAGGCCGTGGCCGAGGGCGAGGGCGAGGATCAGCAGGCCGGGCGAGCCGGAGTCGACCAGGGCGAGCACGGGGAAGGCGAGCGCGGCGGAGGCGACGGCCCCGGCGAGGACGACGGGGCGGCGGCCGACCCGGTCGGAGAGCGCGGAGGCGGCGGGCAGCACGAACAGGGCCACGCAGGAGGCGACGGTCACGGCGGTGAGCACCTGCGGCCGGCTGTAGCCCTGGTCGACCGCGTAGGAGATCATGAAGCCGGTCAGTAGCGACTGTGCCGTGAACGCGCCGATGCCGACGCAGGTGGCGAGCAGGACGGGCTTCGGCCGGCGCAGTACCTCCAGGACGGGCGGCCGCTTCAGGGGTTCCTGTTTCGCCTGCGCGAACAGCGGGCTCTCCGCGACCTTGAGGCGTACGAACAGACCGACGGCGAGCAGGCCGACGCTCAGCAGGAAGGGCACACGCCAGCCCCAGGTGCGGAACTGGTCGTCGGGCAGCGCGGAGATGAGGGTGACGACTCCGGCCGAGAGCACCGAGCCGAGCGGGGCGCCGAGTTGGGTGAAGCTGGACCACAGCCCGCGCCGGGAGCCCTGGGTCGCCTCGGCGTGCTCGACGACCATCAGGGTCGCGCCGCCCCACTCGCCGCCGATCGCGATGCCCTGCACGACGCGCAGCGTGACCAGGAGGACGGGTGCCCACACGCCGATCGTGTCGTACGTCGGCAGCAGGCCGATGAGGAAGCTGCCGCAGCCCATCAGGGTCATGGTCAGCAACATCATCGACTTGCGGCCGAGCCGGTCGCCGAAGTGACCGAAGACGAGGCCGCCGATGGGCCGTGCGACATAGCCGGCGGCGAAAGTGCCGAAGGCCGCGATGGTGCCGACGGCGGGGTCGGCGTCGGGGAAGAACAGGTCGCCGAAGACGAGTGCGGCGACGGTGCCGTAGACGAGGAAGTCGTAGAACTCGACGGCCGTGCCGAGCAGCCCGGAGAGGGCGACGCGTCGCAACTGCCGTGAGTCCGGGGGCGGTTGAGGGG
>NZ_JAAAHS010000420.1 GCF_009908195.1 Streptomyces boluensis | reverse complement strand
CCCATACTCAACGCCCCCGACCCCGCCCCCGACCTCGGGTTCCTCCAACTCGCCCACGGCGTCGGCTCGCAGCACGACCTGCCGATCTCCCCCTTCTACGCCTACGCCGGAGCCTTCGCCGCCCTCCTCATCTCCTTCCTCGCCCTTGGCCTGCTCTGGTCCACCTCCCGCTTCCGGGGCAACCGCTCGGGCGTGGCCCTGCCCGCGAGGCTGCAGGCGCTCGCCGACGCCCGCGCCACCCGCGCCGCCCTGCGTGGACTCGGCCTGGCCGCAGCGCTGTTCGTCGTCCTGCACCTCCTCCTCGGCCCGGACGACCCGGACCGCAATCCGGCCCCCGGCACCGTCTACGTCCTCTTCTGGGTGGGCCTCGTCCCCGCGTCGCTCCTCCTCGGCCCCGTATGGCGCATGCTCAACCCGCTGCGCACACTCCACGCTCTCGCCTGCCGCGCCGCCCGCCGCGACCCCGCCGCCGGTCGCCCGCTGCCCGTACGCCTGGGCATGTGGCCCGCCGCGACCGGACTCTTCGCCTTCACCTGGCTGGAGCTCGCGGCCCCGGAGCCCGCCTCCACGACCGCCCTGCTGGTCTTCCTCGCCACTTACGCCGCCGCCCAACTCGCCGCAGCCGCCCGCCACGGCAGTCGCTGGTTCGCGCAAGGCGACGCCTTCGAGGCGTACTCGACGCTCCTGGCCCGCCTCTCCCCGTTCGGCCGCCGCCGCGACGGCCGGCTCGTCCTGCGTAACCCCCTGCACGGTCTCGACGCGACCCCGGCCGCCCCCGGCCTCGTCGCCACCGTCTGCGTGCTGCTCGGCTCGACCGCCTACGACGGCTTCTCCGGCACGCCTTCGTGGATCAACACGGTCCAGACCTCACCCCTCGGCCGTACCGCCACCGCGACGCTCGGCCTGCTCGGTGCCATCGCGCTCGTCGCCGCCCTGTACGGCCTGTGCGCGGGCGCGAACCGCCTCATCTCCGGACAACTGCCGCACCCCCTCACGGCGTTCGCCCACTCACTCGTCCCGATCGCCCTCGGCTATCTCGTCGCCCACTACTTCACACTCCTCGTCACGGAAGGACCACGTACCGTCATAGTGGCATCCGGCACTGACAACGCGGCCGCGCCCCAACCCCCGCTCGATCCGGGCGGCTTGGCCGCCCTCCAGGTCCTCGCCATCGTGGCGGGGCATGTCCTGGGTGTGATCGCCGCCCACGACCGCTCGGTCCGCCTCTTCCCACCGGGCCGGGCGGTGGCAGGGCAACTGCCCCTGCTCGGCCTGATGGTCGCGTACACCGTGGGCGGCCTGGCGCTACTGCTCGCGTGAGCCCGAGCCGCCGGCGGCACCGGGAGTTGTCAGGGGGTCTCGCCCTTGAGCCACTCCGGCGTGCGGAATCCTCCGCCGCCGTACATCGGGAGCTTCACCGACTCCCCGTAGCGGGCGAGTTGGCTCCAGGGGCGGTTGATACCTGCCGAGCCGTAGGCGCGTACCCGGGTGATGGTGTCGAGGTCGAGGACGTCGACGAGTATCTCCTCGCCGGGGCCGGCCTGTTGGCGCACGATGCCCTCCGGGTCGACGACGGTGCTCTGTCCGACCCCGGCCGGGTCGGCGGCGTTGACGTTGACGACGTAGACCTGGTTGGTCCAGGCGTTGGCGCGTGCGCAGACCAGCTCCATCTCGCGGTCGCGGGTGGGGGTGAGGGTGGGCTGGAGGACGATCTCGGCGCCCAGCCAGGCGAGTTGGCGGACCGTCTCGGGGAAGGATCCGTCGTAGCAGATGGCCAGGCCCACCCGGCCGGCGCCGGGGATGTCGAAGACGGTGAACTCGTGGCCGGGGGCGGTCCTCTCGTACGGCTGCCAGGGGAAGACCTTGCGGTAGCGGGCGGCGATCTCGCCCTGAGGTGAGATGGCCAGGGCGGTGTTGTAGATGTGTCCGTCGTCCTCGGCGCGCTCGTACACGCTGCCCGGGACGAGCCACAGGCCCGTCTCCACGGCGAGGGCGCAGATCCGGTCGGTGAGTGGGCCGGGGATCGTGACGGCGGCCTGTTCCATCCAGTCGGCGGCGGCCGGCTGCAGAAGGGCGCCCTCGGCGGCGAGCAACAGCTCGGGTACGACGACGAGTTGGACATGCGGGAACAGGTCGTGCGTGCTCCGCACCTGGTCGGCGAAGCGCTGCCAGGTCGCCTCGAGGTCGTGGGGTACGGGGGCGGTCTGGATGGCGGCGATGGTGAGCGTGCGCATGGGTGGTTCAGTCCTCGGTGATGGTGAGTTCGGCGACCGTGGTGCGGCCGTCGCGGAAGAAGCGGTGGTAGCGGGTGCGGGCGACGGCAAGGGCCAGGGCTCCGGTGGCGATGGAACCGGCGCCCAGGAGGAAGACTCCGCCGATGCCGTGGAAGGAGGTGCTGCCGTAGGCCGGGTCGTACATGTCGTGGGCGCTGCGGGCGAAGGCGGCCAGCATCGTCAGCCCGCCGAGCAGGGGCAGGACGCCGCGGAGCAGCAGGTCGCGGAGCGAGTTGCGAAGGCGCCCCCGGAAGTACCAGACGCAGGCCAGTGCGGTGGTGCCGTAGTAGCAGGCGATCAGCAGCCCGATGCACAGGATGGCGTCGCCGAGGAAGTCGGCGGAGACGAGCGTGAGCAGGACGAGCAGGCAAGCGGCGGTCGCGCCGACGAAGAGGGTGCCGAAGCCCGGGGTGCGGTGCCGGGGATGGATGCGGGCGAAGGCGGTCGGCAGGGCGCCGTGGGCGGCCATGGACAGCGTGCCGCGGGAGGAGCCGACGAGGCAGGTGAGCAGGGCGGAGACGGCGGACACGCAGACGGCCAGCTGCATCACCTTGGCGAGCACCGGGCCGAGGACCGGTGAGGCGAGCGTGGACAGGATGTCGGCGGCGTTGTCGGGGTTGCCGAGCCCGGTGCCGCCGGTGCCGGTGCCGGCGAAGCTGATCGCCGCGAAGGCCGTGAACAGATAGGTCCCGAGGAGTACGAGGGTGGAGATGACGGCGGCCTGTCCGGCGACACGCCCCCCGTCGCGGGTCTCCTCGTTCGCGGTGATCAGCGCGTCCCAGCCCCAGTAGATGAACAGGCACAGCATCACCGCCTCGGCGAACGGCCCGAAACCGTCGAAGGCGAAGGGGTTGAGCCAGGCCAGGGACGGGGTGGCGGCGCCGTGACGGGCGAACGCGGCGGCCCCGAAGCCGAGCAGGGCGGTCAGTTGCAGTCCGAGCAGTACGTACTGGACGGACGCCGCGAGGTGCAGGCCCCGGTAGGCGATCGATGTCACCGCCGCAAGCAGGGCGACCGCGGTGATCGTCACGGCGAGGCCGCTGTCGGCGAGGGCGCGCAGGCCGAGCAGTTGGAGCAGGTAGGTGGCGCCGACCTGGGAGAGGGCCGTCATCGCGATGAACGTGGCGACCTGCACCACCCAGCCGCCGGTGAGCCAGCCGGTCAGCGGCCCGAACGCCCGCGTGGTCCACACGAAGGTGGTCCCGCAGTCCGGCATCTCGCGGTTCAGCTCACGGAAGGCGAACGCGGTGAGCAGGATCGGGACGAAGCCGAGCAGCAGTGCGGCCGGCGCGAGATCCCCCACGGTCAAGGTCACGAAGCCGAGGGTGACGGCGATGCTGTAGGCCGGGGCGACCGACGAGAGCCCGAGCGTGACGGCGGCGAGCAGCCCCACGGAGCCCCCGCGCAGTCCCTTGCCCGGGGCGGTCGCCGGTCCCGTTCTGGCCTCGGCGTCGGTGGGGTTGGGCATGGGTGCCTCCGTTGGCCGCAGGTTTGTTAAACGGAGATTTAAGACGTGGGCCGTTGGCCCGTCAATAGCGATCGGGATATTGTTAAATCTCGATGCAACGGGGTTGTGGGGAGATCGGCGTGGCCGCTAAGAAGGGCAACAGCAAGGGCAGCAGCAAGGAGGCCCGCCGGGCCGAGTTGGGCAAGGCGGTGGAGCGCGCCCTGGTGGCGCGCGGTCTTGAGGGCCTACGGCTGCGCGATGTCGCGGAGGAGGCGGGGGTCACCCCCGCCGCGGTGCTCTACTACGGCGACCTGGACGCTCTGGTCCACGCCACCTACCAGCAGGCCATCGAGCGCTACAGCCAGGAGCGCGAAAGGGCCGCGAACCAGTTCACCGACGCGCGCCGCCAACTCGAAGCCTGCATCGACAAGGGGGTCGCCAGCGGGCCCGACGACACATTGACCCGGCTGCTTTTCGAGTACTGGCCCCGCTGCCTGCGCGACGCCAAGACCGCGGCCCTTGACAGTGCGCTGACGGAGCGTCAGATCGCTGTGTACTCAGGGATTCTGGTCCTGGGGCAGGCCCAGGGGCACTTCACGCTGCACGATCCGCCGCGCTTGCTCGCCGCCAGCTTCGTCGCCATGGAGGACGGCTACCAGATGGAGGTCCTCGCCGGCCGCCGCTCCCGCGCCGAAGTGCTCACCGCTCTGCACGCCTACGCCCGCGCGGTCACGGGCCACGACCTGGCCGACGGCGCCTGAGGCGGGCCGCGAGACGGTGCGGTCGGCCGCCGGTGCGGGGAGGCGTGAGACCTCCTGGTACACCGGCGGCGCCCCGTCATACGGCGACCGTACGGAAATCTTGTCCGTCAGTTCGGGCTCAACTCGTCACCGGTATCAGGTGGTTGCCCCGGCGAGGCCCGTTCCCGTACCGGCGAGCTGGGCCGGGAGGAGCAGAGCGGCGAGCCGGTCGGCCGGGAGCAGGCCCTTTTCCAGGACGAGTTCGGCGACGCCGCGGCCGGTGGCGAGGGCTTCCTTGGCGATGCCGGTGGCGGCCGTGTAGCCGATGTGCGGGTTGAGCGCGGTGACCAGACCGATGGAGTTCTCGACGGTCGCGCGCAGCGTCTCGGTGTTGGCGGTGATGCCGGATACGCAGCGTTCGGCCAGGGTGCGGCAGGCGGCGCCCAGGTGGGTGATGCTCTCCGAGAGGGAGTGCAGGATGATCGGCTCGAAGGCGTTGAGCTGGAGCTGCCCGGCCTCGGCGGCCATCGTGATGGTGACGTCGTTGCCGATCACCTCGAAGGCGACCTGGTTGACGACCTCGGGGATCACCGGATTGACCTTGCCGGGCATGATGCTGGAACCCGCCTGCACCGGCGGCAGGTTGATCTCCGCGAGCCCTGCGCGCGGGCCGGAGGACAGCAGGCGCAGGTCGTTGCAGCTCTTGGAGAGCTTGACGGCGATGCGCTTGAGCACACCGGAGAGGTGGACGAACGCGCCGCAGTCCTGGGTGGCCTCGACCAGGTTGGCGGCGGTCACCAGCGGCAGGCCGGTGAGTTCGGCGAGATGGCCGCGGGCCGCTTCGGCGTAGCCGGCGGGGGCGTTGAGGCCGGTGCCGATCGCGGTCGCCCCGAGGTTGATCTCGTGTACGAGCAGCACGGCCTCGGAGAGCCGGCTGCGGTCCTCCTCCAACATCACCGCGTACGTGGAGAACTCCTGGCCCAGCGTCATGGGCACCGCGTCCTGGAGCTGGGTGCGGCCCATCTTCAGGACGTCGCGGAACTCCTCCGCCTTGGCGCCGAAGGCGTCGCGCAGCACGGCCATCGCGTCGAGCAGCCCGTGCACGGCGCTGACCGTGGCGACCTTGAGAGCGGTCGGGTAGACGTCGTTGGTGGACTGGCTGAGGTTGACGTCCTCATTGGGGTGCAGATGCCGGTAGTCGCCCTTCGCGTGGCCCAGGATCTCCAGGGCCCGGTTGGCGATCACCTCGTTGGCGTTCATGTTCGTCGAGGTGCCGGCGCCGCCCTGGATCACGTCGACGACGAACTGCTCGTGCAGCTTGCCGTCCCTGATCTCCCGGCAGGCGGCGGCGATGGCATCGGCCTTGTCCGCGGCGAGCAGCCCGAGGTCTTCGTTGGCGCGCACTGCGGCTTCCTTGACCGCCGCGAGGGCGTTGATCAGGTGGGGGTACGCCGAGATCGCCGTACCGGTGATGGGGAAGTTCTCCCGGGCGCGCAGGGTGTGGATGCCCCAGTACGCGTCGACGGGCACGTCCCGGTCACCGAGCAGGTCGTGCTCGCGGCGATGGGAGGCAGTCATGGGCACAGCGGTTTCCTTAAGGGTGGAGAAAACATGAGAATTCGGGCGGTGAGGGGCGTGGTGTGAGCGCGTCAGTAGCGCAGGAGG
>NZ_JAAAHS010000042.1 GCF_009908195.1 Streptomyces boluensis | reverse complement strand
GGGAGGAGTCGCTCATGGGGACAGTCTCACAGGCGCGGCGCGCGCTTCCCAACCCGGACCGGGGGAGGGGCCCGACCCGGAGATGTCCCTGAGGTCCGAACGGATCGTGGCCTCAGGGGGACCGTCCGGTGCAGGATGGAAGGGACGTAATCCCCAAGGCTCCCCAGCTGGAGGACCGGATGCTTGCCGAGACCGTCTGTTCCGCCGTGTCCGCAGCCGGCCTGGGCATCGCCGCGATCACCGCGTACCGAAAGCGGTTCCTCGCCGCGACCCGCATCGCGGCGTACTCCCTCGTCCCGATCGGCCTGGTCCTGACCGGAGTGGTCGACTGGGTCGCTGACCTGGTCTTCAAGCCGAGCACCTGGATCGGCTTCGTGGTGCTCGGCCTCGCCTGGGCGCTTTTCATGACCACGCGCGCCGTGGAGCGGCGCACCGGCGGTGGCCGCAAGGCCGTGCAGGCGGCACAGCGGGACGCGGTCGCCCCGCAGGCCTCCGCACCGTCCCTCGGGGCGACCCGCGCCACCACCACCGGATCCAAGCCGAAGCAGGAGAAGCAGCCCGCCCCCGCGCCCGCGGAGGACTTCTCCGACATCGAGGCCATCCTGAAGAAGCACGGCATATGAAGGCCGCCAGCTAGGGCGCCATCCAGCGTCAGCTGAAGCGCGGCCGCTCCGGGCCGGGTCACGCAAGTCCACGGAATCCGGCGAACTCCCGCATGTGACGGGCGTGTTGGACGATCACCCGGGCTGGCCTGCGTCATCATCGCCCGCGAGATGCAGGAAACTTCCCGGGGCCAGGCCCCCGCACCGACGCCCGAGCCGCGAGGCTGCCTCTTCGCGCTCTCCCAGCCGCCACTGATGATCTTTCTCGGGGTGATCGGCTGTCTGTTGCTCGCGGGAGCGGTGTACGACCTCTGGCTGTTGTGACGACCCGGGCGTACGCCCGGCACACCCCCGCGCGGGCTCAGCCCGCGGCGGCTTCCTTGCGCCGGGCCCGGTAGGCGGCGACGTGCAGCCGGTTTCCGCAGGTACGGCTGTCGCAGTAGCGGCGGGAGCGGTTGCGGGAGAGGTCCACGAAGGCGTGCTGGCAGTCCGGCGCCTCGCAGCGGCGCAGCCGTTCCTGCTCCCCGGCGACGATGAAGAAGGCGAGCGCCATCCCGCCGTCGGCCGCGAGATGGTCGGCGACGGAGGCGCCGGGCGCGAAGTAGTGCACGTGCCAGTCGTAGCCGTCGTGGTCGGTCAGCCGTGGTGTGGTGCCGGCCGAGGCCACCAGGTCGTTGATGACCCGGGCGGCGTCGCGCGCCTCGGCGGCCGCGAACACTTCGGCGAACCGGCTCCGCACGGCCCGCACGGCCGCCAGGTCGTCCTCGGTCAGCTGTCCGACATCGCTGATGGAGTGGGTCCGTACGAAGCTGTCGAGACCCGAGACGTCCGCGAGTCCGTCGGGACCGCCGGACTCCGTCGCGGAGTTCACCAGTGCGCACACCGCGTCGAGCGCGCACCGGGTGTCGTGGGTGATCAGCACGAATCGCTCCCTGGCCTTGGGTCGGGCGGGCGCCCGCTGATGCTGGCCGATGCTAGCGGTTCGACTCGAACGCAGTCGGCGCCGCCGCCGCGGGCGAACCCACGGCGACGGCGCCGATCACTGCCTTTATGCG
The DNA here is from genome assembly GCF_009908195.1 of Streptomyces boluensis. Lineage (GTDB taxonomy): Bacteria > Actinomycetota > Actinomycetes > Streptomycetales > Streptomycetaceae > Streptomyces > Streptomyces boluensis. The sequence goes on along the minus strand of NZ_JAAAHS010000042.1, from coordinate 29,923 downwards.
GTTGTGGAGGCCCGCGCCGCCTCCCCGAGTCGGACGGCTGCGGGCTGCTTGCTGGTCGGGTCCGGCCTCGTCAGCTCTCGGCGAGGATGTGGGAGAGCTCGGTGTCGAGATCGAAGTGACGGTGCTCGGTGCCGGGTGGCACCGCGGCGTCCGTGCGCTTCAGGAAGGACTCCAGTGCCCGCGCCGGGGCCTCGAGCAGGGCCTCACCCTCCGGTGAGCTCAGGGCGATGCAGACGACGCCCTGACCGTGACTGCGGGACGGCCAGACACGGACGTCACCGGTGCCTGTGGGCCGGTGCAGGCCTTCGGCGAGAAGGTCGCGGGCGAAGACCCACTCGACCGTCTCTTCGGCTCCGGTGTGGAAGGTGGCGTGCACGGCGTAGGGATCGGCCGTGTCATACCGCAGCCCTGCGGGTACAGGGAGTGAGGACTCGCTCGACACAACGAGGCGCAGGTGCAGCTCGCAGCTGACCGTGGTGTTCATAAGCGCCAGGGCCTTTCGCTCAGTGTGCGCTCGGGGGTTCGCACGTCGGCGAAATCGACATGCCACCTACAGTGCCGTTGTAAACCCCTCTGAGGGATTTGAGTAGCTTTCTCTCGCTCGTACAGGCGCCCGAGTGTCCGCAGCATGCGCCCATTCCGGTGAGCCATTTCTGTCCGGTAATGTTTGGTGGCATGAATACGGGGAGTGACGAGCGGAGTGAGGTGGGGACGGTCATGGAGACGCCCGCCGGTCGGGACGAGCAAGGGCTCGGGTCCAAAGCGCCGCATTTCATCAAGAAGCGCCGGGCGCTGCACGTGAGCTGGCAGGTCGGCGTGTTCGTCGTCGGCCTCGCCGTGGTGATCGCCGGCATCATCATGCTGCCGCTGCCGGGCCCCGGCTGGGTCGTGATCTTCTGCGGCATGGCGATCTGGGCGACGGAGTTCGTCTGGGCTCAGCTGGTGCTGCGCTGGACCAAGCGGAAGGTCAAGGAGGCCGCGCAGCGCGCCCTCGATCCGCGGGTGCGCCGCCGGAACATCATCCTGACGACGGTCGGCCTCGTGATCATCGGCGTACTTCTCGGGATCTACATCTGGAAGTTCGGCATCGTCATGCCGTGGAAGATCACCGAGTGACGTGGGTCCCCGCAGGCGTGGTCAGTAGCCCGTCTGAAGTGCGGTAATGTTCTCCGTGCGCCCGGGCGATTAGCTCAGTGGGAGAGCGCTTCGTTCACACCGAAGAGGTCACTGGTTCGAACCCAGTATCGCCCACCCGGCCGAAGGTCCGTGAGACATCTCGTCTCACGGGCCTTCGTCGTTTCCGCGTTCCCCGCCGCCCGGTCAGTGCATGCGGTGGAGGGTGTCGCGCAGCTTCCTGGCGTCGCGGAGGCGCTGTTCGTACGTCGCGCCGACGGCGAGCAGCAGGAGTCCCGCCAGGGCCGGCGGCAGCCAGCGGGGGAGGGCGCCGACGACCTGCACGACGTACGGCGCGAGCTCGTGCGCCGCGACCAGGGCGAGCACCGTGCCGCCCAGGGCCAGCGGGGCCTGGAGGCGGTGCCGGGCGCCGAGCAGGGTGAGCGCGAGCGCCGCGGCGCCGAGGAGCAGCGGGCGCAGCCAGTACGGGTCCGACCAGGCGGCGACGAGGCTCGGCAGCAGCGTGGCGGCCAGGCCGGGGGCGTACGCGGCCCAGGAGGAGGTGTCCGGTTCGCGGCGGTGGCGGAGGGCGCCGATGGCGAGGGCGGGCAGTGTGACGGGCAGGGTGTACGCCTCCGGGGCGGTGACGTCCCAGGCGGCCAGGCGCACCCAGCAGGCCGCCGCGAGCAGGGCGCCCGCCACGTAGGACATCTGGCGGCGGTCGGGGCGCAGGGCCGTGCCCGTGGCGATCACTCCGGTCAGCGCGAGCGTGAGGGCGAGGCTCGGGGTGTGGCCGGCGGAGAGGCCGATGGCGAGGGTGGCCGCCAGGGCGCCCGCGATCTCCAGCGGTACGGCGACGGTGCTCGCGCGCAGGCGTGCGGCGAGGAGCGCGGTCGCGGCGGGTACTGCGAGGACCCACAACGCCGTGCGGTGCGGCGGGAGTTCGAGGGCGGCGGGTACGGCGACGGTCAGGGCCGTGGCCAAGGCGGTCGCCGAGCAGGTGGCCACCGCCCGTCGGGCCCCGTCGGCATGCAGCGCGGCGACCGCGGCGCACACGACGAGGAGGACGGGCAGGACCGTGAACGTGGCGGGGCGGGTGCCCAGGGACAGCAGGGCCGCACCGGTCGCCGACAGGAGGCCGCAGACCAGCAGCGTCGTCGCCGGGTGCGGGCGGCCGGCGCGGGCCAGTGCGGTGGCCGCCGACAGGGACGCCACGGCAAGCGCGGTGTGCGTGACGAGCGTCGCCGTGTACGGGAGGGCGAGGGTCACCGGGAGGGGCGTGAGCGCGGCCCAGAGCAGGGCGGGTGCGGCGCAGTCGGTGACGGTCCGCCAGGCGAGGGCCGCCGAGGTGAACCGACGGGCCGTCCACACGGCGGCGGCGAGCGCGAGCAGCGTGACCGGGACCGCGAGGCCCTGGACGGCGAGCGTCAGGTCGTCCTGCGCGAGCGGAGCACCCGCCCACGGGTTGCCCGCCTGGAGCGCCGGGCGCACCGCCGAGGCGAGCACCGTCGGCAGGGTCCAGAGCAGAGCCGCGGCGGCGGTGGTGCCTCCCGCGCCGGCCAGGCCGCGTCGTACAGGGAGCGGCAGCTTGGTGCGGAGGGTCGCCAACAGGGCGATGCCGCACAGCAGATGGGCCGGGACCGTCCATGCGGCGGGGAGCGTGGTGCGCAGGACGCCGCCGGTGGCCAGGACGACCGCGATGCCGCCGACGCCCGCGCAGGCCGTCGCGACCGGGGCGTGTGCGGTGCGCAGGGCCGCGCCGAGGGCGACGGCGGTGGCGAGGAGGAGCAGGACGGCGGCCCGCGAGGCCGCGACCGGGCCCGATGCCGACCAGGTCAGCGCCGTCGCGATCAGGAGGCCGACGAAGCCGAGGAGGGCCGCGCCCGCGCCCGCCGCGTACCGGACCGAGGGGCGCTTCGTCAGCAGGGCGAGGGCCGTGTCGACCGCGGCCGTGGCGAGCAGCGCCGCGGTCAGGGTGTGCGCGCTCGCGTCGGCTGCCAGCGCGCCGAGCGGCAGCGGGAGTTGGGCGACCACGACGGCGGCGGGGAGCGTGGTGCGCAGCTTGGGCAGGGCCGTTCCGTACGCCGTCCAGAGGGCCGCGAGTGCGGCTGCGGCGAAGGCCGCGAAGGCCGTGCCGTCGGCTGTCGGGAAGGCGACGCGGTGCAGGGCGTAGGCGTCGAGCACCGTGAGCACCAGGCCGAGCGCGGCGACCGCCTCCGCCGTGGCGCCGAGGCCGCGGCGGAACAGCAGGACCGGTGCGCCGAGCGCGGCGCAGGTCACCGCGGCGAGCACCGCCGCGCGGCCCGCGATGCCCATCTGCCCCCAGCTGACCAGGGTGAACGCGATGGCCGCGACGGTCAGCAGGGTGCCGCCGAGCGCGAGCAGCAGGTTCTGCACGCTCGGCGGGGACGACTCCGGGCGCGGCTGCGGCGGATGCGGCGGCCAGGCCTGCGGAGGCCGGACGGGCGGCACCGGCTGCTGGGCCGGAGCCGCCACCTGCTGGGCCAGGACCTGCACCAGCCAGGCCCGGCGGGCCAGCAACTGGGTGCGGCGCGCGTCCAGTTGGCCCAGCTCGTGGTCCAGGATGCGCAGCTCGTCGGCCGGTGGCGGAATGGTGGTCATGGCAGCAGTGTGGTGCGGGTCACCCGCCACCGGCATGGGCGTACCTACTCAGTTCCGGCTGAGTACCTGCCCGCCGGCGCGCAGACTCGGGTCATGGACTGGTGCCGCTACCGCTTCCGCAGCGTCTGGAACCTGCCCGCGCGCCCCGACGCGGTGTACGCCGTGCTCGAACGGGCCGAGGAGTACCCGCTGTGGTGGCGGCAGGTGCGCGAGGTGACCCGCGTCGACGACGACACCGGCCGCGCGCGCTTCCGCTCGGCACTCCCGTACGACCTCTTCGTCACCGCCCGTGCCGTGCGCCGTGACCCGGCGGCCGGGGTGCTGGAGATCGTCATGTCCGGGGATCTGGACGGCTGGGCGCGCTGGACGCTCGGCGCGGTGGGCGGGGGTACGCGTGCGCTGTACGAGCAGGAGGTCGAGGTGCGCCGGCCCCTCATGCGGGCGCTCGCGGTGCCGGGGCGGCCGGTGTTCCGGTTCAACCACGCGTTGATGATGCGCTCGGGGGAGCGGGGGTTGATCCGGTACCTCGCTGCGCGCGACTGACCGTGCGGGCGGGTGCCGGTGGAGGGGTGGGCAACCGGTTTGAACGAGGGGCGCCGGGACCTGTATGGTTCAGTCCGTTCCCGGGCGATTAGCTCAGTGGGAGAGCGCTTCGTTCACACCGAAGAGGTCACTGGTTCGAACCCAGTATCGCCCACCGGGAAAGACCGGTCCGTCAGCGACGGGCCGGTCTTTTTGTGTCCGCCGCGGCTTCGGACCGTACGAACTCTCAAGCCGCCGCCGGGAGTTGAGGGCGCAGCGGCCAGGCCGGGTCGACCGACTCCGGGCTGCCGGTGCGGGTGAACCACGCCTGCAGGCCGCGCGCCTGGGCCGCGTGCCACACCGCCTGGAGCGCGTGCAGCTCGGCCGGAGAGAGGCGTTCGAGCCGGGCCGCGAACCTGCGTCCCACCGCCCGTACGACCTCCAGGGAGGCAAGGGCGTCGGCCGCCGCGTCGTGCGCGTCGACGAGCTCGACCTCGTACTGCGCGCACAGATCGGTGAGCGTGCGGCGGCCCTTGCGGTAGCGGTCCAGGTGCTTGTCCAGGACGCGCGGGTCGAGCACGCACAGCGGCCGGCTGCCGAGGTAGTAGCTCAGCGAGGAGGCGCGGTGGCGGCGCAACTCGCGGTCCAGGAGCGTCAGGTCGAACGGAGCGTTCATCACGACGAGCGGGCGGCCCGCGCCGCTCAGGTCGGACAGCTCCCGGCCTATCTCCTCCATCACCGGCGCGGGCCAGCGGCCGTTGCGGTGCAGATGATCCTCCGTCAGGCCGTGCACCCGGGTGGCGTCCCGGGGCACCGGGACGCCCGGGTCGACCAGCCAGCGGGTCGCGCGGGCCCGGCCGCCCGGGGTGTCCTGCACGACGATCGCGGCCGACACGATCCGGTCGTTCTCCACGTCCACGCCCGTGGTCTCGGTGTCGAATGCGGCAAGTGGTCCATCGAACCAGCACGTCATGGTGATCCAACTCCCTGTCTCCGCCCGGCAGTCGAGGCGCGGCCCGGTCGCCGCCCGCACCGTCCGCGGTGCCGCGCGCCCCTGCTGCCTGCCCGAACTCGTGATACCCGGGCTGTTTGCCCGATACGCCGAACGGTGACAACACAGGTGACGGGCCGGTGAGTTGGGCGGTCCGGGAGGGCGTGTGCGGCGCACTCCGCGCGGCGTACGCGACGTACGCGCCCCCGACATCACCTGAGTAACTCCCAAGCCTGGAAGGCCAGTTCGCCATGGCGCTCGCGCGGCCCGAACAGGGTGGGCTGCTGCCCGAGCGGATCGCACCGCTGCGCGGCACCCTCGCCACCACCGCCTGCATGGAGACCCTGCAGGTGGGCTATCTGCACGCCGTGGCGGCCGCCGCGGGCTGTTCGCTCTCGCAGCCCTTTCCGGACAACGGCATCGACTGGCACGTCAGCCACAGCGCCCCCGGGCACACGGTCGACGACGAAGTCACCATCAAGGTGCAGCTCAAGTGCACGTACCAACTCGCCCCGAACCCCCCGGGCCCCGACTTCTCCTTCACGCTCGACAACGCGCACCTGGAGAAGCTGGCCCGCACCCCGGTCTCGGTGCACAAGATCCTGGTCGTGATGATCGTGCCCCGGTCCCGTGACGAGTGGCTGCGCGCCGGGCACGACCGGCTCGACCTCAGGCACTGCTGCTACTGGACCAACCTGGCCGGGCACCCCGTACGGGGACGGCACCGGACCACGGTGCGGGTCCCGACCTCGCGGATCTTCGACGACCGGGCGCTCTGCGACATCATGACGCGCGTCGGGACGGGAGGGAGACCCTGATGCACCGTCCGATCGACGAACCTCCACACCTGGTGGGCGGCGCCCTGCCTCATCCGGACGCCGCCCACGTCGACCCCGGCGTGCTCGGTGCGCTCCTCGACCGGCACGGCTGGCGGCGGCGTGGCGCGGCCGCCGGCCGGTACGCCCGCTGGACCCCGCCCGACGGCGCCCTCGGCACCAGCCTCCTCGTTCCCGAGAGCCGCGCCTTCCCCGACAGCGACGACCTGCTCGGCGAGGCGCTGCTCGCCCTGGCCCGCAGCGCCGCACCCTCCGCGCGCGCCGTCCTGGTCGGCCTCGCGGTGCCCAGCGACGAGCTGACCTGGACCCGCGACGTGCCGCCAGGACCCGCGGGCACGGCGGCCTGGAGCGTCGAGGAGCAGTTGCGCGCGGCGGTGCGGCAGGTGCTGCTCGCCGGGGCGCTCGCGGTACGGGCCAGGGCCGGGTACCACGGGGCGCGGCACCGCAGGTCCGCCGCCGCCTCGCTGGCGAGCGTCCTGGTGGGACCGGCGCACGGCGGGCGCAGGCTCACCGCGTTCGTACCCGCCGCGACGGGCCGGGCCCTTGCGGTACGGCTGCACCACGCGCTGTACGCGGCCCGTGAAGCCGTCGACTACCGGCGGGCCACCGGCGGCATGGAGCCCTTCGACACCGCCGTCGAGGCGGGCGTCAGCCGCGAGTTGACCGAGGCCCTCGTGACCCTGGTGCGCGGTACGGAGGGCGCCTGTGTCGAGCTCGCGTGGGCGCCCGCGTCCGGGGTGCCCGCGGGGTGCGCGGCCCGGCCCGAACCCGTCGAGTTCTCGCCCGGCGACCTGCCCGTACTGCGGGAGGCCTCGGCCCGCTACCTCAGCTGTGAACCGTCGGTTCCGGTGCGGCTCACCGGGTCCGTGGAACGCATGCGCAGGCCGGGGCCGCGGGGGAGCGGAACGGTACGGCTGCGAGTGCTCGCGGGCGCCGACGTACCGCATGTACGGATGACCCTGGACGAGGAGGCGTACCGGATCGCGGGCCATGCCCACCTGGTCGGCCTGCCGGTTCAGGTGGACGGACGCCTCGAGAGCCGCGGCGGGTTCCGGCGGCTGACCGGGGCGGCTCAGCTGGCGCCGGTTCAGGTGGACGAGGCGGAGCGGGACCGGATGATGAAGTCCCTCCAGGAGAACCTCGACTTCTTCGGGGAGGCGTGCGGTGGGGAGTAAACATCAGCCCGTCCGGCGTGTGAGGAGTCGGCGGGGCGGCAAATCCAGCCCGTCCGGCGTTTGAGGACGAGCCCGGAGGGCGATCGAGGGTGCCCGAGCCGACGGTGCGGGTCGGCGTCACGGGAGGCAGCCCCGTAACCGTTTCGCGAAGCGCACCACGGTCTCGGTACGATTCGTCTTGCGCGTGCCCACGCTGAGGCGGCGCATCCACTTCAGTCAGGAGAGACCGGTGTCAGACGTCCGTGTGATCATCCAACGCGATTCCGAGCGGGAAGAGCGCGTGGTGACGACGGGCACTACGGCCGCCGAACTCTTCCCCGGTGAGCGCACCGTCGTCGCCGCGCGCGTGGGCGGCGAGCTGAAGGACCTCGCGTACGCCGTGCAGGACGGCGAGGAGGTCGAGCCGGTCGAGATCTCCTCCGAGGACGGCCTCAACATCCTGCGCCACTCCACCGCGCATGTGATGGCGCAGGCCGTGCAGGAGCTGTTCCCCGAGGCCAAGCTGGGCATCGGCCCGCCGGTCAAGGACGGCTTCTACTACGACTTCGACGTGGCTGAGCCGTTCACACCCGAGGACCTCAAGCGCATCGAGAAGAAGATGCAGGAGATCCAGAAGCGCGGCCAGCGGTTCTCCCGCCGCGTCGTCTCCGACGACGACGCCCGCGAGGAGCTCGCCGACGAGCCGTACAAGCTGGAGCTCATCGGCATCAAGGGCTCCGCCTCGCACGACGACGGCGCGGACGTCGAGGTGGGCGGCGGCGAGCTGACCATCTACGACAACCTCGACGCCAAGACCGGCGACCTGTGCTGGAAGGACCTCTGCCGTGGTCCGCACCTGCCGACCACCCGCAACATCCCCGCGTTCAAGCTGATGCGGAACGCGGCCGCGTACTGGCGCGGCAGCGAGAAGAACCCGATGCTGCAGCGCATCTACGGCACCGCCTGGCCGTCGAAGGACGAGCTGAAGGCGCACCTGGAGTTCCTCGCCGAGGCCGAGAAGCGCGACCACCGCCGCCTGGGCAACGAACTCGACCTGTTCTCGATCCCCGAGCAGATCGGTTCCGGCCTCGCCGTTTTCCACCCCAAGGGCGGCATCGTCCGCCGCGTCATGGAGGACTACTCGCGCCGCCGGCACGAGGAGGAGGGGTACGAGTTCGTCTACACCCCGCACGCCACCAAGGGGAAGCTGTTCGAGACCTCGGGCCACCTGGACTGGTACGCCGACGGTATGTACCCGCCCATGCAGCTCGACGAGGGCGTGGACTACTACCTCAAGCCCATGAACTGCCCGATGCACAACCTGATCTTCGACGCGCGTGGCCGTTCGTACCGTGAACTGCCGCTGCGCCTCTTCGAGTTCGGCACCGTGTACCGGTACGAGAAGTCCGGCGTCGTGCACGGCCTGACCCGCGCCCGTGGCTTCACGCAGGACGACGCGCACATCTACTGCACCCGCGAGCAGATGGCGGACGAGCTCGACAAGACGCTCACCTTCGTCCTCGGCCTGCTCCGCGACTACGGCCTGAACGACTTCTACCTGGAGCTCTCCACCAAGGACCCGGAGAAGTACGTCGGCTCGGACGAGGCCTGGGAAGAGGCCACCGAGGTCCTTGCGCAGGTCGCCGAGAAGCAGGGCCTCCCGCTGGTCCCGGACCCGGGCGGCGCCGCGTTCTACGGCCCGAAGATCTCCGTCCAGGCCAAGGACGCGATCGGCCGCACCTGGCAGATGTCGACCGTGCAGCTGGACTTCAACCTGCCGGAGCGCTTCGACCTGGAGTACACCGGCCCCGACGGCACCAAGCAGCGCCCGGTCATGATCCACCGCGCGCTGTTCGGCTCCATCGAGCGCTTCTTCGCCGTGCTCCTGGAGCACTACGCGGGCGCCTTCCCGGCGTGGCTCGCGCCCGTGCAGGCCGTCGGCATCCCGATCGGTGACGCGCACGTGGACTACCTGCAGGAGTTCGCCGTCAAGGCGAAGAAGCAGGGGCTGCGGGTCGAGGTGGACTCCTCCTCGGACCGGATGCAGAAGAAGATCCGCAACGCACAGAAGTCCAAGGTGCCCTTCATGGTCATCGCGGGCGACGAGGACATGGCCGCCGGCGCCGTCTCCTTCCGCTACCGCGACGGCTCGCAGGAGAACGGCATCCCCGTCGACGAGGCCATCGCGAAGATCGCGAAGGTCGTCGAGGAGCGGACGCAGGTCTGACCCCGGCGGGGCCCGGCCCCGCCCGCAAACGATCCCGGCCCCGGGGCGCGTCAACTGCGCCCCGGGGCCGGGTCGTTGGGCCTCGCGCAGGTCGCGGGGGTACGACGGGCCGGCGCCGTACGAGGGCTCCGGGCGCCGGGTCGCCCGTGCTGCCCAGGGGTGCGACGGGGCGGGGGCGCGGTGGTGTGCCGGTGGCCGGTGCGGCCCGTACGGGAACCGGTGCCCCGGCGACGCGCCGGGCAGGGGCCACGCCATATGCTGCACAACATGACGAGTGAGCCGGAGCAGCAGATCGGAGTGGGGACGCAGGACGCGTTCCAGCGCCTGTGGACGCCCCACCGGATGGCGTACATCCAGGGTGAGAACAAGCCGACCGGTCCGGGGGCCGGCGACGGCTGTCCGTTCTGCTCGATCCCCGAGATGTCCGACGAGGACGGCCTGGTCGTCGCGCGCGGTAACCATGTGTACGCGGTGCTTAACCTGTATCCGTACAACGGCGGCCACCTCATGGTCGTGCCCTACCGGCACGTCGCCGACTACACCGAGCTGACGACCGCCGAGACCGTGGAGCTGGGCGAGCTCACCAAGCAGGCCATGGTCGCGCTGCGCACCGCCTCCGGGGCGCACGGCTTCAACATCGGCATGAACCAGGGCACCGTCGCCGGTGCCGGGATCGCCGCGCATCTGCACCAGCACATCGTGCCCCGCTGGGGCGGCGACACGAACTTCATGCCGGTCGTCGGCCACACCAAGGTGCTGCCCCAACTCCTGGGCGACACCCGCAAGATGCTCGCCGACGCGTGGCCTTCGACCTGAGCTTCGCGGGCTTTCGGGGTTGATTTTCCGTGGGCTGAGCTTGGGCTGAGCGCCGCCGTCGCCCTCCGGCTTCGGCGGCGCCACGCTCCCGTGCCGTACGCCCTCGCTACGCGTCGTACACGTCCGCCTTGCTCGGTGTCGGGTCCTGGACCAGGCCGCTGAGGAGGAGCGAGCGGGTGCCGAAGCGCTCGGTGTCCACGCCGTTCTCCTCCAAGACACGGATCGCCGCGGCGTGCACCACGCGCAGCACCGGGGTGGCCGCGCGCAGGGCGTCGTCCGCCATGAAGCGGTGCCGCCACGGCTTGTCGGCCCAGGCGTGCCGCAGACCGAAGGGCTCCGGCAGCACGAGCTTGCCGCCGAGGTAGTCCAGGATCGGCGGGAACCAGGTGAACGGCGCGCGGGCCGCGAGCCGCACCACGTCGAGCGGCTCTATCAGCGGCTGCTTGATCTCCCGGGTCTCCCAGAACTTCACCGTCTTGGAGACTTCCTTGACCTTCGCCTTCGGCTTCGTCGTGAACAGGGTGTGCACCGGGCCGAGCGCGTGGCCCGTGACCTCGATCCGCAGCGTCTCGTGCAGCACCGTGACCGTGATCAGCATCGTGATCACCAACTGGCCGTCCCAGAGCCGGAACTGCACCCCGAGATAGTGCCGGTCACCGCTGCCGAACTGCTGCTCGTTGCAGATCCGCTGTATCTCGTGGCCACGGACCTGGAAGGCCTCCACGTCCGTGCCGGAGGGCCGGGCGACCTCCTTCGCGTTCTCCGCGACCGGGGAGACGATCCAGTGGCGTATCGACGGGGTAGGGAAGCCGCCGGTGTGCAGCGGGCCGCGCTCCAGCATGCGCAACTGGTCGTGGATCGACCGGATCACGTCCCAGCTACGGAACGGGTGGATCTCCTTCGTGCCCTCGCGCGGCACCAGATCCTCGGCCAACTGCCAGCTGCCCCACCGGGTGCCCATGCCGAGAATGCCCTTGGGGCCCGCGTAGAACACGGAGTTGGACTGCTGCTCCGCGGTCAGCTTGGCCAGGCCCTGGCGCAGCCGCTCGGCCGCCGTCTCGCCGGGGCTGCCCGGCACCGCCTCGGGGATCTTCGCGCCGATGCCGCCGCCCGCGAGCAGACTCTCCCAACGCCCGCGCAGATCCTGGGCGGTGCGCTCGCAGATCTGCCGGGCCAGGAGCCAGCCGATGACCGGGGCGATCACCATCGCGCGTACGTATATCCCGAGCAGACCGGCGAACGGCAGCTTGATCAGGAAGATCACCGCGAGACCGCAGGCGACGACCAGGACCGCGGTGCCGAGGGCCGCCGTCCGCTTGTTCTCACTGCCGCTCAGGGTCTTCTTGATCTGGAAGATCATCAGCCACATCAGCAGACCCGGCAGGAACAGCACGCCGAACAGCACGGTCACGCCCGTGAGTCGGGTGTCCCGCTCCTTGCGGATCCGGGTGGCCGCGAGGCAGTGCTCGACCACGGCCTGCGGCTCGGTGCCGAAGGACTGGATCAGCGGCTTGCGGGCGCCGCCGAGCATGCGCACCTGCACCGCGCGTGCGAAGGCCTCGCCGAGGTCCGGCTTGAAGAGGGACAACCTGCCCTTCTTCACCTCGGACTTGTGCCACTCGCTGTTCGCTTTGAGTATCTCGTCGACATCACTGTCGCGGTACGCGGCCGACGCCAGGGCGTGCGTCGCCGCGGTCTCACCCGCCGCGCCCGAGAGCGGGACCTGCGCCCCGGGCCTGAAATCGAAGGCCGAATCGATGTCGTTCGCCACTGCCGCCCCCATCACCGCAACGCCGCTGCTGCGGCCCTTCCCGACTTCCTTACCCCGTACGGCCGTTGACCGCACCCGGCAATCCGATCATCAATGTATCGGGGCGCACTGACATCCGTCATGAGGCGGCCGGATGCAGCCCCCGGCTACCCCTCCTTCTCGGCCTCCTGGCGCAATTTCGTGGCGAGTTGGGCGGGCATCGGCTCGTGCCGGGCGTACGTACGGCTGAACCGGCCGGTGCCGTGCGACAGTGCGCGCAGGTCCACCGCGTACCGGCCGATCTCCAGCTCCGGAACGTCGGCGCGTACGAGCGTGCGGCCGTCGGGGGACTGCTCGGTGCCGACGACCCGGCCGCGCCGCCCCGACAGATCGCTCATGACGGTGCCGACGAACGCGTCCCCGACCAACACCCGTACCTCCACGACGGGTTCGAGGACATGGATCGGGACGTCCGCCGCCGCCTCGCGCAGCGCCAGCGCACCGGCCGTCTGGAACGCGGCGTCCGAGGAGTCCACGGAGTGCGCCTTGCCGTCCAGGAGCGTCACGCGCACGTCGACGAGCGGGTTGCCGGCGGCGATGCCACGGGCCGCCTGGGCGCGTACGCCCTTCTCCACCGACGGGATGAACTGCCGCGGCACCGCGCCGCCGACGACCTTGTCCACGAACTCCACGCCGCTGCCGCCGGGCAGCGGCTCCACCTCGATCTCGCAGATCGCGAACTGCCCGTGCCCGCCGGACTGCTTCACATGGCGGCCGCGACCCGCGGCGCTCGCGCCGAAGGTCTCCCGCAGCGCGACCCGGTGCGGCACCACGTCGACCTGTACGCCGTACCGGTTGCGCAGCCGCTCCAGGGCGACCGAGGCGTGCGTCTCGCCCAGGCACCACAGGACGACCTGGTGGGTGTCCTGGTTCTGTTCGAGGCACATCGTCGGGTCCTCCGCGACGAGGCGGGCGAGGCCGTGCGACAGCTTGTCCTCGTCCGGTTTGCTGTGCGCCTCGATGGCCAGCGGAAGCAGCGGATCCGGCATGCTCCAGGCCTCCATGAGCAGCGGATCGTCCTTGGCCGACAAGGTGTCGCCGGTCTCGGCACGGCTCAGCTTGGCCACGCACGCCAGGTCGCCCGCGATGCACTCCGAGAGGATGCGCTGCTGTTTGCCGAAGGGCGCGGAGAGGGCGCCGACGCGTTCGTCCACGTCGTGGTCCTCGTGACCGCGGTCGGCCAGGCCGTGCCCCGAGACGTGCACCGTCTCGTCGGGGCGCAGGGTGCCGGAGAAGACCCGGACCAGCGAGATCCGGCCCACATAGGGGTCGGACGCGGTCTTCACCACCTCGGCGGCGAGCGGGCCCTGCGGGTCGCAGGTCAGGGCCGGCCGTGGCGTGCCCTCCGGGGTCGTCACGGCCGGGGTCTCCCGCTCGAGGGGCGTCGGGAATCCGCCGGTGACCAGGTCGAGCAGCTCGACCGTGCCGAGCCCCTGGCGGGCGCCGTCGGCGGCCGGTGCGGCGGCGAGCACCGGGTGGAACGTGCCGCGCGCCACGGCCCGCTCCAGGTCGTCCACGAGGGTCTTGTAGTCGATGTCCTCGCCGCCGAGATAGCGGTCCATCAGGGTCTCGTCCTCGCTCTCGGCGATGATCCCCTCGATCAGCCGGTTGCGGGACTCCTCGATGCCCGGGGCCTGTTCGGTGCTCGGATCGTTCTCCTCGCGCGTACCGGAGGCGTAGTCGAAGATCCGTCGCGAGAGGAGCCCGATCAGACCGGTCACCGGAGCGTGTCCGTCCGCGCCCGGTTCGCCGTACTGCGGCAGATACAGCGGAAGGACCGCGTCCGGGTCGTCGCCGCCGAAGGCCTCCGCGCAGCCGCGGGTCATCGCGTCGAAGTCGGACCTGGCCGCCTCCAGGTGCGTGAAGACGATCGCGCGCGGCATGCCCACGGCCGCGCACTCGTCCCACACCATCCGGGTCGGACCGGTGATGCCCTCCGCGCCCTCGGCCGCCGAGACGACGAAGAGGGCCGCGTCCGCTGCGCGCAGACCGGCCCTCAACTCCCCGACGAAGTCGGCGTATCCAGGGGTGTCCAGCAGATTGATCTTGATGCCGTTCCACTCGACCGGCACCAGCGAGAGCTGGATCGAGCGTTGCTGGCGGTGCTCGATCTCGTCGTAGTCGGAGACGGTGCCGCCGTCCTCCACGCGGCCCGCCCGGTTCACCACCCCCGCGGTGAGCGCGAGGGCCTCCACCAGAGTCGTCTTGCCGGAACCGCTGTGGCCGACCAGCACCACGTTGCGTACGGAACGCGGGTGGTCGGCCGTAGCCGCCCTGCCCGCGGCTCCGGGATGTGCGCCTGTCTTGTCGCCCATGCTGTGCCTCCCGATGGCTCCCGGTTTCTTGCACGGTGAGGGAGAAGGGCGCGGACACGCGTGGGACCGCGTGTGCTGGCGGCTCCGGCGACGCCCGCGGTGCTTTCGAGCTTTCCACTCACGCCACGGTGCGTCCATACGTCGTACGTGATCGTGCGCCACGGGGGACGCGCGCGCGTGCGGCGGGCCTCGCGAGGTGGAGCCGAAGGGTCCGTGGCTACGATGGGGCGGCCGGTGGCCAGCAAGGGCCGCGCGGCCCGCCACCCCCCTCGGGAAGGCTTCTAGGCCATGCTGAACAAGTACGCGCGTGCATTCTTCACGCGTGTCCTCACACCGTTCGCCGCGTTTCTGCTCCGCCGGGGAGTCAGCCCGGACGCGGTCACGCTGATCGGCACCGCCGGTGTCGTGGCGGGTGCGCTGGTCTTCTTTCCCCGGGGTGAGTTCTTCTGGGGCACGATCGTCATCACCCTCTTCGTCTTCTCAGACCTGGTCGACGGGAACATGGCCCGGCAGGCGGGCATCTCCAGCCGCTGGGGCGCCTTCCTCGACTCCACGCTCGACCGGGTCGCGGACGGCGCGATCTTCGCCGGTTTCGCGCTCTGGTACGCGGGCAGCGGCGACAACGACATGCTCTGCGCGGTGTCCATCTTCTGTCTGGCCAGCGGCCAGGTGGTGTCGTACACCAAGGCGCGCGGTGAGTCGATCGGCCTGCCCGTCGCGGTGAACGGCCTGATCGAGCGGGCCGAGCGCCTGGTGATCTCGCTGGTCGCGGCCGGCCTCGCGGGCCTGCACGCCTTCGGGGTGCCCGGCATCGACGTACTGCTGCCGATCGCGCTGTGGATCGTCGCCGTGGGCAGCGCGGTCACCCTCGCCCAGCGGGTCGTGACGGTGCGCAGGGAGGCGGCCGAGGCGGACGCGGCAGGCGGCTCTCAGGACGCCGTGGAGGGGGACCAGGAGGCCGTCACCGAGGACTCGGGGGCGGGCGGCAGCCGCGGCAGCGGTGAGGCACGGGGGAGTGAAGCCACATCATGAGCAAGGCGCAGGAGAAGGTCACGGACGCCCTCTACGGGCTCGGCTGGGCGGCGGTCAAGAAGCTGCCCGAGCCGGTCGCCGTGCGCCTCGGCCGGACCATCGCCGACACCGTGTGGAAGCGCCGCGGCAAGGGCGTCCAGCGCCTTGAGGCCAACTACGCGCGCGTGGTGCCCGACGCGAGCCCCGAGCGCCTCGCCGCGCTGTCCAAGGCCGGCATGCGTTCGTACATGCGCTACTGGATGGAGTCCTTCCGGCTGCCCGCCTGGAGCGAGGACCGCATCAGGAACGGCTTCGTGGCCAAGGACGTCCACCACCTCACCGACGCCCTGGCCTCCGACAAGGGTGTGATCATCGCCCTGCCGCACCTCGCCAACTGGGACCTCGCGGGTGCCTGGGTCACCACCAAGCTGGAGACCCCGTTCACCACCGTCCAGGAGCGGCTGAAGCCCGAGTCCCTGTACGACCGCTTCGTGGCGTACCGGCGCAGCCTCGGCATGGAGGTCCTGCCGCACACCGGAGGCTCCGCCTTCGGCACCCTCGCGCGCAGGCTCCGCGCGGGCGGGCTCGTCTGCCTGGTCGCCGACCGTGACCTGTCCGCCTCCGGTGTCGAGGTGAAGTTCTTCGGCGAGACCACACGCATTCCTGCGGGCCCCGCGATACTCGCCCAGCAGACCGGCGCCCTGCTGCTCCCCGTCACCCTCTGGTACGACGAGACGTCCGTCATGAAGGGCCGGGTGCACGCCCCCGTCGACGTACCCGAGACAGGTACGCGGGCCGAGAAGACGTCTGTCATGGCACAGGCGCTGGCCGATGCCTTCGCCACCGGGATCGCCGACCATCCGGAGGACTGGCACATGCTGCAGCGGCTGTGGCTCGACGACCTGGACCCCGCCATGGCGCCGCGCGACCCCGCGGCCGAGGGCGCCGCCACCGCCGAGGGGGCCGAGTGAAGATCGGCATCGTCTGCCCGTACTCCTGGGACGTACCGGGCGGAGTCCAGTTCCACATCCGCGACCTCGCCGAGCACCTCATCCGCTTGGGCCACGAGGTGTCCGTCCTCGCCCCCGCCGACGACGACACTCCACTTCCGCCGTACGTGGTCTCCGCGGGACGCGCGGTACCGGTGCCCTACAACGGCTCGGTGGCCCGCCTGAACTTCGGCTTCCTGTCGGCGGCACGCGTGCGGCGCTGGTTGCACGACGGCACCTTCGACGTCATCCACATCCACGAGCCGGCCTCGCCCTCGCTGGGCCTGCTCACCTGCTGGGCCGCGCAGGGGCCGATCGTCGCGACGTTCCACACGTCCAACCCGCGCTCGCGCGCGATGATCGCGGCGTACCCGATCCTGCAGCCCGCCCTGGAGAAGATCAGCGCACGGATCGCGGTGAGCGAGTACGCCCGCCGCACCCTGGTCGAGCACCTGGGCGGCGACGCGGTCGTGATCCCCAACGGCGTCGATGTCGACTTCTTCGCGAAGGCCGAGCCCAAGGCCGAATGGCAGGGCGACACCATCGGGTTCATCGGGCGGATCGACGAGCCGCGCAAGGGCCTGCCCGTCCTGATGAAGGCGCTGCCCCGGATCCTGGCGGAGCGCCCGCAGACCCGCCTGCTCGTCGCCGGTCGCGGTGACGAGGAGGAGGCCGTCGCGACGCTGCCGGCCGAGATGCGCTCCCGGGTGGAGTTCCTCGGCATGGTCAGCGACGAGGACAAGGCACGGCTGCTGCGCAGCGTCGATGTGTACGTGGCGCCCAACACCGGCGGCGAGTCCTTCGGCATCATCCTCGTCGAGGCGCTGTCCGCGGCCGCGCCCGTCCTCGCGGCCGACCTCGACGCCTTCGCCCAGGTCCTCGACCAGGGCGCGGCGGGCGAGCTGTTCGCCAACGAGGACGCCGACGCGCTGGCGGACGCGGCCCTGCGCCTGCTCGGCGACCCCGCACGCCGCGAGCAGCTCCGCGAGCGCGGCAGCGCCCACGTACGCCGCTTCGACTGGTCGACGGTGGGCGCGGACATCCTCGCGGTGTACGAGACGGTCACCGACGGCGCCGCATCGGTCGACACCGACGAACGCACGGGGCTGCGGGCACGGTTCGGCTTGGCTCGGGACTAGGGGGCGTCTCCTAGATGTGCCCTAGGGGCGGCGGGTTCCTGGCGCGCCGCTCCCACGCGCGGTTGGGCGAGACGTCCCCTAGCCCTGTACGCCGCGTCTCGCGCGTACGTCGCTGACGAGGGCGGTCACCTGGATGTCGCCCCGCGCCCCGGCCTCGCCCAGCGGGCCCGGCAGGGCGGTGTACGCGGCGGTGCGCACCGGGCGGCCACTGCCGTCGCGGGTGCCCGGCAGCGTGAGGCGCAGCCTGTCCACGGCCGCCGCGCGGTGGGCCGAAGCCGCCTTCCCGAGGGCCGCACCGCACGCCTCGCACACCGGGTGCGGCCGGAAACGCGCACCTGGTGTGGGGGCGAGACGGCTCGTCATCGGGGCCGGGCCGTGCAGCGGGTTGAGGGTGCACAAGCTGGTGCCGGTGCCGGGTATGGAGCGGCGCTCGTCCGGGGCCGTGTCGAGCGTCGCGCGTATCAGGGCGAGCCCGGTGGCGAGGTCGACCGCGCCGGTGTCGGAGTCCACGTGCTGGTCGCCGTCCCGGTCGAGCAGCAGGGTGGCCGCCTCCAGGCAGTCCCGCACCGATGCGTGCGCCTGGTCGTCGTTCCGCGGCCGCGTCCTGGTGAACTCCTCGCGCAGCATGCCGAGTTCACGTCGAGCCGTGGTGCGGAGCCACCGGGTGTCGGGCCGGGCGTCGATGCCGGGGTCGCGCCGCTCGGGCGTTCCGCCGGGTGGAGTGCGGGGCGGGGTGCGGCTGCCGCGCGGTGCCGGACGCGGAGGCGCCGGGTGCCCGGTGCCGCGCCGTGACCGGCGTACAAGCCAGACCAGCCCCGCCACGGCTGCGGGCACCCCGGCGCCCCCGGCGAGACCCGCGAGGAACATGCCGGAGAGCCCTGCCGGCCCGTCCGGATCGGTGAGCAGCGCGGGCAGCGTGTCCTCGGCAACCGGGTCCATGGGCGGCTCGTCGCCCGCGTACGGACGGCCCGGCGGGCCCGCGGGCGTGCGCCCGATGTGCTGCGCGAGCTTCAGGAGGCGGGCGTGCAGCTGCGGGTCCGCGTCCATGTCCTCCGGCCCGTACGCCACCCAGTCGTCGAGGTCGTACAGCTCTGACTCGTCGAGCTTCGCCCCGTAGTTGGTGAGTTGCAGGGAAATGTCGTCGAAGGTGCCGACGGACGCGGTGACGTAGAGGCCGTTCTTGCCGAGCGTGCGGTGCAGCCGCTCTGCGAACAGGTCGGCGTGGCCCTCCGACTCGTCCGCGTGATCGAGCGGCACGGCCACCACGTACACGGGCACGTCGAGTGTGCTCAGGCGCCGCTCCACGGACCGCAGTTGGGCGGGTGTGAGCGCGGGCGGGAGCTCGGCGTCCAGGTACACGGAGTCCTCGCGCAGCCCCGCCGCGAACCGCTCCGCGCGCAGCTCGAGGTCGCGCCCGGTGGGGTCCGGGTCGCCGGTGGAGCTGGTGTCGGAGAGCAGCCCTCGGGCGCACAGCGGCACGGTCACGGCGAGCACGACGGCCACCGCGACGGGGACGAGCAGTCGGCGCCCCGAGCCACGGCGCCGGGCCAGGGGCACGCCGATGAGCAGGGCGAGGGCCGGGACGAGGCCGGTGAGCACGCCCGTGACCGTGGACTCGGCCGCGCGCCCCTCGGGCGAGGTGTACAGCGAGTTCGGCGGACGGCCGCTGCCGCTCGCGTCGCCGTCGTTGCGGAGCCCGTCGACGAAGGCGGTGAAGAAGTCCAGGGCCGTGGCGTCGTCCGGAAGCCACTCGTCCGCTGAGTCCAGGGAGGCCTGGATCGGCAGGTCGCCGACGCCTTCCGCCTCGACGGAGACGTCCAGCCAACTGCCGCCGCCGTCGGCGTCCAGGAGGACGTAGAGCCCCTTGCGGTCGAGCTTCTCGCGTACGGCGGTGAGGAGTTCGTCGCGGTCGACGGTCGCCGCGTACGGCAGCACCAGGACGTACGTCGGCACTCCGGTGCGCTGCGCCTGCTCCAGGAACGCGGGCCACGCGGAACGGGGCATCACGCGCGGGGCCTGGTCCGTGACGTACACGGGAGAGGCACGCAACCGCTCCGCGAAGTACGCGGCGCGGGCGTCGAGCCCCGCGGGCTCCGGCGCGGCCTGCCGGACGGTGGACGCGGCGTGCGCCGTCCCGCCGCCCATGGCCGGTGCGAGCACCGCGGCCAGGGCCAGCACGAGCACGAACAGGGCACCCGTCCCACGGGCCCGGTCCGCGCCAACTCCTCGGCTCCGCACGGTAGCCACCCCCCTCGTTCCACGGCTCGCGCGTCACGGAAAACTGTAGTGACGGGGACTGACAGTCCGGTCGACGGGGGCCGGTGAGCTGCGCTTCAGGCCTTGCGGCGGCCAGAACCCGCCCCGTACCGAGGCCAGGACCCGCCCCGCACGCGCAGGCCGACGCCCGGCGGGCCGTCGTCCGCGCACGGGTAGCCTTTCGGCCCGTGACCTCCACCTTGATCTGGATCGCCGTCGGCCTCTTCGCGATCGGCCTCTACCTGAGCTGGACAGCGGGTCGGCTCGACCGGCTGCACGCGCGGATCGACGCCGCCCGCGCCGCGCTCGACGCGCAGTTGCTGCGCCGCGCCTCGGTGGCCCAGGAGTTGGCCACTTCGGGCGTGCTCGACCCGGCCGCGTCGATCGTGCTCTACGAAGCGGCGCACGCCGCGCGGCAGGCGGAGGAGGAGCAGCGCGAGGTCGCCGAGAGCGAACTCAGCCAGGCACTGCGGGCGATCTTCACCCAGCCCGGCCAGGTCGAGGCCGTACGGGAGGCCCCCGGCG
Organism: Streptomyces boluensis; assembly: GCF_009908195.1. GTDB lineage: Bacteria > Actinomycetota > Actinomycetes > Streptomycetales > Streptomycetaceae > Streptomyces > Streptomyces boluensis. The sequence continues at coordinate 9,597 of NZ_JAAAHS010000042.1, read as the reverse complement.
GCGAAGCGGCGGCGGGCGAACTGGCCCAGGCGGTACGCCGGGTCCCCATGGCGCGCCGCTTCCACAACGACTCCGTACGCGCGGCGCGCGCGTTGCGCAGGCACCGCAACGTGCGCTGGTTCCGCCTCGCCGGGCACGCGCCGTTCCCGATGGCCTTCGAGATGGACGACGAACCGCCCGCGGCGCTCGCCGACCGGGCCGCGTCGTAACGGCAAGAGCTCCTCTCCCGGGCCCCGGCCCTCAGCCCGGAACAGGGCCGCACGGGTGCCCGTGCGTACCCCCTCGCCGTACCACCTGAACTGCGCGTTCGTGTGGAGCTGGCGGAAAATGAGCCACGGCCTACCCATTGGCCCTTGTTGTGGACTGGTTCGAGGGGTTGGCTCTGCGGAGCAAGGTTCCCCCTTCCTCCAGTGAGGTCACCCGTGTCCAGCACGCCTACCACCAGCACCCCGCAGACCCCCGCGACCGGCACCGCGCGCGTGAAGCGCGGAATGGCCGAGCAGCTCAAGGGCGGCGTGATCATGGACGTCGTCGACGCCGAGCAGGCGAAGATCGCCGAGGACGCGGGCGCCGTCGCCGTCATGGCCCTGGAGCGGGTGCCCGCCGACATCCGTAAGGACGGCGGCGTGGCCCGGATGTCGGACCCGAACATGATCGAAGAGATCATCGGGGCCGTCTCCATCCCGGTCATGGCCAAGTCCCGCATCGGCCACTTCGTCGAGGCCCAGGTGCTCCAGTCGCTCGGCGTCGACTACATCGACGAGTCCGAGGTCCTCACCCCGGCCGACGAGGTCAACCACAGCGACAAGTTCGCGTTCACCACGCCCTTCGTCTGTGGCGCCACCAACCTGGGCGAGGCCCTGCGCCGCATCGCCGAGGGCGCGGCCATGATCCGCTCCAAGGGCGAGGCCGGCACCGGCAACGTCGTCGAGGCCGTCCGCCACATGCGCCAGATCAAGAACGAGATCGCCCGCCTGCGCGGCTACGACCACAACGAGCTGTACGCCGCCGCCAAGGACCTGCGCGCCCCGTACGAGCTGGTCAAGGAGGTCGCCGAGCTCGGCAAGCTGCCGGTCGTGCTGTTCTCCGCCGGTGGCGTCGCCACCCCGGCCGACGCCGCCCTGATGCGTCAGCTCGGCGCCGAGGGTGTCTTCGTCGGCTCCGGAATCTTCAAGTCCGGCGACCCGGCCAAGCGTGCCGCGGCCATCGTCAAGGCCACCACGTTCTACGACGACCCGAAGATCATCGCCGACGCGTCCCGCAACCTCGGCGAGGCCATGGTCGGCATCAACTGCGACACCCTGCCCGAGGCCGAGCGCTACGCGAACCGTGGCTGGTAACCACCCATGAACAGTCCTGTGATCGGCGTCCTGGCTCTCCAGGGCGACGTCCGGGAGCACCTCATCGCCCTGGCCGCGGCTGACGCCGTGGCCAGGCCGGTGCGGCGCCCCGAAGAACTCGCCGAGGTCGACGGCCTCGTCATCCCCGGCGGCGAGTCCACCACGATCTCCAAACTGGCCGACCTCTTCGGCCTCGCGGAGCCGCTGCGCGAGCGGATCAAGGGCGGCATGCCCGTCTACGGCAGCTGCGCCGGCCTGATCATGCTCGCCGACAAGATCCTCGACCCGCGCTCGGGCCAGGAGACCTTCGGCGGCATCGACATGATCGTCCGCCGTAACGCCTTCGGACGGCAGAACGAGTCGTTCGAGGCCACCGTGGAGGTGGCCGGAATCGGCGGCGTGGAGGGCGTTTTCATCCGCGCCCCCTGGGTCGAGTCCGTCGGCGCCGCGACCGAGGTGCTCGCCGAGCACGAGGGTCACATCGTCGCCGTACGCCAGGGCAGCGCCCTCGCCACGTCGTTCCACCCCGAGCTGACGGGCGACCACAGGGTGCACGCATTGTTCGTGGAGATGGTCCGGGAGAAGCACGGGGCTCGGTCCCGGTAGGATCTCTGTCGTTCGTACAGAGATTGGTTACGCGAAGGAGACAGGCAGATGTCCGGCCACTCTAAATGGGCCACGACGAAGCACAAGAAAGCCGTGATCGATGCCAAGCGCGGCAAGCTCTTCGCGAAGCTGATCAAGAACATCGAGGTCGCTGCGCGTATGGGCGGAGTCGACATCGAAGGCAACCCGACGCTTTACGACGCCATCCAGAAGGCGAAGAAGCAGTCGGTCCCGAACAAGAACATCGACTCCGCGGTCAAGCGGGGCGGCGGCCTCGAGGCCGGCGGCGCCGAGTACGAGACGATCATGTACGAGGGCTACGGCCCCAACGGCGTGGCCGTCTACATCGAGTGCCTCACCGACAACCGCAACCGCGCGGCCTCCGACGTACGCGTCGCGATGACCCGCAACGGCGGCTCGATGGGTGACCCGGGCTCGGTCGCGTACCTCTTCAACCGCAAGGGCGTCGTGATCGTCAACAAGGGCGAGCTCGACGAGGACGACGTCCTCGGCGCCGTCCTGGACGCGGGTGCCGAGGAAGTCAACGACCTCGGTGAGAAGTTCGAGGTCGTCAGCGAGGCCACCGACCTGGTCGCGGTCCGCACCGCCCTGGTCGACGCGGGCATCGACTACGACTCGGCCGACGCCAGCTTCCTGCCGACCATGCAGATCGAGCTGGACGAGGACGGCGCGAGGAAGATGTTCAAGCTCATCGACGCGCTCGAGGACAGCGACGATGTGCAGAACGTCTTCGCGAACTTCGACGTCTCCGACGAGGTCATGGAGAAGGTCGACGCCTGAGACGGCGAACTCCGCTTCACTGCAAGGGCCGACGGGACACACCCCGTCGGCCCTTCGCCTTGTCGCCGGTTGTCAGTGCCGCCCGATAGCCTGCACAAACAGATGAGCGAAGGAGGGGCGGCGTGCGTGTGCTCGGTGTGGACCCAGGGCTGACCCGCTGCGGCGTCGGCGTGGTCGAGGGCGTCGCGGGCCGCCCCCTGACGATGCGCGGTGTCGGGGTCGTACGGACGCCCGCGGACGCCGAGTTGGGCCACCGCCTCGTCGCGATCGAGCAGGGCATCGAGCAGTGGCTCGACGAGCACCGGCCCGAAGTCGTCGCGGTGGAGCGCGTGTTCAGCCAGCACAACGTCAGTACGGTCATGGGCACCGCCCAGGCCAGCGCCGTCGCCATGCTCTGTGCCTCGCGGCGCGGCATCCCCGTGGCGCTGCACACCCCCAGCGAGGTCAAGGCCGCCGTCACCGGCAGCGGCCGTGCCGACAAGGCCCAGGTCGGCGCCATGGTCACCCGGCTCCTGCGGCTCGCCGCGCCACCCAAGCCGGCCGACGCCGCGGACGCCCTGGCACTCGCCATCTGTCACATCTGGCGCGCCCCCGCGCAGAACCGACTCCAGCAGGCAGTTCAGCAACAGGCAGCCCTGCACGCATCGAAAGGCCGCACGCCATGATCGCCTTCGTCAGCGGACCCGTGGCCGCCCTCGCCCCCGACACCGCGGTGGTCGAGGTCGGCGGCATCGGCATGGCCGTCCAGTGCACCCCCACCACCCTGTCGGGCCTGCGCGTGGGTCAACAGGCCAAGCTGGCCACGTCGTTGGTGGTCCGCGAGGACTCCCTCACGCTGTACGGCTTCGCGGACGACGACGAGCGCCAGACCTTCGAGCTGCTCCAGACCGCCAGCGGTGTCGGCCCGCGCCTCGCTCAGGCCATGCTGGCGGTGCACTCGCCGGACGCGCTGCGCGTGGCCGTCGCCACCGGTGACGAGAAGACGCTCACCGCGGTCCCCGGCATCGGCAAGAAGGGCGCCCAGAAGCTGCTGCTCGAACTGAAGGACCGCCTCGGCGAGCCCCTCGGCACCGGCGGCCCCGCCATCGGTCGGGCCGTCACCGCAGGCTGGCGCGAGCAACTGCACGCGGCGCTGATCGGCCTCGGGTACGCCACGCGCGAGGCTGACGAAGCGGTCGCGGCGGTGGCCCCGCAGGCCGAGGCCGCCGAGGGGACGCCGCAGGTCGGCCAGCTCCTGAAGGCCGCCCTCCAGACCCTCAACCGCACCCGCTGACCCCCATGCCGAGCACTCACGGGCCACGTACGAAGATCACCCACCGGCCACGCACGAAGAGCACGTACCGGCCGCCCGCCAAGACCACTCGCTGACCCCGCACCACGAGCACCAGGGGAACCACCGGCCAGGCACAGCCCACCGCCGGCGGCCCCCGTACCCGTACGACACCGACCCGACGACGACCACCCCGCCGTCACCCGCGATCACCCGCCGATCACCCACCGACAACCCCCGAGGCCTCCACCGTGAACTGGGACTCCACACCGACCGACACCGCCGCCGACGACGGCCGCCTCGTCGGAGCCGCCGCGGACGGCGAGGACCAGGCCGTCGAGGCGGCCCTGCGCCCCAAGTCCCTGGCCGAGTTCGTCGGCCAGGAGCGGGTGCGCGAGCAGCTCGACCTCGTCCTCAAGGCGGCCAGGCAGCGCGGCGCCACCGCCGACCACGTACTGCTCTCCGGCGCCCCCGGCCTCGGCAAGACCACCCTCTCCATGATCATCGCGGCGGAGATGGAAGCCCCTATCCGGATCACCAGCGGCCCCGCCATCCAGCACGCCGGTGACCTGGCGGCGATCCTCTCCTCCCTCCAGGAGGGCGAGGTCCTCTTCCTCGACGAGATCCACCGCATGTCCCGGCCCGCCGAGGAGATGCTGTACATGGCGATGGAGGACTTCCGGGTCGACGTGATCGTCGGCAAGGGCCCCGGTGCCACCGCCATCCCCCTGGAGCTCCCGCCCTTCACCCTGGTCGGCGCCACCACGCGCGCGGGACTCCTGCCCCCACCGCTGCGCGACCGCTTCGGCTTCACCGCGCACATGGAGTTCTACGCCCCCGGCGAGCTGGAGCGTGTCATCCACCGCTCCGCCGAGCTCCTCGACGTGACCATCGATGCGTCCGGCGCCGCCGAGATCGCCGGCCGTTCCCGCGGCACGCCCCGTATCGCCAACCGTCTGCTGCGCCGCGTCCGGGACTACGCCCAGGTGAAGGCCGACGGCGACGTCAACCAGGACATCGCCGCAGCCGCCCTCAAGGTGTACGAAGTCGACGGCCGCGGCCTGGACCGGCTCGACCGAGCGGTCCTCGAAGCCCTGCTCAAGCTGTTCGGCGGCGGCCCCGTCGGCCTCTCCACCCTGTCGGTCGCGGTGGGCGAGGAGCGGGAGACGGTCGAGGAGGTCGCCGAGCCCTTCCTCGTACGGGAAGGGCTCCTCGCCCGTACACCACGGGGGCGCGTCGCCACTCCCGCGGCCTGGGCGCACCTCGGTCTGACACCACCGAGCGGCGGGGGACCGGGAGGAACGGGGCAAGGTGACCTGTTCGGCACCTGACGGCGATGATCGTCGCCGGGCCAGGAACCCCGGTGCCATGCTGAGCGTTGTTCCTTAGGCGCGGGCTCGCTTAGACTCCGCCGATGCCGCCCTCCCAGGCGGCGTGCCCACCCCCAATAATGAGGCCGCTCCACGCGCGGTCGTGCGAAGGAATTCCGTCCCGTGCCAAATCTCGTGACTCTCCTCCCGTTCATCGTGCTCATCGGGGCCATGTTCCTGATGACGCGTTCCGCCAAGAAGAAGCAGCAGGCGGCCGCGACCATGCGCAATGAGATGCAGCCCGGCACCGGTGTCCGCACGATCGGTGGCATGTACGCCGTCGTGAAGGAAGTCGGCGAAGACACGGCCACCCTGGAGGTGGCCCCCGGCGTGCACGCGATCTACGCGAAGAACGCCATCGGAGCCGTCCTCGACGACGAGGAGTACAACCGCCTCGTCCACGGTGTCGACCAGGACCTGAAGTCGGACACCCCGGTCGTTCCGGACGACGCCTCCTCGCTGACCGAGGACGACGAGCGCGCCGACGCCGACGAGGCGCCCGTGGACCTCGGCAAGAAGGACGCCGACACCGACGCCGACGCTGAGCCGGCCGACGACGCAGCGCCGAAGAAGACCGACGGCGAGACCGACACGAAGTAGTCACGACCGAGGACCGCGGAGCGCCCCGAGCGTCCCGCGGTCCTTCGGCCGTGGTGGCTTCGTCCGGTTTCACCCCCCACCACTTCATGGCCGCCCACGGCGCGTGTGCTCGGTTCCGGGCGGTTGGACAGGGAGAAACGACAAGGTGGCAGCACCGAAGAAGGGCCGGAGGCAGAGCGGCCAGGGCAGGCCGGGCGTGGCCCTGGCGCTGATCCTGATCGCCATGGTGGCGCTGACCGGAGGAATGTTCGCCTCCGGTCACACCACTCCGCGCCTGGGCATCGACCTCGCCGGCGGTACGAGCATCACGCTCGAAGCCAAGAACGAGCCCGGCAAGCCGAACGCGATCAACAAGACCAACATGGACACCGCGGTCGGCATCATCGAGCGCCGGGTCAACGGTCTGGGTGTCTCCGAGGCGGAGGTCCAGACCCAGGGCGATCGCAACATCATCGTCAACATCCCCAAGGGAACGAACGAGAAGCAGGCCCGCGAGCAGGTCGGCACGACCGCTCAGCTCTACTTCCGTCCGGTCCTCACGATGGCGCCCGGCCAGCCCACGCCCGACCCCTCGGCCACCGACAAGGAAAAGCCGAAGGCCGGTGACGGAGCGGACAAGGGAACGCCCTCGGGCAGCCCGACCCCGCAGGGCCGTGCCGTCACCGACGCCCTGAAGGACGCCACCCCGACGCCCTCGGCGAGTGGCAAGGGCGACACAGGCGACAAGGGCAAGGGCGACAAGCCCGGCGCCACCGAGCCGCCCGCGCCGGACCCGGCCACCAAGAAGCTTCAGGCACAGTTCACCGCACTGGACTGCACCAAGAAGGACCAGCGGGTCGAGACCGCGCAGGACGTCAAGTCCACTGATCCCATCGCGGCTTGCGGCAAGAACGCGGTCGGCCAGTGGGAGAAGTACATCCTCGGCCCGGCGGAGGTCGACGGCAAGGACGTCGACAACGCCCAGGCGGTCATCAACGACCGCGGCCAGTGGATCGTCAACATGAAGTTCAACGGCAAGGGCGCCGACAAGTTCTCGAAGATCACCACCCAGCTGAAGACGCAGCAGTCGCCGCAGAACCAGTTCGGCATCGTCCTCGACGGTGAGGTCGTCTCCGCGCCCAGCGTCAGCGAGACGCTCAGCAAGAGCGCCGAGATCTCCGGCAGCTTCACCCAGGAGTCGGCCCAGGAACTGGCCAACATCCTGTCGTACGGTGCGCTGCCGCTGACCTTCACGGAGCAGAGCGTCACCTCGGTGACCGCCGCGCTCGGCGGTGAGCAGCTGCACGCCGGTCTGATCGCCGGCGCCATCGGCCTCGCCCTGGTCGTCGTCTACCTGGTGGTCTACTACCGCGGCCTGTCGATGATCGCCCTGCTGAGCCTGCTCGCCTCCGGCATCCTCACGTACACGCTGATGGCGCTGCTCGGCCCGGCCATCGGGTTCGCCCTGAACCTGCCAGCGGTCTGCGGTGCGATCGTGGCCATCGGTATCACCGCCGACTCGTTCATCGTCTACTTCGAGCGGGTCCGTGACGAGGTCCGCGAGGGCCGCAGCCTGCGCCCCGCGGTGGAGCGCGCCTGGCCGCGTGCCCGACGCACCATCCTGGTCTCCGACTTCGTGTCGTTCCTCGCCGCCGCGGTGCTGTTCATCGTGACCGTCGGCAAGGTGCAGGGCTTCGCGTTCACGCTCGGCCTGACCACGCTCCTCGACGTCGTCGTGGTGTTCCTCTTCACCAAGCCGCTGATGACGCTCCTGGCGCGCCGCAAGTTCTTCGGGGGCGGCCACAAGTGGTCCGGTCTCGACCCGAAGCGCCTCGGCGCCAAACCCCCGCTGCGCCGCGCGCGTGCCCGCCGCACCACCGCCACCGTCGACCCGAAGGAGGCGTGAGATGTCGAAGCTCGGCAACCTCGGCGCCCGTCTCTACCGCGGCGAAGTCGGGTACGACTTCATCGGCAAGCGGAAGGTCTGGTACGGCGTCTCGATCCTCATCACCATCACGGCCGTCGTGGCCCTGGCGGTGCAGGGCCTGAACCTGGGCATCGAGTTCAAGGGCGGCGCCGTCTTCACGACGCCCAAGACCGAGATCTCGGTTGCGCAGGCCCAGGAGTCGGCGGAGGAGGCCTCCGGCCACCAGGCCATCGTCCAGCAGTTGGGCAACGGCGGCGTCCGCATCCAGGTCAGCGGCGTCGACACCGCGAAGTCCGACCAGATCAAGGAAGAGCTCGCCAAGGACCTGAGCGTCCGGGCGGACCGCATCAACGCCGAGCTGGTCGGCCCCAGTTGGGGCGCGCAGATCGCCGGCAAGGCCTGGACCGGCCTCGGCGTGTTCATGGTCCTGTGTGTGATCTACCTGGCCATCGCCTTCGAGTGGCGGATGGCCATCGCGGCCCTGATCGCGCTGATCCACGACATCACCATCACGGTCGGTGTGTACGCCCTGGTGGGCTTCGAGGTCACGCCCGGCACGGTGATCGGTCTGCTCACCATCCTCGGCTACTCGCTGTACGACACGGTCGTGGTCTTCGACTCCCTGAAGGAACAGTCGAAGGGAATCACCAAGCAGACGAAGAACACGTACAGCGAGGTCGCCAACCTCTCCATCAACAGCACCCTGGTGCGCTCCATCAACACCACGGTGGTGGCGCTCCTGCCGGTCGCGGGCCTGCTGTTCATCGGTGGCGGCGTCCTCGGCGCCGGCATGCTGAACGACATCTCGCTGTCGCTGTTCGTCGGCCTCGCCGCCGGTGCGTACTCCTCGATCTTCATCGCCACGCCGCTCGTCGCCGACCTCAAGGAGCGCGAGCCGCAGATGAAGGCGCTCAAGAAGCGGGTGCTCGCCAAGCGCGCGGCGGCCGCCGCCAAGAGCGAGTCGGCGGAACCCGCCGACCCGGAGGGCGACCTGGAGGACCTCGACCCGGAGGACGCGGCCCCGGCCGGTGCGGGCTCGGGCGTCGTGGGCCAGCGCCGTACGCAGCCGCCGTCCCGTAGCCGGGGTCGTGGCCGACCGTCGGGGAAGCGCCGATGACCGACGTCAAGGAGCTGCTGCTCAGCCGCATCCGGGACGTACCGGACTATCCGCAGCCCGGGGTGATGTTCAAGGACATCACCCCGCTGCTCGCCGACCCGACGGCGTTCTCCGCACTCACGGACGCGCTCGCGGACCTCTGCGTGCGGTACGGAGCGACGAAGATCGTCGGCCTGGAGGCGCGCGGATTCATCCTCGCGGCCCCGGTCGCGGTCCGCGCGGGCGTGGGCTTCATCCCCGTACGCAAGGCGGGCAAGCTCCCCGGAGCGACCCTCGCGCAGTCGTACGAGCTGGAGTACGGCCAGGCGGAGATCGAGGTGCACGCCGAGGACCTGGCCGTGGGCGACCGCGTCATGGTCATCGACGACGTCCTCGCGACCGGCGGCACCGCCGAGGCGTCCCTGCAGCTCATCCGGCGCGCGGGCGCCGAGGTGGCGGGGCTCGCGGTGCTGATGGAGCTCGGCTTCCTCGGTGGCCGTCCCCGTCTGGAGCCGGCGCTCGAGGGCACCCCGCTGGAGGCGCTGCTCACCGTCTGACCCGGTGGAACCAAGCGGAGGCGGGCACCCGGCACGAGCCGGGTGCCCGCC
>NZ_JAAAHS010000419.1 GCF_009908195.1 Streptomyces boluensis | reverse complement strand
CCCCTCGACCCACCGCACCCCCGCACACCACCACGCCATACCCCCAGCATGCTCCCCGCCACTGACAACCCACCCCGCGTCCGCGGCAACCGGAAGAGGCCCCGGACTCTGGTCCGGGGCCTCTCAGGAGGTCGGTCATCGGCGGTCATTCAGACCGCTACGCGCTACGCGCCGGGTTTCCGGTACTGAACCTGCCCGGCTTTACGCAGGGCCTCCATGGTTTCGTCGATGGTCAGGAGAACGGTCGTCTCGTACGAACTGAGTGCGCCGCCTCCGCTGATCGCCAGCGCGACCGAGGCCATGGAGACGTTGTCAGGGGCCTCCCACAGGTTGTAGCCGTCGCGAGTCCCGAACGCGTACCAGAAGCCGTGCAGCTTGCCGCCGACGGACTCGATGTACGACTGAGCGGCCTTGGCCCGGTCCTCGGGGTGGCCGATGAGCCTCGCCCAGGTCTCCGGCGTGTAGCTGAACCTCGACAGATAGAGCGGCATCATGTCTCCCTTTCGTCCATCAAGGGATGCCCCGCAGGCCGGGCTACGCCCCGAGACCGCCCGCGCATCCCCCGAACGGCCGGGATGCGCGGACATGCCGACAACGCAAGAGGCCCGGACTCTCGTCCGGGCCTCTTGTCTATGTGCACTCGGCAGGATTCGAACCTGCAACCTTCTGATCCGTAGATCTGGCAGGATCGGTCAGGGACGGTCAGGGACGGTCTTACCCGGTGTGGAACCCGAGAGGGGTATTAACGGACGGGGATGGTTGCTGCGGTTGCGATACTTCGCTGCTGTACAGCAACATCCCGGCGGGGGTGACCATGCAATGGCATCAGTTGGTGCGGCTTGGGGCTGGACCGAGCTGTCCAGCGCCTCGGCCAACATGGCCAGCCGGTGCTCCTTGGGCAGGTCCTGGAGCGCTGCTGCACCCTAGATTTCCTTGGACCTTCGGTATGCCTGATTCTCGGCTGCGGCACTAACTGTATTGCGCACAAAATCCATAATGCCGAGCACTTCCAAATGGAGCTCTTCGTACGAGTCGGCATCGACGCTAAGGTACTGCCCATGAGCTATCTCATTTCGCACCCTTAGAAGCTCATAATCGATCAGCCTTGTTTTGGTCTGAATGGGAGAAGCGTCTAGGCCAAGCGATTCGAATAGATCGAAGCATCTGGAGCTATTCAAGTTGGACTGGGTGTCCACACCTCGACGCCAAGGAATTTGCGCTCGTACTGTATCTCCTGAAAGTAGCGCCTGTGCCCTTCGCACGATTCGCCGGGTCGCGGACAAGCCCTCTTGAGAGTCCAGCGTCGACTCATGCCCAAGTGCAACAAAGGCGGGGTGGAGCTCACCGTAGGTCAAACGGCGACGCCCGACGTAATGGAGATACATCGATAGGCAGTGCTTCGTATACCCCTCCCAGTGTGCATACAGAAGAGGTACACCAGCACGACAGAGAGCGCGTTGAGTGGGACTTTCGGATGTTGCCCTTCGAATAGTACTGAGGTAACTGTGAAGTTCGCTGCGGCGCCAAGCCAGATCCTCGTCCAGTGCATCCTGGAGCTCAATCAGCGTCCGCACTAATCCCCCAGGGAAAAGACCTTTTGGCCAACCTCGAACATATACGGGATGCGGAGGTCTGCCGACTTTCCTGCGCCTGTCCGATTCTGGAATGTCTCGTCTTTCCAAACGGCCTGCACCCTCTGACGCAGAAGCTTAGGCCGGACGCCATCGTCTAGCTGTTTCCACTGCTCATAGTTGAGCCCCAAGCCGGTTGTTACCGCTTCAAACGCAGAAACTGTGAACCGGCCGCTGTACTTAGACTTTACTGCATCGTACCGCTTAAAAGAGGATTCCCCCAGGGCTTCATTGAGCCAAGAGAAGATGTCTACAAAGCGCTTCTGCTCGAAATCTCGATCGAAATCTGAAGAGTCGATGAAACTACGCATTCGGGAAGTCAGAAACTCGCCCACGTCAGCGAGACCGGAAAGGCCTGACCGCTGCGCGGTAACGATAGAGAGGTAGCGTAGTGCGAGTTCAACACCGTAAGCCTCCTCCTCCTGCCTTTCGCTAATGCTGACGGTTTGCGCAAATTCGGGTCCTTGCGCAAGCTGCTGGAGCCACCTGAAGAACGTGGGGTCCAACATCACGGCAAGACAGTTGCGCGCCTCCTGTTCGGAGAGGTGAGCACCACTATTTAGCCGCTGAAACAAATCGAACTTCGCCTGCTCATCGCTTGTATGTTCAACGATCTGGAAGTCAAGCCGAGCACGCTTAAAAAAGCGTTGTTGAGCTTCGGAGAGGGCGGTGCTGTTTTCGCCATCAGAAGGGGTCAATGATTCATTCCACACCACACCCTCAAGGCTCTTTAGGTAGTCTCCAGACGTCAGGGGCTCAGGGGCGTCAAGGTCGCCGTCGTCTTTTCGCAGTGCCCCCATAAAGCGAAAGAGGGTCGACAGTCGCTGAACTCCATCTACGACATCCCATACCCCGTCTTTTCGCGCCGCAACAAAAATGGGCGGAATAGGGATTCCGAGAAACACACTTTCAATGAGGCGGGATTGTTGTTGGATCCCCCACCGGAAGATCCTTTGAAATTCGGGATGAATCTCTAGATCTGCATTCTCGTACATGGATAGGGCTTCATTAATCGCCATGCTGTAACGGTCGGTGTGAATCTCCCGAGACCGTTTCACAATCTCTTCCTGCAGTCCCACTCGATCCTCCTTAAACTCCATCTGTTTTGGCACGTGGACCCCTCCCGTATCGCCCTCTACCGATCATTATGGACTGCATCGCGGCTGTTCGGGCCTCGGTTGACTGAAGTGCTGCACCAGACATCCAGGCCGATGGAGCAGGTTTGGCCGGTGGCCTGCCCGGGCTGGAGTCGAGCATGATCAGGGGGCCGTACGCTGGTTGGCCACTCGGTCAGCTCTTGAGCCTGACCGCAAAGTGATCGAGTGGCCCCTGGTCTTGCTCGACGCCGGGTCCCTGACCGGGGAGGTGGGTAAAGCCGTGGAGCCGGCCGCCCCAGCCACACGGCTTTTCTCTGACCTTCGCCCGCCGCACGCAGCGCGCCGACGGGCGCGGCCAGCCGGGGCGCAGACATGAGGCAGGCCGCGCCGCCATGCTCCGGACCACCTGGTGCGGGCTGTCGGCCGTCAGTGCCCTCGGCTGGGGCGGTAACTCATGCCTTCTGCACTGGACACGCCGCAAGGGGCCGCCGAGCTTGCCGAGCCCCTGCTGCCGCCGCTCGGAAACCTTTGGCTGCACACGCACGCCGTCGCCGCCCGCGCCCAGGAGGCTTCACCGGCAGTGCCCGAGGGGGAGCGAGATCTCCTCGTCGCCGCCGCATGGCTGCACGACATCGGCTATGCACCGGAGTTGAAGAAGACCGGCTTCCATCCGCAGCCCTGCACTTCCACGCCGTGATCCGCATCGACGGCCCGGACGGCCCCGAGACTCCGCCCCCGTCCTGGGCAACGGTCGCCCTCCTCACGGACGCGATCCGCTTCGCCGCCGGCCACTCCTACACCAGCGTCAGCGTCCCGGCCGCCGCCGACCAACCAGCCCGGTCCTTCCGTTGGGGTCGGCAGCTCGACGTCCCGCCCGGTCCAGGCCTTCGGCGACGGCTCCGACATCACTGAACAGGCCGTCGCCTCGTACGTAGCGAAGTACGCCACCAAGGCAGCGGAGAACACCGGCACCCTGGACCGGCGCATCGGCGAACTCGCTGAGCTGGACCGCCACCAGGTCCCCGACCATGCCCGCCGCCTCATCGAGGCCTGCAAGCACCTCGACCCCTTCTATCCCGAACGGCGACTCTGGGCCTGGGCCCACATGCTCGGCTTCCGCGGCCACTTCAGCTCCAAGTCCCGCCGCTACTCGACCACCCTCGGCAAACTCCGGCAGGCCCGAGCCGACTTCCGCGCCGCCCAAGAACGCGAAGCCCTCGGCCTCGAAGACCGCGAACCGAGCACAGTCCTGGTCCTCGCCGACTGGCAGTACGCCGGCCACGGCCACACCCCCGGCGAATCAGCCCTCGCCGCAACCATCGCCCGCGGCCTCCAACTCAACCGCGACACCGCCCGCGGAGCCCTGCATGACCAACTCACCCTGGAAGGAGTCACCGCATGACCACCACTGTGATCGAAGGGAAGTGGCACACCACAGCAGAGGTCGCCGACATGCTCGGCTTCGGCCTCTCCAAGACCAAGATGCTGGTGCTCACCGGGGAGATCCGCTCGGTGAAGGTCGGCCGCAACCGGCGGATCTTTCCGAGCTGGGTGGACGAGTACATCCAGCGCGTCACCACCGACACCGCCGACGTCGAAGGCTGGGCAGCATGAGCGGCAAGCGCAGCAACGGCGAAGGCTCCATCTACCCGTACAAGAACGGCTACGCGGCTTACGTCTGGGTCACCAAGCCCGACGGCAAGCTGGCCCGCAAGTACGCCTACGGCAAGACCCGCGATGAGGTCCACGAGAAGTGGCTCAACCTCCACGCCGAAGCGAGGCAAGGCCCGGTCGCCACCCGACACCGCACCCTGTCCGCCTTCCTCTCGTACTGGCTCGACTCGATCGTGAAGCCCAACCTCGCCCCGCTGTCGTACGTTTCGTACGAGGGTTACGTCCGGCTCTACATCGCCCCGCACCTCGGCACGAAGCGACTCGACAAACTCATGGTCCGGGACGTCCGCTGCGCGATTGGCGGGTGCTGCGAGTCGTACCCGTCCCGCCGAGTGATCCAGGGCTCCCGTGACGCGCTACGGGCGGCCCTGACCCACGCCGTGACCGAGGAAGAGATCCCGAAGAACGTCGCCGCCTTGGTGAAGGTCCCCAAGCCCCGCCGCCAACGGATCAAGCCGTGGTCCGTCGCCGAGGCCGGCCGTTTCCTCGCAGATGCAGCCGCCCGCGACGACCACCTGTTCGCCACCTGGGTTCTCGTGCTCTGCCTCGGCCTTCGCCGCGGTGAGGTCCTGGGCCTGACGTGGAAGTCCGTCGACCTCGAAACCGGGGAGCTGTACGTGGACCACCAGATCCAGCGGGCGGGTCGCCAGATCCTGCACCGCGAGACCAAGACCGAGGACTCAGACGACTACCTGCCGCTGCCCGCCCTCTGCCTCAAGGCCCTGCGGATGCGTCGCGCTCAGCAGATCGGCGACCGGAAGGCGGCCGGTGAACTGTGGCAGGGCAGCCATGACCTGATCTTCACCACGAAGTACGGCACCCCCATCGAACCGGGGAACCTGACCCGCATGTTCGCCCTACGAGCCAAGCGCGCCGGCCTCCGCGTGATCCCGCTGCGGAATACCCGGCACACCTGCAGCTCGCTCCTGGTCGCCCTCAAGGTGCACCCGAAGGTGGCCCAGCGCATCCTCCGGCACTCGCAGATCGCCATGACGATGGAGGTCTACGCCGAGGCGAGCGAGGAAGAAGTACGGAAAGCCATCGGCAAGCTGTCCGATGCGATGAGCGGCACAGGGACCGCCTGACGGCTGACGCCGATCACCACGGTTGCTGTACTTCGCTGCTGTACGGCCCCAACGCAAGAGGCCCCCGGATCACTCCGGGGGCCTCTCACCTGTGTGCACTCGGCAGGATTCGAACCTGCAACCTTCTGATCCGTAGTCAGATGCTCTATCCGTTAAGCTACGAGTGCTTGTTTTGTTTTCTGTCTTCGCTTCCCGGGCTTTCGGCCCGCTCGCGGCGACAGGAAGAACATTACATGACTGCCGTCGCCATGTGAAATCCGTATGGCTCACCCCTTGTGACCTGCGGAAAGACACCCACAGTCACGGTCAGGCCCTAGACGCACCGAAGCCCCGGTCCATCAGGACCGGGGCTTCGGATCTTGCTGCGGAGGCGGAGGGATTTGAACCCTCGATGGGCTTTAAGACCCAAACCGCATTAGCAGTGCGGCGCCATAGACCGGACTAGGCGACGCCTCCAGCACGACCGCGCTTGCGCGCGGTGCGTTGCAGATGATGACACAGCCCAGTGGGGTGTCACCAATCGCCCCCCACGGTACTAGGCGGTGCGGCGGCAGGGCAAAGCGTTACGGCGGCCCGGCCTGCGCCGATGCTCCCGGGGCTCGGCGCAGGAGCGAGGCGGGGCCGGCGCAGGAGCGAGGCAGGGGG
>NZ_JAAAHS010000418.1 GCF_009908195.1 Streptomyces boluensis | reverse complement strand
GGGCGGGGTGCTGGGTGAAGCCCGCGCCGGCCGGGGTCGCGACCCGGCCGAGGCGACGGGAGAGCGTCTCCGCCAGGAGCTGCGGGACGGGCGGTCTCGGCTGCGTACCGGTCAGCCAGTGCGCCACCGACGTACGGTCGTAGCGCAGCACGAGGCCGATCTCGGCACCGGCGGCGTTGACGGCCCGCGCGCACTGCTCATTGCTCCAGCCCGCTTCGGCGAGCAGGGCACGTAAACGCGCGTTGGGGCGCCTGTCGACGGCCATCGGATTTCTTCTCCCTGATTCTCGACTGATCCCGTGCGCTACTGGTCCGCCGCGCGACGGTGCATCACTCGGCGCGGTCCGCGAACTGCCGTACGAATTCGGGACGGACGCCCTTCGCAAATGCGGTCCGGTATCGCGGACCCTGCCCGACAATCCCTGTCAGCACGAGCGTGACCAGGTGTTTCGCTTTTCGAAAAAGGCTGGAGAGAAAGGGGAATTGACATCCGGAAGGTGACCTCTGATCGATTGGGCTATGCCACCAGCATGCCCTTGACGCACCTTGCGGGACCGCTCACTTCAGGCCATTCAGAATGCATGACCGGACTCGGCGACAGACACCGAATCGAATTCAACGCTTTCAACGCACAGCAGATCGAACGGCCGGTACGCCTCGCGGGGCGTGCCGGTGGGCGGGCGGTGCCTGCCGCCTCGCCAACTCCCGTACGGTGCAAGGGCGTTGCGTACCCCCGAGAGCCGAGCCCTCAGCCCTCGGCCGTCAGGCCGGCCAGCATCGCGCGCTGGTGGCGGTGGCCCACCGTCTCGTAGCCGACGACCGTGACGAACGGGGCCAGCATCACCACGAGCAGGCACACCGACAGCGCGACACCGGCCGCCGAGAGCAGCACCGCCGCGACGAGGACAGCCAGCGTGAGGCTGATGAGCAGCAGGTGGAGCCGGTCCGTGGCGGAGAGCAGCAGGGTGTGCAGCAGGTACACCATCAGCAGGTAGAGGCCGACGGGGACGGCGAGCGAGGCCACCACTGCGGGTTCGCCGAGCTTGGAGTGGTGCTCCAGTTGCAGGCCCGCGACGTGCAGTCCCGCTCCGGCGCCCGCGATGCCGATGTACAGCGGGATGTGCCCGTAGCCGAAGAGATAGCCGCGCTTGCGGCGGTGGATGAGGATGTCGCCGAAGGGGGTGGCGAAGTAGACCCACCACATGGCGAAGGTGAGTCCGACGCCCGCGACGACCACGGCGATGGCGTCGATGCTCCAGTCCATGCCGTCGACGCCGCCGAGCAGGTCGCCGGAGGAGGCGACCGTGCCGACCACGCCCTCGCCGAGGGTGATGATGGCGAAGAGGCTGTACCGCTCGGCGATGTGGTGCGGGTGCCAGGGGGTGCCGCCCGCTTCGCCCTGGGTGAGGACGGGCAGCAGCAGCTCGAGGGCGCCGAGCACGAGGAACGCGGGGAACGCGACGCCGAGCGGCAGACCGGGCACGAAGGCGAGGACGGTCCAGCCGATCTGGGCGATGACCGTCCAACGGATGTTGGCCCGCCCGACGTGCCGGAACGTGGGCGACTCCTGGGCCGCCCGCCACCACTGGGAGATCATCGCGACGCGCATGACGACGTATCCGATGACCATGACGCGCAGTTCGAGGTGGTCGCCCACGTCGACGGAGTGGAAGAACGCGGGCAGGCCGAGCGCGAACACGACGACGCCCATCATCTGGACCATCGTCAGGACCCGGTCGAGCCAGTCGTCGGTGCCGAAGGCGGAGGCGAACCAGGTGAAGCTGATCCAGGCGACGCTGATCGCGAACATCGCCATGACGAACGCGGTGACCGCCTGCCCGGCATGGCCCTCGGCGAGCATCTCCGCGAAGTGCGAGGCGGCGGTGCCGACGGCGACGACGAAGGTCAGGTCGAAAAGCAGTTCCAGCGGCGTGGCGGCCCGGCCGTGCTCCTCCGGGTCGCGGCCCGTCATCAGGAGCCGGCGATGGGCCACGCCATTCCTGCCGCCACCATTCCTGCCGCCGTCGGCGTCGTCAGTGGCGGCGGTGTGATCGGAGTTGCTCATGTCCAGCATGATGCCGCATGGCCATGGGGTCTCAAGTCGGCTTACGGGCCGCCCGGTCGCCCCGCCCGTACCGGCACCCGCGCCCCCGTCCTCGCCCTCGCCCGACTCCGTGGACCTCCTCATGCCTCCGTATACCGATACTCCGTCGAGCGGCGCCCGCCCGGCCGGTTCGGTATACGTATGGAGCCCCTACAGGGCGTCCCCTGACGGCTTCTCGTAGGCGGTGCGGGCGACCGCGAGGGTGGCGATCTGGATGCGGGAGCCGTAGCCGAGCTTGCCCATGATGTGTTCGAGGTGGGAGTCGACGGTGCGCTTGGAGATGACGAGCCGCTCGGCGATCTGACGGTTGGACAGGCCCTCCGCGACGAGCAGGGCGATCTCCTGTTCCCGTGAGGTGAGCGTGTCCCAGTCACCGCCCCCGGCCGCGCGGGGTGCCGGGGCCGCCGGGCCGGTCTCACCGGCGAGCGCGGCCGCCTCGGGCAGCGGCAGCGCCATGCCCTCGTCGCGCAGTTGCCGGTAGCGCACCGCGCCGAGGGCGCTCTCGGCGGCGGCGACGGCGGACCGGTGCGCCTCGTGCATGCTGTTGATGCCGAGCCTCGGCTCGTGGAACTTCTCCCACAGGTTGTCCGCCGTGCCGAGGCCGCGGGCAGCCCGCTCGTACTGGCCCTCGGCGGCGGCGACCCAGGCGAGGGTGTCGAAGGAGAAGGCGACCACCTGCGTGTGGTTGATCTCAAGCCCCATGTCAAGGGCGGTACGCAGGGTCCGCTTGGCCTCGTCGAAACGGTCGAGGCCCCACAGGGAACAGCCCTTCTGCCAGTGCAGCCAGCCCTGCACCCAGCGCTCGCCCGGGTCCATGAGGGCGATGGCCTCGGCGTGCAGGGCGAGTTTCCGTTCGTGCTGCGAGGTCACGGTGTAGGCGCCGCAGAGGGTCGCCGACGCCCAGCCCTCCAGGGCCCGTTCGCCCTGTTCGGCGAAGAGGGCGCGGGCCTCGGTGACATGGGCGAGGGCGCGTTCGGCGTCGCCGGTGAGGGTGCCGTAGAGGCCGCGGTTCTTCGCCACGTACCCGAGGGCGAGCCGGTCCTCGTACCGTTCGGCCAGTTCCGCCGCCTCGTCGGAGAGGTCGAGCCCCTGCCGGTGGTGGCCGGTCATGAGGGTGAGGTCGCCGAGCGCGCAGAGGGCCCGCATCCGTACCCGGCTCGGTTCGGGGCAGAGCGGCAGCAGCCGGCCGAGCCAGTAGTGGCCCTCGACGATCCGGCCCATACCGAGCCAGAGGCCCCACAGGGCGGTCGCCATCTCCAGGCCCGCCGGGGCCTCGTCGGCACTGGCGCAGCAGAATTCGAGCGCGCTGCGCAGGCTGGGCCGCTCCCGCCAGGTGCGGCGCATCCGCGGCACCTGTTCGCCGGTGAGCCAGCGGGCCCCGAACTCCCGTGCCAGGGCGAGGTAGTGGTCGCGGTGGCGGGCCGCGTAGGTGCGCTGTTCGGCGGCCTCCTGGAGGCGTTCGAGGCCGTACTCGCGGAGGGTGTCGAGCATCCGGTAGCGGGCCCCTGCCTCGTCGCCGTCCTGGCCCTCGGCCTCGACGCGCAGCACGATGGCCTTGTCCACGAGCCCGATGAGGCTGTCGAGTACGTCGTCCTCGGGCAGGTCCGTGCCGGAGCAGATCTCTTCGGCCGCGGTCAGTTCGAACTCGCCCGCGAAGACGGAAAGCCGTCGCCACAGCGCCTGTTCGGGCCCGGAACACAGTTCGTGGCTCCAGTCCGTGGCCGTACGCAGCGTCTGGTGGCGGGGCAGTACGGCGCGGCTGCCGCCGGTCAGCAGGCGGAAGCGGTTGTCGAGGCGGCGCAGGATCTGGTCGAGAGGCAGAGCGCGCAGCCGTACGGCGGCGAGTTCGATGGCGAGCGGGATGCCGTCGAGGCGGTGGCAGAGGCGGGCCACCTGGGTGCGGTTGGCGTCGGTGAGGCGGAAGCCGCGGGAGACGGCGGCGGCCCGTTCGGCGAAGAGTTCCATCGCGTCGGTCGTGGGGGTGCCGGGGTGGCCCGCGCGCGCCGGTTCGGCGTCCGGGTCGGGCGCGGCGAGCGGGGCGATCTGCAGCAGCCGCTCGCCGGGCGCGTCCAGGGGCCTGCGACTGGTGGCGAGGATGCGGACGCCGGGGCAGGAGCGCAGGACGGCCTGCGCGAACCGGGCGGCGGCGTCGACCAGATGCTCGCAGGTGTCGAGGACGATGAGCAGCCGCTTGTCCGCGAAGTACGCGATGAGCGCGTGGAGTTGGGAGGAGCCGGGGGCCTCGCTGCGCTCGGGCAGGTCGACGACGGCCGCGACGGCGTTGGGCAGCAGCTCCGGATCGCGCAGTCCGGAGAGCTCCACGAAGTGCACTCCGGCGGGGAACGACGGCTGCTCCTCGCGGGCCACGCGCAGCCCGATCCGGGTCTTGCCGACCCCGCCGACGCCCATCAGGGTGACCAGCCGCTCCTGCCCCAACGCCGCGGAGACCTCGGCGATCTCGGCCTCCCGGCCGACGAACCTGGTGAGTTCGACCGGAAGGCCGCCGGTGAGAACGGTGCTGGCGCTGTCGGCCATGACTCCCCCTGAGCTGCTCGGTACATGTACCGACCGGGCGAGGCATCGACGGGTGACGTGCCCCTCGCGGATACCGAGCACCCCGGCCGGATGCGCTCCACAGTCTAGGTACGGCCACGCGCATCGGTGCCCTGGTCGGGGGCTGTGCGCGCGTCCCAACGGCCGTGCGGCAGCGGCGAATCCGGCAGATCCAGCACGCGTGATTGATGTACAAGGGTGTTCGTCAATGCTAGCGTTCCGGGCGCCCGACGGATGTCCGCCGCCCGCTCGACGGGCGGCGCCACGCCGCCGGGCACCGCACCTCCTGCACCACGTCGTAGAGCCGCACAGGAGGAATCGTGACCGATGAGCGCAACGGCAGCCGCGCTGCCGAACGGCCCGACCGCGACCGACTGACCGAGCGGGCCGAGGAGTTCGAGGGGCGCGTCGTCTGGCGGAGGACCGCGATCGTCGCGGTACCCGGCATCGTCTCGCTGGCCGCACTCGGGGTGCTGATGGCGCAGGGCGCGATGGCCGCGAGCTTCGCGGTGTCGGGCAGCCACTTCAAGGTGGGCTCGGGCCGCCTGTCCAGCAGCGGACTCGCCTCGTACGTGGATGTCGACCGCTCGGCGGACGGCTCCCGGCACCCGGTGTCGCTGCTCGCCCTCAAGGACGTCAGCCTCACCGACATCTGCCAGTCCACCCGGATCAAGACCCCCATCGGCACCATGGTGTTCCGGCTGACCGCGGGTGGCGAAGCGGGCCCCGTCACCGCCGACAGCCTCGTCATCGACGGCGACGACCTGACCGGCGACGCACAGTTCGGCACCGCCCAGATCGGCCGGGACGCGTCCACCCTCGACGCGGTACCGGGCGTCAAGGGCGAGCCCGGTCACTTCGGCCTCCAGGTCAAGGGCGTCGACGTCGCCGGGGTGAAGTCGCGGGCCTGGTCGGCGATGGGCGGCAACTTCAAGCTCAAGGGCATGAAGATCTCCGTCGGACCGGGTGGCAAGGAATGCTTCTGAGGCGGAGGGCACGTACGCGGTCCGGGGACGATCCGCACCCGGCCGGCCCTGCTGAGGGCTCAGGGGACGCCTCCGGTACGGGGCGCCGCGCGCTCGGGGCGCGGGTCGAGGAGCTGTTGCCCTGGCCCGAGCGGCGGGCGGCGCTGCGTCGCTGGCGCCGTCGACGCCCGTTCTGGGGCGGCCTGTTGCTGATCGCCGCCGGGGCGGAGCTGCTGATCGCCCCGCTGTCCCCGCTGGGCGTCCTGTTCAGTCTGGGCGTCGGCGGGATCGCCGCGGTCCTGATCGGCCTGGCCCTGATCCTGGCCGGCGGGTTCCTGTGGGGGGCGCCGCACGCGCGCGCGTACGTGAGCCTGAACGCGCTGCTGCTCTCCGTGGCGGCCTTCGCGGTCACCAACCTGGGCGGCTTCCTGGTGGGTTCCCTGCTCGGCGTCGCGGGCAGCGCACTGGGGTTCGCCTGGGCTCCGGTGTCTCCGGTGTCTCCGGTGCGGCGAGTGGAGGGGGACGCGGCGGACGCGGCAACCGAGCCCGGCAG
>NZ_JAAAHS010000417.1 GCF_009908195.1 Streptomyces boluensis | reverse complement strand
CCCTCACCCGCCCTGCGGATCGCCACACCCATCCCGCCCACTCCCCCAACAGCCGCTGCTCTACGGGCCGTTGCAGCGTAGGCGCACCTTCCGTGCGGGCGGGGTGGCCGCCCGCACACTGGCGGGAACCTGCCGGTGCGCGTGCGGCCGCGCGGTCACACCGCGCCCCACTCCGTACCCCTACTCCCCGCGATCACCCTCCGGCGTCACCTCCTTCCGCCACCCGCACGCGCCCTCCTCTTCCGTCACCCTCATACGCCGTAGCGCCCGCCCTCCGCTCTGCCTCAGCGCCTGCACCGCCCCAGCACCCGCGCCGCCTCAGTGCCTGCGCCGCGTCACGAACTCGGCGAGCGCAAGGAGCCCGCCCGCCGCGTCCGGGTCCGGCACCGCCCGCGCCAGTTGGTGCACGGCACGGGCCATCCGGTCGGCCGCATGAGCCTGGGCCCAGTCCCGGCCGCCCGCGCGGTCGACCGCGTCGGCGGCGCGCTCCACGTCGCCGGGCCCCAACACCGGGTACAGCGCGGCCAGTTCCTCCCCGGCTGCCGTGCCCGAGGTGAGCGCGGCCACCACCGGCAGGGACTTCTTGCGGGCCAACAGATCGGCGCCGGCCGGCTTGCCGGTGCGCCCCGGATCGCCCCAGATGCCGATCACGTCGTCGATCAGCTGAAAGGCGAGCCCCGCCTCCCTGCCGAACGCGTCCATCGCCTCCACCTCGTCCCGGCCCGCACCCGCGTACAGCGCGCCCAGGGCGCAGGCGCAGCCGAGCAGCGCGCCCGTCTTGGCCTCGGCCATGGCCAGGCACTCGTCGAGGTCCACCTCGTCGCAGGCGCGGCTCTCCAGCGCCGTGTCGATGTGCTGGCCCTCGCACAGCTCCACCACGCAGGCGGCGAGCCTGGCCGCCGCGTACGGCGACGCGGGGTGCGGGTCGTCGGCGAGCACCCGCAGGGCGAGCGCCTGGAGCGCGTCACCGGCCAGGATCGCGTCCGCCTCGCCGAAGACCGTCCACGCGGTGGGCCGGTGTCTGCGGGTGCGGTCGCGGTCGATGATGTCGTCGTGCAGCAGCGTGAAGTTGTGGGTCATCTCCACTGCGGCGGCGGCCTTCACCGCCGTCGCTGACGAGCCGCCCAGAGCGCGCGCCGCTGCCAGCACGAGCCCCGGGCGGATCGCCTTGCCGCCCCGCCCCGCCGCGGGCCGGCCGTCCTCGTCCTCCCAGCCGAAGTGGTACCGCACGACTCTCCGCATCGTGCCGGGCAGCGACTCGATCGCCCGGCGCAGCTCGGGGTCGACCGCCTGCCGGGTGCGGTCCAGGAGTACGGCCGCCTCCCGCCCCTCGGCGTCCGGGGCGGGCCCCGAGACGGCTGTGGTCGCTCGCTCGCGGTCGGAGGCCCGCGCTTCGGGAAGGGTGCCCGGCTCGTCCACCGCGAGCAGTCGCTCGCTCACCTCCAGCGGCCGATCTCGACGTTCTCCAGGACACCGAGCGCGTCGGGCACCAGGACGGCCGCGGAGTAGTACGCCGTCACCAGGTAGGACATGATCGCCTGCTCATTGATGCCCATGAAGCGCGCCGACAGACCCGGCTCGATCTCGTCCGGGAGGCCCGACTGGCGCAGCCCGATCACGCCCGCGTCCTCGTCGCCCGTACGCATACAGATGATCGAGGTCGTACGGGCATCGCTGATCGGGATCTTGTTGCACGGGAAGATCGGCACGCCGCGCCAGGACGGCACCCTGTTGCCGTCCACCTCCACGCTCTCCGGGTACAGACCCCGCCTGTTGCACTCCCGGCCGAAGGCGGAGATGGCGCGCGGGTGGGCGAGGAACAGCTTGGATCCGCGCCGCCTGCTGAGCAGCTCGTCCATGTCGTCGGGGCCGGGAGCGCCGTCGTGCGGCTGCAGCCGCTGGTCGTACTCGCAGTTGTTGAGCAGGCCGAACTCGCGGTTGTTGATGAGTTCGTGCTCCTGGCGCTCCTTGAGCGCCTCCACGGTCAGCCGCAACTGCTGCTCGGTCTGGTTCATCGGCTGGTTGTAGAGGTCCGCCACGCGCGTGTGGATGCGCAACACCGTCTGGGCGACGCTCAGTTCGTACTCCCTGGGCGACGGTTCGTAGTCCACGAACGTGCTCGGGATCTCCTGCTCGCCCACGTGGCCGGCGGAGAGGTCGATCTCCCGCTCGCCGTACTTGTTGGTGCGCTGCTGCGGAACGGCGCGCAGCAGGGCGAGGTGGTCGCGCAGCGAGTCCGCGCGCTCCGCGACCTGCTCGATCTCGCCTCGGGGCAGCACGAGGACGGTGCAGTTCGTCACGGCGCGGGCCGTGTACTCCCACATGGCCTCCGGGTCGAGGACGCAGGCCTCGCCGAAGTACGAGCCGTCGGCGAGCACCCCGAGCACGGAGTCGTCGCCGTAGGGACCGGTGCCGAGTTTCTCCGCCCGGCCGTGCGCGAGCAGGAAGACGCCGTCGACCTGACTGCCGAAGGAGGAGAGGGTCTCGCCCGGCGCGAACTCCCGCTGCTCGCACCGGCGGGCGAGTTCCCCGAGCACCTCCTGGTCGTCGAACGTGCGCAGCGCGGGCAGTTCACCGAGCTCGGCGGGGATCACCTGCACACGGTCGCCGGTCTTCACGAAGGTGACACGGCCGTCACCCACGGAATAGCTCAGACGTCGGTTCACTCGGTACGTACCGCCCTGCACCTGGACCCAGGGCAGTCGGCGCAGCAGCCAGCGCGAGCTGATCTCCTGCATCTGTGGGGTGGACTTCGTGGTGGTGGCCAGATTCCGCGCGGCATCCGTGGCCAGGCTCTGCTGCGGCCTGACCTGCTCCGTGCGGATCTCTTCGCCTACCGACATGTGCGGGCCCTCTCGATCATCCATAGTCCTGCGCGGTGAACCGGTGTCATGACGTGCGCCAGGCATGTGCCGGGCGCGCTCAACAACCCTTCCATCACCGCGAGTTGTCACGCCATCACACAAACGAGCGGGAATGGATCGGGTCCGGCTGGGCACGCTCACGGATTCCCGGGCTCCCCATTCCCGTAGGCGGTCCGGGCGCGAGGCACGAGGCAAGGGGCGCAAAGCCCGGGGAACTCGAAGTTCGGGCCGTCCGTTCATCCGAGGCAAGCGACGCACCATCCGCACCACGACAGGAGACGAGCCATGGCAGGCTTCCTGGACCGCGCGAAGGAGCAGGCCCAGCGCGGCCTCACGCAGGGCAAGCAGAAGCTCGACGAAGTCCAGGCGCAGCGCGCGGGCGGGGATCTCCTGAAGAAGCTGGGCGCCGCGTACTTCGCGGAGCAGCGCGGCACCGGCGACCCCCGCGCGACCCTCCAGGCACTCCAGGAACTGGAGGCCCACATCGCGACGAACGGCGACGGCTTCCTCCGCGGCTGACCCCACAGGCCCGCCCGCTCCACACCCCGGCCAACCGCCGACCGACCGCCGATCACCACCCGACCTGCGCGTCCGGTGTCCGGATCAGCTCGCACAGCGCGTCGAACGTGCCCGAACTACTGGCCCCCGCACCGACGTTCCGGTACAAGCGGGACAAGAGGTGGTGCGCATCCGGCCGCCGCCGCGGCCCCTGACGGAGGCGTCATGTCCGACCCCATGTCCGCGGGAACCTTCCTCGAAGCCCTCGAGGACGAGGGACTCACCGTGGTCGAAGTGCGCGAGTGGCGCACCCACAACCGCAACCACAAGGGCCCGTGGGGCCCCGTGCACGGCGTGATGATCCACCACACCGTGACCTCGGGCAGCGAAGCGACCGTGCGCGTCTGCTACGACGGCCACGCCTCGCTCCCCGGCCCGCTGTGCCACGGCGTGATCACCAAGGACGGCAAGGTCCACCTCGTGGGCAACGGCCGCGCCAACCACGCGGGCCTCGGCGACGACGAAGTGCTGCGCGCCGTCATCGCCGAACGCGGACTCCCGCACGACAACGAAGCGAACACCGACGGCAACCGCTACTTCTACGGCTTCGAATGCGAGAACCTCGGCGACGGCGAGGACCCCTGGCCGAAGGCCCAGCTGGAGGCCATCGAGAAGGCCGCCGCCGCGATCTGCCGCCACTACGGCTGGAACGAACGGTCGGTGATCGGACACCTGGAGTGGCAGCCGGGCAAGGTCGACCCGCGCGGCTTCGACATGGACACCATGCGCGAGCGGATCGGCGAACGCCTGAAGTGACCCGACCGGACACCGACCCGGACGCCCGGCGACAATGAAGGGGTGAGCGCGCCCGACCTGACCCGACTGCGGCCCCGGCTCCCGTCGCCGTTGCACCGGCTCGACGACGAGCGCTTCACCCGGCACGGCGTCCAGCTCCTCCTCAAGCGCGACGACACGATCCACCCCGACCTGCCGGGCAACAAGTGGCGCAAGCTCGCCCCGAACCTCAGGGCCGCCGCCGGACGCCCCGTGCTGACCTTCGGCGGCGCCTACTCCAACCACCTGCGGGCCACCGCCGCCGCGGGCCGCCTCCTCGGCTTCAGCACCGTCGGCGTCGTCCGCGGCGACGAACTGGCGCACCGGCCGCTGAACCCGTCCCTGGCGCGCTGCGCGGCCGACGGCATGCGGCTGCACTTCATCGACAGGTCGACATACCGGCGCAAGGGCGAGCCTGAAGTCCTCGACGCGGTGCTCGCCGCGGCGGGCGTCGACCCGCACACCGTCCACCTCGTCCCGGAGGGCGGCTCCAACTCCCTTGCCGTACGCGGCTGCACGGAGCTCGGCGCCGAGTTGCGCGGCCTGGCCGATGTGGTCGCCGTCGCGTGCGGCACCGGCGGCACCCTGGCCGGCCTGGCCGCCGGCCTCGCACCGGACCAGCGGGCCATCGGGGTGCCCGTGCTCAAGGGCGGCTTCCTCGACGCCGAGACGGAGCGGCTGCAGCGGGAGACCTTCGGCGCCCGCACCGGCGACTGGCACCTGGAGGACCGCTTCCACTGCGGCGGATACGCCCGTACGAACCCCGCACTCGACGCCTTCGCCGAGGACTTCACCCGGCGTCACGGCCTGGTGCTCGAACCTCACTATGTCGCCAAGTTGCTGTACGCCCTCACCACCCTCGTCGAAGAGGGCACCTTCCCGCCCGGCACCCGCCTCGCCGCGGTGATCACCGGCCGCCCCTGGGAGCCGGTTCAGCCGGACTCCTCCCGGTAGGCCGCCGCCTCCTCGAGGTCGAGGCGGCGCAGCAGCGTACGGAGCATCTCGTCGTCGATCCGCCTCTGGTCCCGCAACCGCACGAAGACGGCACGCTCGGCGGCCAGGGCCTCGCGGGACAGCCTGCGGTACGTGTCGTCGGCGGACTCGCCGGTCACCGGGTTGGTGGCGCCGAGCCGCTCCCACACCGCGTTGCGGCGCCGCTCCAGGACCGTGCGCAGGCGGTCCGCGAGGGGCTGCGGCAGCGCGTTGCGGTCATCGGCGAGCAACGCGTCCAGGCGCTCCTCCGCGGCCCGTGACGCCTCGCTCTGCGCCTGCGCCTCGGCGAGCGTCTCGGCCTGCGCGTCCCGGCCCGGCACCCGCAGCAGCCGGATCAGCCCCGGCAGCGAAAGACCCTGCACCACCAGAGTCCCGATGACCGTGGTGAACGTCAGGAACAGCACCAGGTTGCGCCCAGGGAAGGGCTCGCCGTCGTCCACGGTGAGCGGGATCGAGAACGCGATGGCGAGGGACACCACGCCGCGCATCCCGGCCCAGCCCACGATCAGCGGCCCGGTCCAGGTCGGATTGGTCTCCCGCTCCCGGATCCGCCGGGAGAGAAGGCGCGGCAGGAACGTCGCCGGGTACACCCACACGAACCGCGCCGCGACGACCACCAGGAACACGGCCACCGCGTACCAGACGGCGCGCAGGCCCTCGTACTCGCCGAGATCCTTGAGTACGACGGGCAGTTGGAGCCCGATGAGGGCGAAGACCGCGGACTCCAGGACGAACGCGACCATCTTCCAGACCGCCGCCTCCTGGAGCCTGGTCGCGAAGTCCACCTGCCAGGAACGGTGCCCCAGATAGAGCGCGACGACCACCACGGCCAGCACCCCGGAGGCGTGCACCTCCTCGGCGACCGCGTAGGCCACGAAGGGGATGAGCAGCGACAGGGTGTTCTGCAGCAGCGCCTCCTTGAGGCGGGTGCGCAGCCAGTGCAACGGCACCATCAGGACCAGTCCGACGCCCACACCACCGAGCGCCGCGAGCGCGAACTCCCCGATCC
>NZ_JAAAHS010000416.1 GCF_009908195.1 Streptomyces boluensis | reverse complement strand
GCCACTGCACTGCTCTATCTGGACACCGTTGCGGTTGTAGGTCTGCATGAGTGCGCGGCACTTGGGACACTGCATCGTCGGCTCAACTCCTCGCCGGTCGGGACTGCTTCACCGGGTCCGGTGCCCGGTTACGTTTGCTCGCACCCTACTTGGCCGGTTCTGCGGGCAACTCCCGTGGGAGTGCGGCGATACGGTCGCAGGCTTCGACGAGGGCCAGTTCGATCTCGTCCAAGGGGCGTTGCGCGACGGTCGACTTGGCGATCGCCTGGGCCGCGGTCTGGACGGTGAGGGCGCGCGCCGGGACGTCGAGCGCGGGCCAGGGGTCGGCGTCGGCGGGGACGGCGGGGCCGTGTGCCGCCCGGTACGCGTCGATGAAGCGCAGCCACTCCTCGGGGGTGAGCAGCCCGGCGGCGTACCAGGCGGCGGGGCGGGCCAGATCCCAGGCCGGGTCGCCGAGGCCCAGGTCGTCCACGTCGATCAGGAGCCAGTCGCCGTGCCGTACGAGTTGGCCGAGGTGCAGGTCGCCGTGGCAGAGGCGCTGCGGGCCCGGTGCGCTGGACTCGGCGCGGGCCCAGGGCGGCAGGGTCGACCAGGCGCGCTCGACGGGTGCGGCGAGGTCCTGGTGCGGGCGGGCGCGGCGCATGCGGGTCAGGGCGAGTGCGGCCTTGTGCGGGCCGCGCATCGGCGGCAGCGGGCCCGGCAGGGTGTCGACGGGGACGGCGTGCAGCCGGGCGAGGAGGGTTCCGGCCTCCTCCCAGGGCGCCGCTTCCGGGGCGTCGGGGTCGACGGGTGTGCCGTACGGCCAGAACGTGACTGCTCGGCCGTCGAGTTCGGTGCCCGGCACGTCGAGCGGGGCCAACAGCACGCCGTTCAGGGCGGGGTGGGCGGCGACCGCGAGGCGGGCCGCGAGCTGTCCACGGTCGGCGTCGGGGGCGTGGGCCTTGGCGACGGTGCCGCCGTGCCGTACGACGGTGCCGTCGTCGCGGTCGGCGAGGACGGTGGGCGGGGCGGGGCAGGCGCACTCGCGGTGCGGGCCGTGCGCCGCCGCCCGGACGGTCGCGGTCAACGCCCGCGTGACGGAGCTGGTCACGGTTCCCCCTGTGTGGTGCGCGGCCGGCTCGGGCGAGCGCCGCCGGTCGGAGCCTACGCGGTGGGCGGCGGCCGGGTTCCGGGTGCTCCCCGGGTGTGTGCGGGCACAAAAACGCCCGCGCAGCTCCCCAGCTGCGCGGGCATTTGTGCCGTCCGCCGCACCCCCGTCCCCACGGGGTTTCATGGCCGGATGTCCCCGCCCGGACCGCTCATCCGGGCCTGGGGCGCCGCTCAGCGCCCCAGCATCGCGCCCACGGACGACGCTTGCGCGACCACCGCTTCCCAGCCGCCGAAGACGACTACGAGCAGGGCCGCCAGGGGAAGCACCATGGCTGTCGCCACCAAGGGGTGGCGCGTACCGGAACGGCGGCCGCTGAACGCGGCGTATGCCCTGCGTCCTTGCGTGCGGACGATGCTCCGCGCTGCCGTGTCCGCCATGGTCCCTCTCCTGTCGTATGGCAGCGGCGGGTGCTTGACCTCGGGGGACGAGTACCTGCACCCGCCGCTTGACCTCAAATCTAGGGGCGGCGGAGGGCCGGGGCGTCATGCCCTCGTACCGATTTGCGGGCCTCCCGCAGGATGACCCGAGGGTCCGACTCGTACTCCCCTGGGTGGAGAAAAGGGTCTCAGGACTTGGGGTCTTCCCTGAGGGGGGCGGCGCGCCTGGCTTCGGTCTCCGAGGTGTCCTCCCGTGGGACGGGCTGTTCGACGAGGGCCAGGACGCGGTTGGCCATGAAGCGGGCTGTGCGGACCACCGTGCCGTTGCGCGTGACTTCGCTCACTTCGACGACTCCTCTGCGGACCGCCGTCTCCACCCGGCGGCCTGCTCGGCCTGCCACCACCTCGTACGTCCTCGTGGTGTCTCCGGCGTCGACCACTATCTCGACTCGGTCACCCTTCATGGCGTCAATCCCCCTTCTGCGACGGTGCGTTGAACCGTGCCGGGATCCCGAAGGGCCCGGCGGCCAACTCTCCTGACCACACTCCGAGTTTCGCACCCGGCACTGACAATCGGCCGGGCCGTGAAGGCGCGGCCTATGAGCGCGCGCGGGCGCGGAAACGTAAGCTGTGGCACGTCAATTGGTCAGGGCAACAGGGCGACGAGGCGGCAGGGATTCAGCATGGCGATGATGCGGCTCCGGCGCGAGGACCCGCGTGTCGTCGGCTCGTTCAGGCTGCACCGGCGGCTCGGCGCGGGCGGTATGGGCGTCGTCTATCTGGGCTCCGACCGGCGCGGGCAGCGGGTCGCCCTCAAGGTGATCCGGCCCGATCTGGCCGAGGACCAGGAGTTCCGCTCGCGGTTCGCGCGTGAGGTGTCCGCGGCGCGCCGCATCAGGGGTGGCTGTACGGCCCGTCTGGTCGCCGCCGACCTGGAGGCGGACCGCCCGTGGTTCGCGACGCAGTACGTACCGGGGCCCTCGCTGCACGACAAGGTCGCCGAGGACGGGCCGTTGACCGCGGCCGAGGTGGCTGCCGTGGGCTCCGCCCTCTCGGAGGGTCTGGTCGCCGTGCACGAGGCGGGTGTCGTGCACCGCGACCTCAAGCCGTCCAACATCCTGCTCTCGCCCAAGGGTCCGCGGATCATCGACTTCGGTATCGCGTGGGCGACCGGTGCCTCGACGCTCACGCATGTGGGCACCGCGGTGGGCTCCCCCGGCTTTCTCGCGCCGGAGCAGGTGCGAGGGGCCGTGGTGACACCGGCCACGGATGTGTTCTCGCTGGGGGCGACGCTCGCGTACGCGGCGATGGGTGACTCCCCGTTCGGGCACGGCAGTTCCGAGGTGATGCTGTACCGCGTGGTGCACGAGGAGGCGCAGTTGGCCGGGGTGCCGGACGCGCTGGCTCCGCTGGTGCGGGCCTGTCTGGCAAAGGACCCGGAGGAGCGGCCGAGCACCTTGCAGCTGTCGCTGCGGCTCAAGGAGATCGCGGCCCGTGAGGCGCAGGGACTCGGGGCCGGGGACGGCCGCCCGCCCGCGCCGCGGCGCACTCCGGAGCACCCGTCGGAGCGGTCGTCGGGCCGGCTCGCCGAGCAGCGTCCCGACCGGGCCGCCGACCACGCGGCGCAGCGCACCCGGCGGGCGCCCACCACTCCCCCACCGTCCCGGCCGAACGGTTCGCGCGCGGGGCAGCGCACGTCGTCCTCGCGCACCGGTTCGCGTACGGGTTCGCGGTCCGGGAGCCGGCCCGCCCCGCGCAGCAACGGCGGGCGTACGGCTCCGCCGCGCGCCACGGGTACCGGTCGGCGCGGTCCCGCCAACCCGCGGCTGCTGCGGCAGCGGTTGATCGTGTTCGTGGTCGTCACGCTGCTCGTGGCCCTGGGGATCGCGGCGGCGCAGGGGTGTCAGGGGCCCGCTCAGGGGCTGCAGCGGATCTCGCTCCAGGACGCACCGGCCGCACCGGGTGAGCGCGGCGGTGGCGAGGTCACGGGACGCTAGTCCGTCACGAAGGGGACGTATCCGACCGGGACTTCGCTCACCCGCAGCTCCGAGAAGATCAGCGTGATCCGGTGTGCGTTGGTCTCGACGCAGACCTCGTGGAAGTCGATTCCCAGGTCCCGGGACCAGCGGCGGGTGGCCTCCGACCCGGGGAGCAGCTTCGCGCCCGGGTACAGGACGTGGCACTTCACGCCCCAGACGTAGCCGTCGAGGTCGGCGGCGCTCTCGTGGTCGGTGAGGCGGTCGTCGAGGGAGACGGCCCAGGTCCGGGGTGCCACGGTCGATACGCAACGGGCCTCGACGCAGTGCCTGAAGAGGTAGCGCAGGTAGGCCGGTTCGATACCGGTGCGGGGGTCCGCGGTGGCGTGGACGACGATTTCGTAGTCGCGCATGTAGGCGGTGTAGCCGTGGTGCACGACGGCGTGGTCGAAGCTGTCGTCGAGGAGTTGCCGCAACGCCGCTGTGTCCATCGAGCCCCCGCCCGTACGCGTCAGCTCTGCGGGCGGCCCGTCGTCACCGCGTAGAAGGCGACCGCCGCCGCGGCGCCGACGTTGAGTGAGTCGACGCCGTGGGCCATCGGGATGCGGACCCATTCGTCGGCCGCGACCAGGGCCTGGGTGGAGAGGCCGTCGCCCTCGGCGCCCAGCATCAGGGCGACCCGGTCCATCCGGTGCGGGGCCATGTCGTCGAGGGTGGAGGCCTTCTCGTCCGGGGTGAGGGCGAGCAGGTTGAAGCCCGCCTCGCGCACTGTCTCCAGGGACTTCGGCCAGGACTCCAGGCGGGCGTACGGCACCGAGAAGACCGCGCCCATCGACACCTTGACGGAGCGTCGGTAGAGCGGGTCCGCGCAGTCCGGCGAGAGCAGCACCGCCTCGATGCCGAGGGCGGCGGCGCTGCGGAAGATAGCGCCGATGTTGGTGTGGTCGTTGACCGCCTCCATGACGACCACGCGGCGGGTGGAGGCGAGGATCTCGTCGGCGGTCGGCAGCGGCTTGCGCTGCATGGAGGCGAGGGCGCCGCGGTGCACGTGGTAGCCGGTGACGCGCTCGGCGAGGTCCGGGCTGACCGCGTACACCGGCGCCGGGACCTCGTCGATGACGTCGCGCATCACGTCGACCCACTTCGCCGAGAGCAGCATGGAGCGCATCTCGTAACCGGCGTGCCGGGCGCGTCTGATGACCTTCTCGCCCTCGGCGATGAACAGGCCCTCGGCGGGTTCGCGCCGTCGGCGCAGCTCGACGTCGGTCAGACCGATGTAGTCGCGCAGGCGCGGGTCGTCGGGGTCATCGACAGTGATGAGATCAGCCACAGGGTGATACTGCCTTGTCCAAGGTGTGGTGCCAACGGCTCGGGAGAAGTTCTGTTACCCGTGGTTACGCCTGGGGGGTGTGCGGCACCCCGACGCCCACGACCTCGCCGATCACGATGACCGCGGGCGGGCGTACGTCCTCGGCGACGACCGTCTCCGCGACGGTCGCCAGGGTGGCGTCGACGCGGCGCTGGGTCGCGGTCGTGCCCTCCTGGACGAGGGCGAGCGGGGTCTCGGGGGCGCGGCCGTGGGCGATCAGCGCTTCGGCGATCTTGCCGATCTTGTCGACGCCCATCAGGACCACGAGGGTGCCGCGCAGCCGGGCGAGGGCCGCCCAGTCCACCAGGGAGCGCTCGTCGTCGGGCGCCACATGGCCGGAGACGACGGTGAACTCGTGCGCGACGCCCCGGTGCGTGACGGGGATCCCGGCCGCGCCGGGCACGCTGATGGAGCTGGAGATGCCGGGCACGACCGTGCAGGAGATGCCCGCCTCGGCCAGCGCCTGCGCCTCCTCCATGCCGCGCCCGAACACGAACGGGTCGCCGCCCTTGAGACGCACGACGGCCTTGCCCGCCTTGGCGTGCTCGATCAGCGCGTTGTTGATGGCCTCCTGCGCCATGAACCTGCCGTACGGGATCTTCGCCGCGTCGATCACCTCGACGTGCGGCGGGAGTTCGTTGAGCAGGTCGCGCGGGCCGAGCCGGTCGGCGATCACCACGTCGGCCTGGGCGAGGAGGCGGCGGCCGCGCACCGTGATCAGGTCCGGGTCGCCGGGGCCGCCGCCGACGAGGGCGACGCTCGCGGCCTGCGGGCGGTGGTGCGGGGCGACGAGGGTGCCGTCGCGCAGGCCCTCGACGACCGTGTCGCGGATGGCGGCGGTGCGGCGCGGGTCCGGGGAGTCGCCGAGCACCGCGACCGTGACGCCGTCGGAGTGGCCGGTGGCCGGGGTCCAGGCGGTGGCCGCGGCGGCGTCGTCGGAGCGTACGCACCACACGCGGTGGGCCTCGCCCTCCGCGGACGCCGCCGTGTTGGCCGCGTCGTCGCTGGTGGCGATGAGGGCGTACCAGGCGTCGGTGAGGTCCCCGGCCGCGTAGGGCCTCCGGTGCCAGGTGATCTCGCCGCCGTCGGCCATCGCCTCGACGGAGGGGGTCGCGGACGGCGAGACGAGGTGGACGTCGGCGCCCGCCGCGATCAGGGCCGGGAGGCGGCGCTGGGCGACCGAGCCGCCGCCGAGTACGACCACGCGGCGGCCGGAGAGGCGGAGTCCTACGGGGTAGGCGGGGTGTTCAGCCATGTGCTGCGGCTCCTGGTGCGGAGGGCGTGCGCCGCTGCGGCGGTGGAGCGGCACGGGTTTGACGTGGGGATTTGTGGTGCGGGTACAGGGTACGGCGT
>NZ_JAAAHS010000415.1 GCF_009908195.1 Streptomyces boluensis | reverse complement strand
GGTGTACGTGGGGAGGCTGGCGGCGGGGAGGGCGCCGGCTGACCAGGCGAGGAAGATGCCGGTGCCGATGCCGAGGGTCGCGCCGAAGAGGGAGATGACGACCGACTCCAGGCGGACCATGCGGCGGATGCCCCTGCGGTCCAGGCCGATCGCGCGGAGCATGCCGATCTCCCGGGTGCGTTCGAAGACCGACATCGCGAGGGTGTTGATCACGCCGAGGACCGCGATGACGACGGCCATGCCGAGCAGCCCGTACATCAGGTTGAGCATCAACGTCAGCTCGCCGGACTCCTCCTGGGTGATCTGCTGCTTGTCCTGGACCTTCAGGAGCGGGCTGTTGCCGAGGGCGTCGCGGATGTCGCGGTCGAGGGTCCTGGAGCTGTCGGGGGCGGCCTTCACGAGGATGCTGTCGTACTGGCCGGCTGTGGCGTACGGGGTTACGTCCCGCAGGTCGCCGATGACGCCGGTGACGACGCGGTTCTCCGCGTACACGCCGACCACCGTGTACCGCTTCCGCGGCCCCGGCTCTCCGGATTCCAGGTCGAACGCGGCCTGCACGGTGTCGCCGGTCCTGAGGCCCGTCCGGGCTGCGTACGCGTCGGAGATGGCGAGTTTTCCGGGGCCGAGTGCGGTCGCCGAGCCGCTGGTGAAGTCGAGGTCCGCGACCTTGTCGAGTTGTTTCGGGTCGACGCCGGAGGCCAGCGCGAACTCGCCGTCCACCGTCAGCCCCGCCGAGGCGATCCCCGTCGCACCGGCGACGCCCGGTACGTCAGCGACCTTGTCCGCGAGCTTCGGGTCGAGGCCCAGATACGCGGAGTTGGCGACGCGGTAGTCCGCGGTGAGGCCCTGCACCGCCTCCTGCCGGGCGGCACGGTCGACGGAGACGCCCGTGACGGTCAGGCCGGTGATCAGGGTGAGGCCGATCATCAGGGCCGACGCGGTGGCGGCGGTACGGCGCGGGTTGCGCAGCGCGTTCTCCTGGGCGAGCTTGCCGCTGACGCCGAAGCAGCGCGTGGTGACCTTGCCCGCGAGCAGCACCAGCGGCCGGGAGAGCAGCGGGGCAAGGACGATCATGCCGGTCATGGTGAGGAACGAACCGGCCATGGCCAGCATCAGGTCGCTGGCCGCGCCGTCCGTGCCGTCGTTCAGAGTCGACACGTACAGCATGGTGAGCACGCCCGCGCCGGTGAGCAGCGCGCCGATCGTGTTCCGTACGCGCAGGCTCCGTACCGGAGTTGGGGCTTCCACGCTGTTCAGGGCCTCCACCGGGGCGATCTTCGCGGCCCTGCGGGACGGCAGCCAGGCGGCGAGCACCGTGACGAGGACGCCGACGGCGAGCGACGCGATCAGCGCGGCGGGCGAGACGACCAGCGGGCCTTCGGGCAGGCCCGCGCCGCTCGCGTTGAGCAGCGGACGGAGCCCGGCGGCGATGCCGAGGCCGAGGGCGAAACCGGCGGCGGACGCGCCGAGTCCGAGGAGCCCGGCCTCGATCAGGACGGAGCGGACGACCTGCCGGCGGGAGGCGCCCACGGCGCGCAGCAGGGCGAGTTCGCGGCTGCGCTGGGCGATCAGCATGGTGAAGGTGTTGGCGATGATGAACACGCCCACGAACAGGGAGATCCCGGCGAAGACAAGCAGCAGCTTCGTCAGCGCCTCGGTGCTCTCGGCGGTCTGCCGGGCCTGCTCGGCGGCGAGTTCGGCGCCGCTGGTCGCGGTCGCGCCCTCCTTCGGCAGCAGCGCGCGGACCTGCTCGGCCAGGGCGTACTGGTCGGTGCCGGGCGCGGCGGCCACGGAGACCTCGTCGAACCGGCCGGGCGCGAGGAACAGGTCCTGCGCGGTCCTCGTGTCGAAGAGGGCCAGGGTGCCGCCCGCGATGACCCGGGGATCCTCGGTACGGACGATGCCGACGAGCTTCTTGGTGAGGGCGGGCCCGGTCGTGGCGAACCGTACGGTGTCACCGATCCGGTACCCGGCCTTCGCCGCGGTCGTCACGTCGAGCGCCAACTCGCCCTTCCCGTGCGGGGCTCGGCCGGACATCAGCGGGTGCCGGGCGTCCTTGCCGTCGGCGCCCGGCACGTAGTCGGCCGCCAGGTTCTGCCAGCTGCTCGCCGCGTTGACGGGCTGGCCGTCCTTCGCGGCGAGCGTCGCGGTGCCGTTGACGGCGGGCCGCACGGACGTGACACCGGGCAGTTCCCGTACGCGGTCCACGAGGCGCCGGTCGAGCACACTGGACGGCTCGGCGGCACCGACCGCCGCACCGGGCACGGTGTCGGCCTGCACCGACACCGCCACGTCCTTGAGGCTCTTGGTGGAGGCGGCACGGAACGCTCCCGCGACGGTGTCGCCGAAGACGAGCGTGCCGGAGACGAAGGCGACGCCGAGCATCACCGCGAGCGCGGTCATGATCAGTCGGGCTTTGTGCGCGAGGACGTTGCGCAGGGCTGTTCGCAGCATGGAGGCGGTCCAGGGTTCCGGAGGGGTGTACGGGCGCGGGTGGCTCAACTGGCCACGACAGCAGGGCAGTTCAGCTTGTGCGGCCCGTCGCGTCGAAGAGGCGCATCCGGTCCAGGACGCGTTCCGCCGTCGGGGCGAGCAGCTCGTCGGTGAGGCGGCCGTCGGCGAGGAACACCACCCGGTCGGCGTGCGCGGCGGCCACCGGGTCGTGCGTGACCATGACGACGGTCTGGCCCAACTCCCGTACGGACTCCCGCAGGAAGCCCAGGATCTCGGCGCCCGCGCGGGAGTCGAGGTTGCCGGTCGGCTCGTCCGCGAAGACGATCTCCGGCCGGGAGGCGAGGGCGCGGGCCACGGCGACGCGCTGCTGCTGGCCGCCGGAGAGCTGGCTCGGCCGGTGGTCGAGGCGCCCGGCCAGGCCGACCGTACGGACGACGGCGCTGACCCACGCCTGGT
This sequence comes from Streptomyces boluensis, assembly GCF_009908195.1. Taxonomy (GTDB): domain Bacteria; phylum Actinomycetota; class Actinomycetes; order Streptomycetales; family Streptomycetaceae; genus Streptomyces; species Streptomyces boluensis. The sequence goes on along the minus strand of NZ_JAAAHS010000415.1, from coordinate 3,317 downwards.
CGGGGCGGCGGCCCGCGATGGCCATGGGCAGCGTGATGTTCTCGTACGCGGTGAGGGTGGGCAGCAGGTTGAACGCCTGGAAGACGAAGCCGATCTTGTCCCGGCGGAGGCGGGTGAGCCTGCGGTCGTCGAGGCCGGCGAGTTCGGTGTCGCCGATCCGCGCCGAGCCCGACGAGACGGAGTCCAGGCCCGCCATGCAGTGCATCAGCGTCGACTTGCCGGAACCGGACGGGCCCATGATCGCGGTGAAGTGGCCGCGCCCGAACTCCACCGAGACCGAGTCGAGGGCCACGACCCGGGTCTCCCCGCTGCCGTACACCTTGCTCAGTCCGGTGGCGCGGGCCGCGGCGGCGCTCGCCGGGGCGTGGATCGGGGCGGGCGCGGCGGCGGCCTGGGACATGGCTGTTCTCCTGAGGCTTGGGGAGCGGAGATGGCTACGGATCCGGATATGGATGTGCATACGGATACGGAGCCGCGCCGGGCGGGCGGCTCCGTATCCATGCTCGGCGCGTGGGAACGCCGATCCGTAGGCCTCAGGGCGTGAATGCGCGGCCTGCCGAAGGTCGGGCGGCCGCGGGTGGGGTGGTCCTCGGGGTGGACGGGAGGTCTGCCTTGTGGCAGAGGCGTCCGTTGGGTGTTTACGTCAACAAGCTTGCGCCGTCGCCGAGTCGGTGCGTGAGCGGTTCAGGACACCAGGCCCGCCTGGTGTGGTCAGTGGACCAGGCCCGCCTGGTGTGCGAGGACCGCCGCCTGGACGCGGCTGCCGCAGCCCGTCTTCTCCAGGATGGACCCCACGTGCGTCTTCACCGTGCCCACGCCGATGCCGAGGCGGCGCCCGATCTCCAGGTTGGCCAGGCCCTGGCCGAGCATGAGGAGTACCTCGCGCTCCCGGTCGGTGAGCCGGGCGAGGCGCGCGGTCCGGTCGGCGGTGGCGGGCGGGGCGCCGCCCTGCAGCATCCGCCGGATGACGGTGCCGGTCACGCCGGGCGAGAGGACCGCGTCGCCGGAGGCCGCGGCGTGCACCGCGTTGATGAGTTCCTGCGGGCCCTCGTCCTTGAGCAGGAAGCCGGTGGCGCCGGCGTGCAGGGCGCGGGTGACGTTCTCCTCGTCGCCGAACGTGGTGAGCATGACGACGCGCGGCGCCGGGTCGAGGGCGAGCAGCGGCCCGATCGCGGCGAGCCCGTCGAGGACCGGCATCCGTACGTCCACCAGGGCGACATCCGGGTGGAGTTCGGCGGCGAGCTCCACGGCGGCCGCCCCGTTCGCGGCCTCCCCGACGACGTCGATGCCGTCGGCGTGCCGCAGGATCAGGCGTACGCCGTGCCGGATCATCTCCTCGTCGTCGGCGAGGAGTACGCGGACGGGGCGGTCAGTCCGGTCGGGGCGGTTGCTGCGGTTGCTGCCCAAGGGCTCGGTCATGGCTGCTGCTGCTCCTGGGGTTCGGTGGGCGTGGGCGAGGTAGAGGGTGAAGACGTAGCGGATGAAGGTGCGGGCGACGGCGACGGCGACGGCGTGTCCGTCGGCTCGGTGACCAGCGGCACCGTGAAGTGGTCGATCGCGGTCAGGGTGTCGCCGGTGAAGCAGTAGCGGACGAGCCGCATCTCGCCGCGTTCGCGGTGCTCCGGCTCGTTCGTCGAGAACGGGTACATGCAGCTGGTCGCGGCCTTCGGGCGGGCCGGTTCGCGGCCGAGCGCGGCGGCCCGCGCCTCGTCGCTGTCCAGGGCCGAGACGCGCACCACCTCGTCGCGGTGCATGCCCACGCGCGGCGGGTCCGGGTTCTCGTAGTCCGGGCCCGGCTGCGCCTGCTCGACGAGGACCATCCCGAACAGCATCATCACGCCGACGCCCGCGAGCCCGAGCAGGGCGGTGGCGGTGTCGGCGAACTGCCGCTGGAACCCCGACAGGGCGCGCGGGGACGGCACTTGGGGCGCGCGCTCGTCCGGCACGGACCCGGCGGGTGCCGTGCCGGTGGCCGCCGCCGGCTCCGCGGCAGTCCCGGGCTCCGTGGCCGCCTCCGGCTCCGAAGGCAGCTCCGCCGTCACCGCGAACCCGCCGGCCGGGGTCGGCCCCGCGTCAAGCGTGCCGCCGAGCAGCGCGACACGTTCGCGCAGGCCGGTGAGGCCGCGCCCGGTGCCGATCCGTTCCGGGGCCGGGGCGGACGTGGGCGGTACGCCGTTGCGCACCGTGACCGTGACCCGCCGCTCGTCGTGCGTGACGCGGACGGCGACCCGGGCCCCGGCCGCGTACCGGTGCACGTTGGTCAGCGACTCGCGGACGACGCGGTGCACGGCGCGGCGCAGCGGGGCCTCGCGGCCGTCCAGGTCGGGGCCCTCCCAGTCGAGGTCGACGTGCACGCCGCCGCCGCGGGACTCGGTGACCAGGGCCTCGATGTCGGCGTGCGTACCGGTGGCGTCGGTGAGCGCGTCGGTGCCGGTGTCGCGGCCCAACGGGCCGAGTACGCCCAGGACTTCACGTAGTTCCCGCATCGCGTCCTGGGTGGCGCCGCGTACAAGGGCCGCCTCGTCCCGCAGCTCGGGTGCCTGCTGCCGCAGGGCCATCTCCAGGCCGCCCGCGTGCAGCGAGATCAGGCTGAGGCGGTGCCCGAGCAGGTCGTGCATCTCGGCGGCGATCCGGGACCGTTCATGGATCCGGGACGCGCCCTCGGCCTGCCGTTCGGCCTCCTCGGCGGCGGCGGTGCGCTCCCGCAGCGCGAGCAGCAGCCGGTCCTGCTGCCCGGCGGCGGCGCCCACAAGACCGGGTACGAGCACGGTGGTCGCGGCGAGCACCGCGCCGAGCGCCAGGCCGAAGGCGTACGGGCCGAAGTCGGTGTACGGCGTGAACGCCCCGCAGCCGACGGTGGCGAGGGCGCTGCCCACGAGGAGCAGCACGGTGCGCCGCCGGGCCACCGCGATCTGCCGGGTCGCGGTGTACGCGGCGACGGCGGTGAGCAGACCGGTGGCGGGCACCAGGCCCATGACGGCGGCGAGCCCGAGCGTCGCGGTGACGGGGAACCGCCGCCGCACCACGACCAGGCCGAGCGCGGTGAACCCGAGCAGCGTCTGCAGATCGCCGGACAGGCCGTCACCGAGCCCGCTCACAGCCTGGTACGTGAGGATCACCAGGAACCCCGCGCACCCCGCCTCGACGACGGCCCGCCACAGCTTGCGGCCGCTCTCACCCGGGCCGGCGAAAGGGCTGTGCCGGGGGGACAGCAGGGCGATGAGGGAGGGCATACGTTCCAGTATCGGGCGTGCCCGTGGGCGTCGGCGTGCGCCTTCGGGGGGAGGGGCTATGCCTTTTGGCAGAGGCTTCCTCTC
>NZ_JAAAHS010000414.1 GCF_009908195.1 Streptomyces boluensis | reverse complement strand
ATCCCCATCCCCGTCCCCCCAACCGGTACCCAGAAAGGGATGGCGTGGGGGCGCACCGTACGGTGGTAGGCGTGTATCGGTTTCTGCTGACTCCGCGATGGTGGGGGATCAACCTCTTCCTGGTGCTGGCCATCCCCTTCTGCGTGTTCATGGGGTCCTGGCAGCTCGGGCGGTTCGAGGACCGGGTGGAGAACCATCAGGCGGCCGAGAAGCACACCGCTGAGGCGGGCAAGGGGCCGGCGCGGCCGCTGGCCGAGTTGCTGCCCGTCGACAAGGAGACCTCCGGCGAGCGGGCCACCGCGACCGGCCGCTGGGAACGCCAACTCCTCGTGCCCGAACGGGAGTTGGACGGCAAGCAGGGGTTCTACGTACTCGGTCTGCTGAAGACCGACGGAGGCAAGACGCTGCCCGTGGTGCGCGGGTGGCTGCCCGGCACGGCCGCCAAGGGGAAGGCTCCCGAGGTGCCGTCCGGCGAGGTCACGGTGACCGGCGCCCTGCAGGCCTCGGAGAACTCCGGCACCGACGGCGTGCACAAGGCCGGCGGGCTGCCCGACGGCCAGTTGGGCATGATCAGCGCGGCGTCCCTGGTGAACCTGGTGCCGTACGAGGTGTACGACGCCTGGGTCACCGTCGACCGCGCCACCGACGGGATGGCGGTCGTACCGCCGAGCGCGCCGCAGGGCAGCGGACTCGACCTGAAGGCGTTCCAGAACCTCGGGTACACCGGGGAGTGGTTCATCTTCGCCGGGTTCGTGCTGTTCATGTGGTTCCGGCTGTTCCGCCGCGAGGTGGAGTTCGCGAAGGACGCCGAGCTGGGGCTCGTACCGCCGCCGGATGAAGGGGCGGCCGCGTCCGTAACCGAGGAGTCCGTAACCGAGGAGAAGGCCGGAGCGTAGCGCTCCAGCCGGCCCCGGACCTCAGCCCTCAGCAGCCCCGGCCCCACCTATCTACCCACGCACCCGCAGGCTCAGGACGCCGCGAGGATGCCTGTTCGGTAGATCGTGCCCGCGCAGCCGGCGATCGTGGTGGCCGCGCTGGGGGCGCCTGGTTCTGCCGTGTGCGTGACCGAGACGGTGCCGTCGGAGGGGCCTTCGGCGCCGCCGAGTTGGGTCTGTGTGCCGCTCTGCTCCGTGCCGCCGCTGGCGCCGTCGCCCGTGGGTGTCGGGTCCGGGGAGGCGCCGGGGCCGGGGCAGTTCTCGGACGGCACCCAGGCGAAGCGGACCTCGTAGGCCATGCCCGGCTTGAGGACCAGGGAGATCGGTCCGGTCGCCGGGTCGGGCAGGCGGTTGGCGGCGTCGCCCGAGGAGTGGTCCACGACGTTGATCTTCGCCGGGTCCGCCGCGCCCTGGGCGGCGAAGACGACGCTGCCCGCGCCGCCGACCGTGCACTCGGCGTCGGAGGTGTTGGCGATGCGGAACGTGCCGTACACCTTGCCCTCGGCGTCCGCAGGTTCGGCGGTCGCGGTGGCGCTGCCGAGTTGGGCGGCGTCGCAGGTGGTGGCCGTGACGGCTTCCGTGGCCGTCGGGTTCGCCCCGGCGGAGGTGCCGGTGCCGGGCTCGGTGCTGCCGTCGCCCTTGCCCGTGCCGGTGCCGTCGCCCTTGCCCTTGCCGCCCGTGTCGTCCTTGCCGGAGGGCTTGTCGCGGCCCTGGTCACCGCCGCCGGTCTGCTCGGTGGTGCCGGTGCCGCCCGGCACCTCGGAGCTGTGGCCGACCGCCGAGGGGTGGTCGTCGTTCGCGCTGGGCGAGGCGGCGACATGTACGAGGGCGGGGACCGCGGTGCCGATGAGCAGCGCCACGGCGGCGGCGCCGACTACGGCCTGGCGCTTGCGGGCCCGGCGTGCGGGTACCGCTCGGCGCAGGCGGTCGAGGGCGGCGTCGGAGGGTTCGAGGTCCTGGACGGCGCCCTGGAGGAGGCGGCGCAGGGCCAGTTCGTCGGCGCCGGGCTCGCCCTCGGCCGCGGGAGGGAAGAGTTCCTCGGGGGCCGAAGGGGCGTCCGGAGTCTTCGGAGTGTTCGGAGCATCCGGAGTGGACGGGGTGCCGTGAGGACTGGGGCCGCTGTTCACCGCTTCGTTTCCGCTGTGCTGGTGTCGCTGGTCTCGTGCGTCCCGCGCATCACGCAGGTGCCGCAGGTCGGCCGGAATGGCAGGGGTGGCAGGGGCCGACGGTTCGTCGTGATCGCGTCGGCGGTCACGCTCAAGGTCGCGGTCAAGGTCACGGTCACCGTCACGCCGGTCGCGCCCCTGCTCGTACGCACCGTGCTCCGCACCGCTCCCGTCAGACGCCCCGCTCCCGTCAGACGCACCGCGCCCGCCGGACGCCCCGTGCTCGCCGGACCCCGCATCGCGCTCGTGGAACTCGCTCATGCCGGTGCCTCCATGGCGACGCGCAGGGCCGCTATGCCGCGCGAGCCGTAGGCCTTCACCGAGCCGAGGGAGATGCCGAGGGTCTCGGCGACCTGGGCCTCCGTCATGTCCGCGAAGTACCGCAGCACGAGGACCTCGCGCTGGCGGCGCTGGAGGCCGCGCATCGCCTTGATCAGGGCGTCGCGCTCCAACTGGTCGTACGCCCCCTCCTCCGCGCTGGCCATGTCCGGCATCGGCTTGGAGAGCAGCTTCAGGCCGAGGATGCGGCGGCGCAGTGCGGACCGGGAGAGGTTGACGACGGTCTGGCGGAGGTAGGCCAGGGTCTTCTCGGGGTCGCGGACCCGCTTGCGCGCGGAGTGCACGCGGATGAACGCCTCCTGCACGACGTCCTCGCAGGACGCGGTGTCGTCGAGGAGCAGGGCGGCGAGTCCGAGCAGCGAGCGGTAGTGCGCGCGGTAGGTCTCGGTGAGGTGGTCGACGGTGGTGCCGGATGCCATGGCTTCGTCAGCGCCCTCGCGCCGGCCGGTCATTCGGCCGGGCCGCGTCGCGGGCATGGGCGCGATCACCGGCATGCCGCCGCGTTGCGGCCGCACGGCTGCGCCGCGGGCCATCGGGAACTCGAGTACCTCTGCCACGCTTGTTGGACACGCTTCCCCCCGTCAGGGTTGTACGCATCGGGCCACGCATTTCCCGTGTGCTCCACCGGTGCCGCGAACCGCGCCCCTGCTGATGCGCCCCAAGTCGTCATGCGTACCAGCTTCTTCCCCTGCGCCCCGAAATGCCCCGTCAGTGTGCGGTAGCTCGGAAGACCGACCGCAAAGACGCCCCCCGACCCCTGCCCGGTTGCAGAGAATCCCACGGAATGCGCGGGCTTCGGGGAGCGCGCCGTCGTACGGGACGACGGCCCAGTTCACATGGCCTGGACCAGTAAGTTGGACACACAACTTACACACTTCACACAGGGTCTTCCGCCGGAATTCAACGCGAACTATCCGGCGTAAAGGGCGAATTACGACAACTCGGCCGCGATAAGTTCCGCGATCTGTGCCGTATTGAGGGCGGCGCCCTTGCGCAGGTTGTCCCCGCAGACGAAGAGTTCGAGCGCTGTCGGGTCGTCGAGCGAGCGGCGTACCCGGCCGACCCAGGTCGGGTCGGTGCCCACCACGTCGGCGGGCGTGGGGAACTCACCGGCCGCGGGGTTGTCGAAAAGAACGACGCCGGGCGCCGTGGAGAGGATCTCGTGGGCGCGGCCCACCGTGACCTCGTTCTCGAAGCGGGCGTGGACGGTCAGCGAGTGGGTCGTGACGACCGGGACGCGGACGCAGGTGACGCTCACCCGCAGATCGGGCAGGCCCAGGATCTTCCGGGACTCGGCCCGGACCTTGAGCTCCTCGGAGGACCAGCCGTCCTCCTGCGCGGAACCGGCCCACGGCACGACGTTGAGCGCGATCGGCTCGGAGAAGGGGCCGGTGTTGTCGCCTACGGCCCGCCGCACGTCGCCCGGTTTGGTGCCGAGGTCGGTGCCCGCGACGAGGTTCAACTGGGCGCGGAGCGCGTCGATGCCGGCGAGTCCGGCGCCGCTCACCGCCTGGTACGAGGAGACCACCAGCTCGCGCAGCCCGAACTCGGCGTGCAGCGCGCCCATCGCGACGATCATGGAGAGCGTCGTGCAGTTCGGGTTGGCGACGATGCCGCGCGGACGCACGCGCGCGGCGTGCGGATTGACCTCGGGGACGACCAGCGGCACGTCCGGGTCCATCCGGAAGGCGGCCGAATTGTCCACGACCACCGCGCCCTTGGCGGCGGCGATCGGCGCCCAGCGCGCGGAGATGTCGTCGGGTACGTCGAACATCGCGACGTCGACGCCCTCGAAGGCCTCCTCCGTCAGCGCGACGACCTCGACCTCGACGCCGCGTACGAGCAGCTTGCGGCCGGCCGAGCGGGGCGAGGCGATGAGCCGGATCTCGCCCCAGATGTCGGCGTGCTGGGACAGGATCGAGAGCATGACCGTGCCGACGGCCCCGGTCGCCCCGACAACCGCCAGGGTGGGTCGGTCGTGGGAAGCGGCGCCCGGGGCCGGCGGCACAGGTGTCATCAGCGGCCGGTACCCCCGTAGACCACGGCTTCTTCGGAGTCGTTGTCCAGGCCGAAGGAGGTGTGCACGGCCTGCACGGCTTCCTTGACGTCGTCGGCGCGGGTGACGACCGAGATACGGATCTCCGAGGTGGAGATCAGCTCGATGTTCACGCCCGCGTCGCTGAGCGCCTCGAAGAACTGCGCCGTGACACCGGGGTTGGTCTTCATGCCGGCGCCGACGAGGGAGATCTTGGCGACCTGGTCGTCGTAGCGCAGCGAGTCGTAACCGACCGACGGCTTGATCTTCTCCAGGGCGGCGGTGGCCTTCTTGCCCTCCGCCTTGGGGAGCGTGAAGGAGATGTCGGTGAGGCCCGTGGAGGCCGCCGATACGTTCTGCACGATCATGTCGATGTTGATCTCGGCGCTCGCGATGGCGCGGAAGATCGACGCGGCCTCGCCCGGCTTGTCGGGGACGCCGACGACGGTGACCTTGGCCTCGGAGACGTCGTGAGCGACTCCGGAGATGATGGCGTGCTCCACCTGCTCGGCTCCCTGTGCAGACTGCGCTGATTGCGGTCGTTCGTTACTGACCCAGGTGCCCGGCAGTCCGGAGAAGGACGACCGTACGTGGATCGGGATGTTGTACCGACGGGCGTACTCCACGCAGCGGTGGAGCAGCACCTTCGAGCCGGAAGCGGCGAGCTCCAGCATGTCCTCGAAGGAGATCCAGTCGATCTTGCGGGCCTTCTTCACGACCCGCGGGTCGGCGGTGAAGACGCCATCGACATCGGTGTAGATCTCGCACACGTCGGCGTCGAGGGCGGCCGCGAGGGCCACCGCCGTGGTGTCACTGCCGCCGCGCCCGAGCGTGGTGATGTCCTTGTTGTCCTGGCTCACACCCTGGAACCCGGCGACGATGGCGATGTTGCCCTCGTCGACGGAGGTGCGGATCCGGCCCGGCGTGACATCGATGATGCGCGCTTTGTTGTGAACCGAGTCGGTGATGACACCTGCCTGGCTGCCGGTGAACGACTGGGCCTCGTGGCCCAGGTTTTTGATCGCCATGGCCAGCAGGGCCATGGAGATCCGCTCTCCCGCGGTCAACAGCATGTCGAGCTCTCGACCGGCAGGGATCGGCGAAACCTGCTCGGCGAGATCGATCAGCTCGTCCGTCGTGTCGCCCATCGCGGAGACCACGGCAACCACCTGGTTGCCGTTCTTCTTGGCCTCGACAATGCGCTTGGCGACCCGCTTGATGCCTTCGGCATCGGCTACGGAGGAGCCTCCGTACTTCTGCACGACAAGGCTCACGTGCGCTCCTCGCTCATTTCATGGTGCGGTCGGCTCAGTTTAACGAGCGGCCGGATGTCGCCTCGTATATATCGCATCGTGAGATGTCCCGCTCACGAAGTGATCATCGAGGCCCCTGTCGTCCCGGCCGCTCCAGAACGGCACATGCCCGCTGCGGACCGCCCCACTCCGGAAAGTGGGGCGGGTCACAACGCGGCGGCGGCCGTGGGCAGTAGTTCCGGCCACCGCCCGAGGCGCTACTTCAGGCGGGCCGGACGGGCGCCCCAGACATACACGCGATCGCCGCTCCGGGTGCGCTGCCACAGCGTCCGGGCGTCGTCGTGCATCAGGTTCACGCAGCCGTGCGAGCCGCGCCCGGTGTGGACGTAGCCATAGACACCGTGCACGGCCTGGCCGCCGCTGAAGTACTGGGCGTACGGCATGGGCGCGTCGTAGATCCGTGAGCGGTCGTCCTCGACGCGGCGGTCGATGCGGTGCCAGCCGGTGCGGGTGGGCAGGGC
>NZ_JAAAHS010000413.1 GCF_009908195.1 Streptomyces boluensis | reverse complement strand
CAGTACGAACGCCCGCCACTCCGCCGGGGTGAAGATCAGGGACGGGCTGTCCGGGCTGCCGCCGTTGCGCATCGCGATGAAGCCCTCCACGAAGGCGATCTGCACGTCACCGCGGCCCTCGCTGCTCGACTGCCAGGCGGCGTCGCTGAGATCGAGGTCGGGCTTCCGCCAGCCCGCAAAGGGCTCAAAGGTCTCCTTGGTGGTGGTGCTCTCGGCCACGTCCGTGCTCCTCCCGGTACTGCCCGTACGGTCCGCGGCCAGCCTAGCGAGCGGCGGGGGCGCCGGACAGGCCACGGAAGGAGGAAGGCCCTGACCGGTCCGGCACGGCAGCCGCGGTCAACTCGTCGGCGGCTCCGAGCCCACCAGCCACATCGCGAAGAACTGCGCCCCGCCGCCGTACGCGTGACCGAGTGCCTTGCGGGCCCCGTCGACCTGGTGCTCGCCCGCCTGGCCGCGCACCTGGAGGGCCGCCTCGGCGAAGCGGATCATGCCAGAGGCGCCGATGGGGTTGGTGGACAGGACGCCGCCGGACATGTTGACCGGCAGGTCCCCGTCGAGTTCCGTGACGCCGGACTCGGTGAGCTTCCAGCCCTCGCCCTCGGCGGCGAAGCCGAGGTTCTCCAGCCACATCGGCTCGTACCAGGAGAACGGCACGTACATCTCGACGGCGTCGATCTCGCCGCGCGGGTCGGTGATGCCGGCCTGCCGGTACACGTCGGCCGCGCAGTCCTTGCCCGCCTGGGGCGAGACGAAGTCCTTGCCCGCGAACATGGTGGGCTCGCTGCGCATCGCGCCGCCGTGCATCCAGGCGGGCGGCCGGGGTGAACGGGCCGCGCCCGCACGGTCGGTGAGGATCATCGCGCAGGCCCCGTCGGAGGACGGGCAGGTCTCCGAGTACCGGATCGGGTCCCACAGCATGGGCGCGGCCTGGACCTTCTCCAGGGTGATGTCCTTCTCGTGCAGGTGCGCGTACGGGTTCTTCAGCGCGTTGCGGCGGTCCTTGTACGCGACGAGGGAGCCGACGGTGTCGGGCGCGCCGGTGCGCCGCATGTACGCGCGTACGTGCGGGGCGAAGAACCCGCCGGCGCCCGCGAGCAGCGGCTGCTGGAACGGTACGGGCAGGGACAGGCCCCACATGGCGTTGGACTCGGACTGCTTCTCGAAGGCGAGGGTGAGGACGGTGCCGTGCACGCCCGCCGCGACGAGGTTGGCGGCGACGAGCGCGGTGGAGCCGCCGACGGAGCCCGCGGTGTGCACCCGGAGCATGGGTTTGCCGACCGCGCCGAGGGCGTCGGCGAGGTACAGCTCGGGCATCATGACGCCCTCGAAGAAGTCGGGCGCCTTGCCGATGACGACGGCGTCGATGTCGGCCCACGTCAACTCGGCGTCCTTGAGGGCCTGTTGGGCGGCCTCGCGGACGAGGCCCGCGAGGGACACGTCCTTGCGGGACGCGACGTGCTTGGTCTGGCCGACGCCGACGACGGCCACGGGTTCCTTAGCCACGTGAGTCACGGGATTCCCCTTCGAGTACGGCGACCAGGTTCTGCTGGAGGCACGGTCCTGACGTGGCGTGTGCGAGGGCGCGGTCGGACGTGCCGCGGTGGATGCGGGCGGCGGCCTCGCCGATCCGGATGAGGCCCGCGGCCATCACGGGGTTGGCGGCGAGCGCGCCCCCCGACGGGTTGATGTTCACGTCGTCGCCGAGCTTCAGGGCCTTGCGCAGGACGACCTCCTGCGAGGTGAACGGGGCGTGCAACTCTGCGGTGTCCACGGGGCGTTCGAAGGCTCCGGCGCGTTCGGCGGCGAGCCGGGTGGAGGGCGAGTCGGTGAGTTCGCGGACGCCGAGAGAGTGCGCCTCGATGCGGTGGTCGATGCCGCGGATCCAGGCGGGGCGTTCGCAGATCTCGCGGGCCCGGTCTCCGGCGGCGAGGATCACGGCGGCCGCGCCGTCCCCGACGGGCGGCGCGTCTCCGGTGCGCAGCGGCCGTACGAGATAGTCGCCCTGGGGGCGTGAACCGTGCAGCTGCGCATGGGGGTTGGCGCTCGCGGCGTCCCGGCTGCGTGCGGCGACCCCGGCGAGCGCGGCCTCGTCGGTGTCGCCCGCGTCGATGAGGGCCTGTGCCTGGAGTGCGGCGAGGGCGACGGAGTCGGGCCACAGCGGGGCCACGTAATACGGGTCGAGTTGCCGGGTGAGGACATCGCGCACGGAGCCCGGCGAGGACTTTCCGTACGCGTAAACGAGGGCGGTGTCGACCTCACCGGTGAGGATCTTCACCCAGGCCTCGTACAGCGCCCAGGCGCCGTCCATCTCGACGTGCGACTCGGAGATCGGCGGCCAGGCGCCCACGCCGTCGAGGGCCATGGTGAACGAGAAGGCGCGACCGGCGAGGTAGTCGGACGAGCCGGAGCAGGTGAAGCCGATGTCGCTGGTCTTCAGGCCGGTCTGCTGCAGCACGTCGTGCAGGACCGGCATGAGCATCTCCACCTCGGAGACCTCGTCGCTGGTGCGCACGTGGTCGGACTGCCCGAAGGCGACGACGGCGACGTCACGCAGGGGCCGGTTGGCCGGCATCTAGATCAGCTCCTTGTACGTGTCGTAGTCGGCGTCGGGTTCGCCGGTGGGCCGGTAGTGGTCGGGCCAGCGCCCGCCCTCGCTCCACACCGGTTCCACCCGCAGCCCCATCCGGACCTGGTCGTACGGGATCCCGGCGATGCGCCCGTGCAGGGCGAGGTCGGCGCCGTCGAGGGCGATGTGGGCGTAGACGTACGGGACTTCGATGTCCAGATTCTTCGCCTTGATATTGACGATGCAGTACGTGGTGACGGTGCCGGCCGGGCCGACCTCGACCTGTTCGTCGGTGGCGACGCCGCAGGTGGGGCAGGCGCCGCGGGGCGGCACGTACACCTTGCGGCAGGACGGGCAGCGCTCGCCGACGGCGCGGCGGTCGGCGAGTGCGTTGATGTAGCGGGTCTGGGCACGCCCTGGCGAGTAGCTGTAGTCGAGCCGGGCGGGGGCGACGATGCCGCTGACGCGGTCCTCGAACTCCCCGTCGTGCGGCGCGACTTGGCTCCGCGTCTCACTCTCGTACGGTTCGAAGCAGGCGATGTCCGTGATGGCGCCGGTGCGTTCCCCGGCCCACCGGACCCGGACCCGCATGCCGGTGCGTACGGCCTCGGGCCCCGGTGCGTCCAGGGCGTGCAGGAGACCGGTGTCGGCGCCGTCAAGCTGGACGAGCACCCAGGCGAAGGGCCGGTCGAGGGGCTGCCCGCGACGGGGTTCATGATTCCAGGCCCAGGTGGTGACGGTACCGGTGGCGCCGACCTCGACGAGGTCGCGGATCTCCTCGGCGGTCACGGGGTCGTACTCGACGGGCGGCACGAGGACCTTGCCCTCACCGGTCCTGACCCCCAGCACGGTCCGCTCGCGCAACCCGGTGAGGAAGGCGCTCTGCACGGGGCCGAGGGAACGGGTGAAGGGGAACTCTACGATGAGGGGGGCTTTGAGGACTTCGGGCATGCGACGTGGACTCCTATGGGTGAGGGGGCGGCCTCCGGCGGCGTACGAGGCCGAGCCAAATCCAGCCCGTCCTGGGGGCACCTCCCAGCGGTAGCTGGGGGAGTTTGAGGACGAGCCCGCAGGGCGATCAACAGCAGCCGAGCCAACGGCACTTACACGCGCCGATACACAGGCACCCGCTTCTCCGCGAACGCCCTCGCCCCTTCCTTCGCATCGTCCGTGGCGAAAATGGGCCACCCCCGCTCCAGTTCGGACTTCAGCCCGTCCTCCTCGGACAGATCCGCGGTCTCGTACACAGAAGCCTTCACCGCCTCGACGGCCAGCGGCCCACACGCGTTGATCTGCTCGGCGATGGCGAGGGCCTTGTCGAGCGCCGTGCCGTCGGGCACGACCTGCCCGATGAGCCCGATGGACGCGGCCTCGGCGGCGGTGTAGGGCCGTCCGGTGAGCAGCATCTCCAGCGCGTGCGTACGGGGAATCTGCCGCTGCAGTCGCACCGTCGAGCCGCCGATGGGGAACAGTCCGCGTTTGACCTCGAAGAGGCCGAAGGTCGCGGACTCCCCGGCGACCCGGATGTCGGTGCCCTGGAGGATCTCGGTGCCACCGGCGACGCAGTACCCCTCGACGGCGGCGATCACGGGTTTGCGGGGGCGGTGGTGCCGCAGCATCGCCTTCCAGTGCAGGTCGGGGTCGGCCTTGAGCCGGTCCCGGTACTGCTCTCCTTCCATGCCCTTGCCGGCGAGGGCCTTCAGGTCCATGCCGGCGCAGAAGTCACCGCCCGCCCCGGTGAGGACGACGGAGCGGATCGTGTCGTCCTCGTCCGCTTCGAGCCAGCCGTCGTGGAGCCCGACGAGCAGCGGCAGCGAGAGCGCGTTCTTGGCTTCGGGCCTGTTCAGTGTGAGCACCAGCGTGGCGCCTTCACGGCGCACATCCAGGTGTTCCGTCCCACCACTTGGTCCCATGAGTAGGTCCTCCCGTCTCAGACCTAGAACAGGTTGCAGGAGGGTCGGGTCCAGTTCAATAGCTTTCTGACAGACAGTCAGTTTTCTTGGCGCACCCCTTCCCAGTTGTGCGCGGCAGCGCTCTAATGACGGCCGAGCCAACATGTTTCCGGGGTCTGGAGGAGCGGTGGACTACAACCTTGCCGACCTGTTCGAGTCCGTCGTCGATGTGGTGCCCGATCGTGAGGCACTGGTGTACGTCGACCACCCCGGCACCGGCACGGAGCGCCGCCTCACCTATGCCGAACTCGAAGCGGCCGCCAACCGCGTCGCCCACCACCTGATCGACAGCGGGCTGCGCCCCGGCGAGCACCTGGGCCTGCACCTGTACAACGGCGTCGAATACCTGCAGACGGTCCTTGGCTGCCTCAAGGCCAGGCTCGTGCCGGTGAACGTCAACTACCGGTATGTCGAGGAGGAGTTGGTCTACCTCTACCGGGACGCGGACCTGGCCGCGCTGGTCTACGACGCCGAGTTCACTGAGCGGGTGGCGGCCGCGCTGCCGCGTACCGAGAAGCTGCGCCACCTGGTCCGGGTCGGCACTCCGCCGGCGGACGCGCCCGCGCTCGACGCCGTACCGTTCACCGAGGCGGAGGCCGCCGCGTCGGCCGGGCGTGGCTTCGGGCCGCGCTCCGCGGACGACCTGTTCATCATCTACACCGGCGGCACCACGGGCATGCCGAAGGGCGTCATGTGGCGCCAGGAGGACCTGTTCTACGCGGGCCTGTTCGGCGGCGACCCGGCCGGCGAGCCGGTCTCCCGCCCCGAGGAGCTGGCCGAGCGGGTCGCCGCGGGCGGGGCGGGGATCACGTTCTTCCCCACTCCCCCGCTGATGCACGGCACGTCCACGCTGACCTCGTTCGTCGCCCTCAACTACGGCCAGCGCATCGCCCTGCACCGCAAGTACGTGCCCGAAGAGGTGCTCCGTACCGTCGAGAAGGAGCGTGTCTCGACCGTGTCCCTGGTGGGCGACGCGATGCTGCGGCCCCTCGTGGACGCGCTCAACGGCCCCTGCAAGGGCACCGACATGTCGTCCCTGTTCAGCCTCTCCTCGTCCGGCGCGATCATGTCGGAGACGGTGCGCGCGCAGTTCCAGGCACTGGTGCCGAACGTGCTCCTTCTCAACAACTTCGGCTCCTCCGAGTCCGGCTCCAACGGCAAGGCCACCGAGGACTCGGGCCCGGAGAAGGGGTTCCGCCTGGAGGTCAACGCGCGTACGCAGGTGGTCGATCCGGTGACGTACGAGCCGGTGGCGGTCGGCGAACCGGGGCGCCTCGCCCAGCGGGGGCACGTGCCGCTCGGCTACTACAACGACGAGAAGAAGACCGCCGAGACGTTCTTCCAGAAGGGCGGCGAGCGCTGGGTGCTGCTCGGTGACATGGCGACCGTCGACGAACAGGGCATCGTGACCGTGCTCGGCCGGGGCTCGCAGTGCATCAACTCCGGGGGCGAGAAGGTGTACCCGGAGGAGGTCGAGCAGGCCCTCAAGTCGCACCCGGATGTGTATGACGCGCTGGTGGCGGGGGTGCCGGATGCGAAGTGGGGCAATCATGTGGCGGCGGTGGTCCAACTCCGGCCGGGGGTGGACAGGTTGACCTTGTCGGAGGTCCAGACGCACTGCCGTACGCATGTCGCCGGGTACAAGATTCCCCGGCAGCTCGTCGTCACCGATGAGATCCAGCGCTCACCTAGCGGTAAGGCGGACTATCGGTGGGCGAAGGCGGTTGCGGTGGAGGCGGATGC
>NZ_JAAAHS010000412.1 GCF_009908195.1 Streptomyces boluensis | reverse complement strand
CCTCCGGCGATTGAGGAGGCCCGTCCGGCGAGGACTTCGAGAAGGGGCGGGGAGGAAAACGCCCCGCAGGGCTCAACCTGCCGCATCCGCCTCCACCACCACCCGCCGCCCAAGAAGCTCCGCAAGCCCCCGACGGGTCGCCGCGACGACAACCCGGTCCTCCGAGCGCAGCATGTACCCGGGGTGCAGGTCCCACACCAGGCCCGGCGGACGCTCCTCCGCGTCGGCCTGCGGGGCCGCCAGGTCGGGGCGGCGCTCCGCCGGGTCCGCGGCGTCCAGGGCGATCACCCGCCAGCGGCCGGGGCTGAAGCTCTCCTCCACGGTACGGCCCTCCAGGAGCGGATGGCCCGCGACGTTCACGGCCACGAACAGCAGCACCTGGCGTTCGACGGGCAGCGAGCCGAGGTTCTGCCGCCCCATCATCGCGCTGGCGAACGCGGGCGCCGCGAGATGCGTACAGCTCCGGCTCAAAGTTTGGGAGTTGGGGTGCGCGGCGCGCAGGGTGCGGTAGACGACGGTGGCGAACTCGTCGTCGTACAGGCGCAGGGAGACCTTCACGTCGGCCTTCACCGAGCGGGCGTACAGGGCGGCTTCGAGGTTGGTGGTGTCGACGCTGGTGAGGGCGAGCAGGGCGTGCGCGCGTTTGATCTTCGCCGCTTCCAGGACGCCTTCCTGGGTGACGTCACCGAGGACGACCGGGACGCGAAGCCGCCGGGCCAGGTCCACGCCGCGGGCCTCCGGGTCCTCCTCGACGCACACGACGGGGATGCCGAGTTCGCAGAGCCGGGCGAGCACGCGGGTGCCGATCTTGCCGAGGCCGAGCAGTACGACGTGCCCGGAGATCCGGCGCGGCGGGCGGCGCAGCGCGGACGCGGTGCGGAACGTGCCGAACGCTTCGAGCGCGGCGGCCAGGAGCACCGGCAGGAGCAGCAACCCGGCGAATCCGGTGAGGAGTTGGAGGATCCGGCGGCTGCGGGGCTCGTCCTCGGCGGGGTCGCCCATCGCGAACAGGTCGAGCAGCGTGACGTAGGTGGCGTGCAGCGGGCTGCCGCCCTGGGTGATCCAGGTGGCGACGGCCAGGGCGAGGCCGCAGACCGCGAGTCCGGCCACGGTCCAGCGCAGCCGGCGGGAGAACAGCTGGCCGAGCGGGGCGCCGCGCACGCGTTGCGGGGCGGCTTCGGGCCCGTGGTAGGCGACCTCCTCCAGGACGACGGTGCCGCGTCCGCCTGCCGCGGCGACGGCCGCGTCGTCGGGCAGCAGTTCCGTCTCGGCTCCGGCACCGTCGGCGCGGCCGCGCGGGTCCACGTCGGTGGGCGAAAGCAGGGCGAGCGTGCACAGGCCGCGGTCGGCGCGCTGGCCGCTGCGGGTCGGGGCGCGCTCGGCGGCCCGCAGGAGCAGCCCGTCGACCTGGACGACCTTGGTGGTGGCGGCGATGGCGGTGGCCGCGAGGGCCGGGGCGGCGGTGTCCGCGTCGGACAGGACGGTGGTGGAGGCGTCGGCGGTGTCGATGCCGGGTGAGGCCAACGCGCAGGCCTGGTCGAGGAGTTCGGCGAGGTGCTGGCCGAGTTTGCGGTTGTAGAGCCGGATGACGAGGCGCAGGTGCGGGTTGAGGCGGCGGGCGGTGAGGGCGGCGCGGATGTTGGTCTCGTCGTCGTCGTTGACGAGGGCGAGCGCCTCGGCCTGCTCGACCCCGGCCGCCACGAGTACGTCGTCGGTCAGCTCGGCGGCCTCGATGAGCGGCCCTGGGCCGCTGTCGGGCTCGTCGGGGTCGTCCGGGGTGCCGCCGGGGCCGGGGCCGTTGCCCGCCGCCCGGCCCATGGCGGCGGTGACCCGGCCGAAGAAGGAGCTGGCCCGGGACCGTACGGACAGCGGCTCGTCCCGTCTCTGCCCGGCGGACGGCACGACGAGCGTCACGCGCTGGCCGTACACCTCGCGGATCTCCTCGGCGAGGCGTCGGGCGAGCGCGTCGTCACCGCACACAACCATGCGGGGCGCGGCGGAAGTTGGCTGGGTCTGCTGCTGCGGTACGGATGACACGGAAGGCAAGAGTGCCCGAGGACGGCCCGCGGTTCCAGGCCCGGCCGATCTTCGGCGTGGGCCGCCCCCTGCCTCTGGGCGCTGCCCCGGCGCGCCGTGCGGCACGTACCCTCGAAGTCATGACTGACGTACTGCCTCTGCTGCTGATCGCGACCGGCATGCTCGCCGTGCTCGGTTTCTGCGCCTGGCTGGCCGTGCAGGCGCGCCGTGGGGGCGCAGCGGGCGCGGCGATCAGCGCCGCCATGGCCGCGCACGACGAGGCCCTGAAGGTCACCTCGTACGAGGCCCATGTGGAGGTCCGCGAGCAGGCCCGGCGCAAGACGCCGCTGCTTTCGCCGGACGAGGCGTGGCACCCGCCGCTCCAGGTGTCCCGGCGCCCGGACACGAGCGGCGTGTGGCGCTCCCGCCCGCGCCGCGGCCGGCTCACGGGCCTGCGCCGCCGGATCTTCCGCCGGGGCCGCACGCGCTGACCCGTACGGCTAGGGGTACGGGTGCCGGTACGCAGGCAGACCCGTGCCTCCGTACACCAAGTGTGATCCATCCCTGATCTTGCGTGGGCATCCCCGGCTTCGGCCGGGGAGGGAAACGCATGTCAATGCTGCTCTGACGCGCACTGTCAGCGCGGGTTCGCGCTGTTGGCCTCGGCTCGCGGGTTGTTTCTGTCCTTCGATGTATTGGCGGATCACGGCCAGCGGGGCACCGCCGCAGGAGCCGGCGAAGTAGAAGCGGGACCAGAACACCGAGCCCATTCCGATCCGGTTGATTCGGCCGGTGTACTCGGCCCGCAGGTACCTGAAGCTAACCCTCTTGAGCATGGCGTCATCGAAGATGCCCTGCCGGGATTTGGTCACGAACACCAAGCACGCATGCAGCTGGTAGGCGACGTGACGGCCCGTGCGGATATCGGGGTTTGGTACCCAGCGCGGTGAAATACACCATATGGTCGCCGGAACGGCCTTGGGAGGGGGGTGGGTCGGGTGATGCGTGCGTACAAGTTCCTCATGCGGCCCACCGTGGGCCAGCAGGCCGCGCTGGGCGAGATGCTCCGTGACCACTGCTCGCTCTACAACGGGGCGTTGCAGGAACGCCGCGACGCCTACCGGCATGTCTCGAAGACATCCGTGAAGTACGGGCAGCAGTCCGCCCAGCTCAAAGAGATCCGGGTGTTTGACCCGGAACGTCAGGGCCGTTGGTCGTTCAGCTCGCAGCAGGCGACGCTTCGCCGCCTCGACAAGGCGTTCGCCGGGTTCTTCCGCCGGGTCAAGTCCGGTGACACACCGGGTTATCCGCGTTTTCGTGGCGTCAACTGGTTCGACACGGTCGACTTTCCCAAGGACGGTGACGGTTGCCGTTGGGACTCGACCCCGCACGACCCGGTGACCCGTGTCCGGTTTCAGGGTGTGGGGCACGTCAAGGTCAACCAGCACCGGCCGGTGGTCGGCAAGGTCAAGACCGTGTCGGTCAAGCGCGAGGGTCGGAAGTGGTACGTGGTCCTGACGGCCGAGCAGGCGCAGCCCGAGCCGCTGCCCGCGACGGGCAGCGTGGTTGGCATCGACCTGGGCATAGCCAACTTCCTGGCCGACTCGAACGGCGAGTTCGTACCCAATCCGCGCCATGGCCGGAGGGCCGCCGCGAAGCTCGAAGCCGCACAGCAGGCGCTGTCCCGCTTCCCTCGTGTGCGACGTGACAAGCGAACAGCCAACCACCGCCGGGCCGTTGAGAAGGTTGCCGATCTGCACCGCACGGTGCGTCGCCAGCGCCTCGACCACGCGCATAAGACCGCGCTCGGCCTGGTCCGCGCACACGATTTCATCGCGCACGAAGACCTCAAGATCTGCAACATGAGCAAGGCCCCCAAGCCGAAGCCCGACCCCGAGAGGCCGGGCAGCTTCCTGCCCAACGGGGCCGTCGCGAAGGCCGTGTTGAACCGAAGTATTGCTGATGCCGGTTGGGGGGTGTTCCTGACGATCCTGCACGCCAAGGCTGAAAGCGCCGGACGAGACATGATCGCCGTGGACCCCCGCAACACCTCCCGCACCTGCCCCGAATGCGGGCACACCGCGAAGGAGAACCGGCCCACACAAGAGAAGTTCCACTGCGTCGCGTGCGGCCACACCGCGCACGCGGACACGGTGGGCGCACTCAACGTTCTACGGGCCGGGCTGGTCCGTCGCGAAGCCTCACCGGCATAGCGAGAAGCCCCCTCCTTCAGGAGGGGGAGGAGTCACCCCTTACGGCCGCGCCGCTCCCCGTGCCAAGATCCGCACCACGCAGAACGCTCGACGCACAACGGCAACGCACAAGGCAGAACGCACAGCGCGGGGCTCGCGGCGCGGGCTCACAGCACACACGTACGCGGGCGCGGGAGGCGGCAGTTCGGATGGCGCAGCACTGGGCGGACTTTCAGTACGAGATCTATCTGAAGGGCATGACGGGCGCCGTGCCCCGGCTGCCCACGGATCTGACCCGGCTCGAGGAGCTGGTGGAGCGGCGGCTCGGCCCAGGGCCCGTCGGCTACGTGGCGGGCAGCGCGGGCAGCGGCAGCACCGCCGCCGCCAACCGGGCCGCGCTCGACCGGCGCCGGATCGTGCCGCGGATGCTGCGGGACGTGCACGAACGCGACCTGTCCGTCGAGGTGTTGGGGCGCCCACTGCCCGCACCGCTGGCGCTCGCGCCGGTCGGGGTGCTGTCGATCATGCATCCGGACGCGGAGTCGGCGGCCGCGCGGGCCGCCGCCGCGCAGGGCGTGCCGTTCGTCCTGTCGTCCGCGTCGAGCACGCCGATGGAGCAGGTCGCGGCGGAGATGGGCGACGCGGAGCGGTGGTTCCAGCTGTACTGGGCGAAGGACCGGGAGGTGACGAAAAGCTTCCTGGACCGGGCGAAGGCGTCCGGGTTCACGGCGCTGCTCGTCACGCTCGACACCCCGCTGCTCGCCTGGCGCCCGCGCGACCTGGACCAGGCGTATCTGCCGTTCCTGCACGGCGTGGGCACCGCCAACTACTTCTCCGACCCGGCGTTCCAGGCAGGTCTGGCGAAGCCCGTGCACGAGGACCCGGACGCCGCGGTGATGCACTTCGTGGGGATGTTCGCGGACCCGGCGAAAACCTGGCCCGACCTGGCGTTCCTGCGGGAGAACTGGGACGGCCCGATCGTCCTGAAGGGCATCCTGCACCCGGACGACGCGCGGCTCGCGGCGGACGCGGGCATGGACGGTGTGGTGGTCTCCAACCACGGTGGCCGTCAGGTCGCGGGCTCGGTCGCCGCGGCCGACGCCCTGCCGCGCGTGGCCGAGGCGGTCGGTGACCGGCTGACGGTGCTGTTCGACAGCGGGGTACGCACCGGGGACGACGTGTTCAAGGCGCTGGCGCTCGGCGCGCGGGCGGTGCTTCTGGGGCGGCCGTACGCGTACGGGCTCGGCCTGGACGGGCAGGCGGGCGTCGAGCATGTGATCCGCTGTCTGCTCGCCGAGTTCGATCTGACGCTCGCCCTGACCGGGCACGCCGGGCCGGGCACGGTCGGGGCGGACGACCTCGTGACGGAGTCGGTGTGAGCGCCCCGGGCCCGCACGTTCTGGCCGTCGTGCCCGCGCACGTCGGCGGGCGCGCGGCGGGCGCCGGGTTCGCGAAGCTGCTGCCCGCCCCGGCGCGGGTCACGGTCGTCGAGTCCGTCGACGAGGACCCGGAGGCGCTGCGCACCGCCCGCGCGCTGATCACGGCGCTCTCCCCGGTGACGGCCGAACACCTGGCGGCCGCACCGGAGTTGAGGCTCGTGCAGTGCGCCAGCCACGGCTTCGACTATGTGGACGTCGACGCGGCGCGCGGCCGTGGCGTACCGGTGTGCACGATCGGGTCGAGCGGCGCGGAGAAGCAGAACGTGGCGGAGCAGACCTTCGCCCTGATGCTCGCCCTCGCCAAGCAAGTGGTCCCCGCGCACACCGCCCTGGTCGAGGCCGACTGGGCGCTGCCCCGCCTCAAACCGTCACTCACCGAGCTGTCCGGCAAGACCCTCGGCATCGTGGGGCTCGGGCAGATCGGGCAGGAAGTGGCGCTGCGGGGGCGGGCGTTCGCCATGGACATCGTGTACGCGGGGCGCAGGCGGGCCGACCCCGAGGTGGAGGACCGGCTCGGCGCCCGCTACCTGCCGCTGGACGAGCTGCTGCGCACCGCGGACTACGTGAGCCTGCACGCGCCGCTCACCGACGCCACCCGGAACCTGCTGTCCAGGGAGCGTCTCGCCCTGCTCAAGCGCACGG
>NZ_JAAAHS010000411.1 GCF_009908195.1 Streptomyces boluensis | reverse complement strand
GCCGGACACCTCGATGTCCGGTCCGCCACCGCCGCCGATGAGCGTCTCTTTCAACTAAGAGCCGTCCTCACTCACTCGTGCTCACTCGTACTCAGTCGTACTCACTCGTCCTTGGCGAAGATCGCGTCCATGTCCTTGGCCGCCTTGTCGGCCGCCTCCTGGACGCTCGCCTTGCCGCTGAGAATGGACTGGACCATGCCGGGGACCACCTGCGAGGCCTGGATCTCGCCGTACGCCTTGGTCTTGGGCACCGTCGCACCTGCCTCGAGCATCTGCTCGGCGAACGGCTCGACCAGCGGGTCCTTCTTCGCGGCGACCTTCTCCAGCTCGGAGTTCTGGCCCGGGAAGTAGTTGGTGTCCTTGGCCCACTTGGCGGCGAACTCGCCGGTGCTCAGGAGCTTCACGAACTCCCAGGCGAGGTCCTGCTTGTCGGTCTTGAACGTGGAGAGGTACGAGCCGCCGAGGAAGGAGCGGCCCATACCGCCGTCCTTGCCGGGGATCGCGATGGCGCCGAGCTTGCCCTTGAGGTCGGGGTTGGCCTCGACGATGGCCTTCGGGGTCCAGTTGCCGCCGACCGCCATGGAGATCTGGCCCTTGTTCCAGGCGTCGCCGACCTCCTTCTCGGTCCAGGTGTTGACCTTGGCGGGCGAGACCTTCTCCTTGGTGGCGAGGTCGGTGTAGTAC
Organism: Streptomyces boluensis; assembly: GCF_009908195.1. Taxonomy (GTDB): domain Bacteria; phylum Actinomycetota; class Actinomycetes; order Streptomycetales; family Streptomycetaceae; genus Streptomyces; species Streptomyces boluensis. The sequence goes on along the minus strand of NZ_JAAAHS010000411.1, from coordinate 5,647 downwards.
TTGATGCCCTCGACCGACTTCGGGGAGTTGATCGCCGACTTCCACTTGCCGCCCTGCTCGGTGGCGAGTTCGCCGCCTGCGCCCCAGACGAAGGCGGTGGCGAACATCTCGGCGCCGCCCGCGACGGGGAAGGCGACCTTGTCGGGCTCCTTCTCCTTGAGCGTCTTCGCGGCGGCCGTGAGTTCCTTCCAGTTCGTCGGCGGCTTGATGTCGTGCTTCTCGAACAGGTCCTTGCGGTACACGATCGAGCGCACACCCGCGTACCACGGCATGCCGTACTGCTTGCCGTCGAGCGTGCCCGCGTCCTTGAGCCCCTCGACCAGATCGCCGCTGAGCCCGGACTCCTTCACCTTGCCGGTGACGTCGACGAGCCCGCCGGTCTCGGCGAACTGCGGCACCCAGGTCGTCCCGACCTCGGCGACATCCGGCACCTGCTCCTCGCCGCCCTCGATGGCGGTGGTGAACTTCTTCTGGGCGGTGGCCCACTGCTGGTACTCGACCTTGATGTCGGCGCCGGTCTTCTTCTTGAACGCGGCGGCCGCCTCCTTGAAGAACGGCCGGGCGTCCGGGTTGGTGCCCTCCATGATCCATACGGTCAGGGTCTTGCCCTTGCCGTCCGTCGCGGAGCCCTCGTCACCCGACCCCTCGCCGCATGCCGTCGCGGTCAGTCCGAGCGTCAGGGCGATCCCCGCCGCGATGACACGTCGCTTCATACCGGCGCCTCCTGGATGGCGGTCCATGCTGTCCGTTCGGGGGCCTTGGTGAACGACCCCCGCTGAGAGTGATTCTCGCCACGCGGGATCCGGCCGGTCTAGACCCATCCGGATACGCGGCCGAACCGTGACCAGCATTGCGGGGGGTGCAACATACGCTTCGGCGGTTGCGGAGGGTGCAATGTGCGCTCGTGTGGCGGAGGGGCCGGTTCTGGGAGGATGGGCCGTACGGGCTAGGGGGAGGGGGTTCCGTGGGATCCGTACATACGCGGCTGAACGGGGAAGGCCGAAAGCGGGCGCTGTTGGTGGGCGTGCCGGAGACGCCGTACCTCGAGCAGCACGCCGAGCTGGCCGAGCGCTTCCCCGAACTGGACTGCACCCAACAGGACTTGGGCCTGGTGGGCACGGCACTTCGGCAATCGCACTACGAGGTGACGACCCATCACCCCGGGCACGAGGAGCCGCTCCGTCAGAACGTGGGACGCGGCGCCCTCATGGGCGCCCTGGAGGACTTCCTCGCCGGCTGCCGTCCCGGCGACACCGCCTTCGTCTACATCTCGTGCCACGGCGTGACGATGGGCGAACGCGACTATCTGCTGCCCTCCGACGCCCAGCCGAGCGCGCCGGGCCCCGACGGCCGCCGCGGCCTGCGCACCGCCACGCTCCTCGCCGCCGACGCCGCTGAGCTGCTGCCCCCGGACGGGTTGCCGGACGGCGTCACGGCCGTGCTCTGCCTCGACATGTGCCGGGCCGCCGAGAGCTCCGGCGATCAGGACGACAAGGACTGGTCGCGCGGCCAGGACAAGAACGTGTACTGGCTGCGCAGTTGCGGGCGCGGTGAGTCCTCGTACGCGGACGGGGACGGCAGTTGGTTCGGCCGGGCCCTGGCCGAGGCGCTCTCGCCGACGACGTCGCCGACCACGTTCAAGGAGGTCGTCGAGCACACCCGGGCGGCGGTGCGGCGGCTCGCCGGCAGCGTGCCGTCGGCGCGGCCGCGCGTGGACGCGGAGTTCCCGCGGCTCTCCGACGGGGTGGACGGCCCGGTCCTCTGCGAGGGTTCGCGGGAGCCGGAGCGCTGGACGCACATGGTGACCGAGTCCCCGCTGTGGTCCCACACCTCGGGCTCCGCAACGGTCCACGACCAGGTCAAGGAGCAACTGACCGCCCTGGCCCAGCACGTGGCCGACGGCTTCTCCGGCAAGGGCGCCCACCGCGCCGACCCCTGGCACGACCCCGCGTACCCGGTACGCGTCGGCCACGAACTTGCCCACTTCGTGGAGCGGGCGGGGCTCGAGGGGCAGGACCGGCTCACCCCGGCGGAGACCGCGGTGCTGCTCGCCGCGCCGATCGTGCACGAGGGGGCGGTCGCGGTGGCGTTGGAGGAGTTGCGGCGCCTTCTTCCGGAGCGGGTCGACAGCGCCGATCCGCAAGAGGGAGCCGTCGACCACTCAGTCGACCCTCAGGAAAAGCACGATGCCGACGTACGAGGTGCCGTGCGCGACACCTGCCGCGCGCACTCCCAGGTCCTGCGCGCCGCCCGCACCCTGCGCACCCGGGGTCTGGACGAGGCGGAGACAGCCGCCGACCACTGGCTGCGGCACCGCTTCGTCGCCGGCTGGGACACGCTGTGGGAACGCACCAGCTTCTACACGACCGTCGACAACCTGATCGACCGGGCCGTCAGCGCCGTGATCGCGGCCGACTCGCGCAGCGCGCCGGAGCCGCCCTCGAAGGCGCGACGGATCGCGATCGACCGCCAAGTCCGGGAAGTTCTGGGCCACTTGACGGTCAACCCGGGCAGCAGCCCCCGTATCAGCGATCCGAGCCAGAGCGACGCCTGGCACACCCACCCGCCGGTCCAGGGCAGCCTGTGGCGCGGCGACGAACTGGCCCGGCTGCTGTGGCTCGCCGGCCTGCTCGCGGCGGACCCGCGCCGGATGTCCAGCGTCCTCGTCGACCACTTGGGCGCGCACGAGAAGCTCTCGCCACGCAAGGTGGTCGCGGCCCTCTCCACGGACTTCCGCTACGAGGACACAGCGGGCCGGGCACCCGGCCATCACGGTCGCGCCGTGTGCTTCCACTGCCCTCACCCCGCCCTGCACGCCGCGGTGGAGGAGCTGGCCGCCACCGCCGACGCGGCGCTCGACACCCTGCACCGCGAACAGCCCAGCCCGCCCCCGCTGCTCCGGGGCCTGCCCGACCGGATCACCCTCGACCACCTGGTGCCCGAATCGGACGCGTACACCCAGCCGTTGGAGCGCTTCCGCCTCGCCGAGGACGAGATCCGCCCCCTGCTCATGGGCACCCAGCTCTACGGCGACAAGCTGCTGGCCATCCGTGAGCTGTACCAGAACGCCCTGGACGCGGTCCGGCACCGCGACGCGCGACTGCGGTACGGGGCGACGCAGGGGCGCGGCCAGTCGGACTGGCGCGCCCGGATCACCTTCACCCAGGGCTGGGACCCGGACGGCCGCCCGTACATCGAGTGCGAGGACAACGGCAGCGGCATGAGCCGTACCAAGCTCACGTCGATGTTCGCCCGCGCGGGCAAACGGTACGAGCAGGACCCCGAGTTCATGCAGGAGCGCCGCAACTGGCGACGCGCCGGGGTCACCGACGTGTCCCTCAACTCCCGCTTCGGCATCGGGGTGTTCAGCTATTTCATGCTGGCCGAGGAGGTTGTCGTACGGACCCGCTCCGTCGACCGCTTCGGCACCCCCGGCACCGAGCCCGCGGCCCGCGCGGACATCCAGTCCGGCTCCGGGCTGCTACGGATCAGCTCCGCCGTGGACGCCCCGGCGGAGGGCGGCACGCGCGTACGGCTGTACTTGAACCATGGGCCCGACGAGGAGTTGCCGTCCCTGGTCAAGGCGCTGCAGTCGATGCTCTGGGTGAGTGATCACGACGTACGGGCGGTGGAGTACGACGAGCGGAAGGAAGAGGTCCGCAGTGAGACCTGGGTGCCGGGGACGCTACGCCTCGCGCACGACTGGCACGGCTCCCCTGTGCAGGCGGGCGAGGACTCCTGGTTGGTGCAGGGCAAGGGCCAACTGCTGCTCGACGGGGTCGTGGTCAAGGACGCCCCGCGCGTGTACGGATACGTGGCGAACCTCCGGGAACGCCATCGCCCGGAACCGAGCGTGGACCGCAATCGGCTGGTCGATTACGACAAGGAGCGGGTGTCGAGGGAGCTGCTCGACGCGGTGAAGGTCGCGGCCGGACAGTGCGAAGAGGTGTCGCTGAGCTGGCTGTGGCGACTCGCTGGACAGAGTCCACGGCTCGTGGTGACCTTGCTCGGCGCCTTGCCCGGCTCCACTGTCGCGTACGTCGACACGTCCCTCGGCGGACAACAGCTGGAACCGCTGCGTCAGCCCCTTGCCACGACCGGTTGCTTCCCGAGCGCCCCGAATCATTCCGCGTCGCTGGGCGAGAACCGCTACGCGGAAAGCACGCTGCTCCGCCGATGGCTGACCGACCGGCTGCGCCCCGCACCTCCGGGAAGGGATCGCCACATGCCCGATGGCTATCCTCCTCCCCACCCGCTCGACCCACTCCTGTTCCTGGACTCGTGGCCGCTGGACATGGCCAGGGTGGTACGGGCGTCGGCCCTCGCACAGTGCACGCTCGGCGAAGTTCTGAGGGCTCTGCGCCGTTTCGCCGTAGTGGGCCTGCCCATACCTGAGTTCACGGACATCCGGTCCTTTCGCTCTCTGCGGCCGGACGAACTGACCGCCGACGTCCTCGCTGCCTACCTTTCCGCTGCCGAGCCGATGGACAACCGGACTGTTCTTCCTGACCCCGAGCACTGGCCGCACCCTCCAGCAACGCATGCGCCACTGCTCGTCACCGCCGCTGCGCGGGGGGCGACGCTCGGCCAAGCCGTGGAGGCGCTTCAGTCGCTGCGTGGCGTGGACAGCTCGCTGCCGCCCGCACCGCGGTTGAACGAGGAGTTGATGGGGCTACGACCGACCGAGCAAGAGGCGCGCGTCGGAGGGCTGGTCGAAAGACAGGGGTCCCTGACCGGCAGATACCGGTGGGCGCCAGGAACCGTGACCCCGGTTGGGCTTCTGGAGGCAAACCGATCCCCCGCTTCTCTCACCGACTTCCTCCGGCGCATCGAACAGCTCGCTCCGCTGGGGTTCTCCGTGGACCACGAGCCGAGCGCCGGTGCCCGCGAGCGCGGCTGCCTGACGGTCTCTGAGCGACTGCTGCTGTCTCAGGACCTCAACGGGAATGCGCCGTGGCGCGAAAGGCACGTGAACATGCAGCACTTGTTGCGGGCCTCCGCCAATTTGGGGCGGACACTCGGTGAGATCGCTGACAGCATCGACGCGTCCGCCGACGTCACACTGGTCTCCAGGCCTGAGGTGCCGCCCGAGGCCAGGGAATGGGCCGTTCCCGACTGGGCCGTCAGTCACGAGCGTGTCTTCTCCGGAGACCCTCACGATGGCTGCAGGGACTGGGAGTTCGTACTGCGGGCCGCCGGTCACGACTCGGATGAAGTGGCCCGGACCCTCCACTTCATGGTCCTCTGCGGGGTCATGGACGCCGAGACCGACCAAACCGCCGTACTGCGCCAGATCGCCGCACTGCCCGACTCGCCACACCTACGGTCCGTCCTGGCGGAACTCAACGTCAGTTACGAGTTGGACGCGGTGCGCGCCTTGGATGACGACGGCCTCACAACCGGCCGCCTGCTGCAGCTGGCTATCCGTCAGAACTGCACACTCGGCGAAGCCGCCGACAGGCTGGCCACCGAGAAGGTCCACATTCCGCTCAGAATCGCCTGCCCGCCCCAGGAGGCACGCTCTCTCCGTCCACGGGAAACAGACCTGCTCGTGCTCCTGGAGCAACGGACCGCGGCTCGTTTCCCGGATGCCCTGCGGATCCGGGACCTGCTCACTTACCCCGCAGCCCCCCTGGGCCCCGCCCTC
>NZ_JAAAHS010000410.1 GCF_009908195.1 Streptomyces boluensis | reverse complement strand
GGAGGGGGCCCCGGTTGGAACAGGCCGGAAGGACACGGGACCGGAGCCGCGCGTGTCGGCGGCACGGCTCCGGCCGTCCGGCCGTCCGGCCGGTCTCGCGGACGAGGCTAGGCCCGCCGACAGCGCGGCGGAAGGCGAGACACGGTACGAGCGTGGGTGCGTCAACTGCGTTACGGGTACGGGGTGTTGGCCCCACTCGCGCGAGGTCGACGCAGGCCGTCGACCGGCCCGCCGTCCACGGCCCCGTACGACGGCCCTCTCCGGGTCAGTCGTCGTCCGGATCCTGAGCGGTGTGGCCGCGACGCAGGGAGAGGACGATGAGCAGTGCGAAGGCGACGAACGCGGCCCCTGTGCGCGCGTAGTTGAACGCCTCCCAGCGAGCGAGGATCTCGGCGTGATCGGCGGGCGCCGAGGTGGCCGCCCACTGCTTGATACGGCCGTTGATGGGGACGTTGCCGAAACGGGTGATCAGGAACGACGCGATGGCGAGGAGTCCGGCCGCTCCGGCAAGTCGCCGTGTGGTGCCGCGCGTCAGCACGGCGAGTGCGAGGGCGCTGAGTGCCGAGGTGGCCATGGCGCCTTGCATGGTGATGCCGTTCATCTGCATCAACTGAGTGTGGAAGGACAGCCTCATGTCGAGCGGTACGGAGTTGAAGGTGGGGACGAGGTTGGCCGCTCCGTAGCCGAAGGCGCCGGCGAGAACGCCGGTGGACATCAGGGCGAGGCCCTGGACGAGCCGGACGCGCGGGCGGATCATCGCTCCGCCCCCGGTTCGGCGGCGGGCGTGCGGCCGAGTTGGTGGATCCGCCGTACCCGTCCGTCGTCGGCGACCTCGCCGATCAGGAGCCACTCGCTCACGAAGTGGCCCAGCTTGCGGTGTTCCGCGGTGAGGCAGCCGCGTGCGGCGAACCGGTGGCCGTCGACGAGGAGTTCGTCGATCCGCATGTCGCTCGCGGTGACGTTCTTGCGGGCCGGGGCCGCGTGCGCGATCAGCTGGTCGACGGTGAGCGTCGTGCCGTCGGTGATCCAGACCGCGTCGTCGGTCAGGGCGCGACCCACGATCTGTGCCGGGTCCTCGTCGGAGAGGGCCATGTCGCGGGTGTAGTCGATGAGGAGGCGGCGGGCCGCCGACCCTGTTATTTCTGACATGCCTGTCAGTCTTGAGACGTCCCCTATGATTGTCAATGGTGTAAGAGATAAGCCCGGAGACGAGGTCAGAGGTAGAGAAGATGGGGCCAGAGGTAAGGCGTCGACGTCAGCGGGTCGAGGTGCAGCGCAACCGTGCCGCGCTGGTGTCAGCGGCGATCCGGGTGCTTGCCGAGCACCCCGAGGCGAGCATGGCGGCGATCGCCTCCGCCGCCGGTGTCACCCGGCAGACCGCCTACGCGCACTTCGGTTCCCGCGAGGTGCTCCTCGCGGCGGTGCGCGACGAACTGAGCCGCCGGGCGTTCGCCGTCCTTGAAGCCGCCGATACGGAGTCCGGTACGGCCACGGAAGCGCTCGGCCGTTTCCTCGCCGCGGCCGGAACGCTGTTGGCCGAGCAGGCGGCGTACGGCCATCCGGACAGCGACGCGGAGGCCGACAAGGAGGCCGACGCGGCACGTCACGTGCCGGTCGAGCGGCATCTGGGGGATCTGATCCGCCGCGGGCAGGACAGCGGCGAGTTCACGGTCGACCTGGAGGCGGGTTGGCTGGTCGCCTGCGTGATCGCACTGGGCCACGCCGCCGACGAACAGATCCGCATGGGCCGTACGGACGCACAGGGCGCGGCGAAGCAGTTCCGGTCGTCGGTGATGCGGTTGTGCGGCGCGGAGGGTTCTGCCGGCGGTTCGCTGTGAAGGGCGGCTTCGCGGATCGTCGCGGCTGATCGGTCAGGTGGATCGGTCAGATGGATCGGTCAGGTGGAAATCCCGTCGCCCCGCCCCGGCCCGCCCGTTACGTTGGCCCGATGCCCGTACTCCGTACCGAACGACTCCTCCTCCGCGACTGGCGCGACAGCGACCTCGCGCCCTGGGCCGCGATGAACGCCGACCCCGAGGTCCGTGAGCACTTCCCCGACATCCAGACCCCCGAGCGGAGCGCCGCCTCGGTGGCAGCCTTCCAGGACGACCTCGACCGGCGCGGCTGGGGGTGGTGGGCCGTGGAGGTCGCGGACACGGGGGAGTTCATCGGCTTCGCGGGCCTCGACCCGGTCGACGAGGACATGTCGTTCACCGGCGTCGAGGCGGGCTGGCGGCTCACCCGCACGGCCTGGGGGCACGGGTACGCGACTGAATCGGCCCTCGCCGTCCTGGAGTTCGGCTTCGACACCCTGGACCTGCCGGAGATCCTCGCCATCACCACGGCCGCCAACGTCCGCTCCCAGGCGGTGATGCGCCGCATCGGCATGACCCACACCCCGTCCGACGACTTCGACGACCTGACCGTGCCCGAAGGGCCGTTGCGCCGCAATGTGGTGTACCGGGTGGCTCGGGGGCACGGCACGGCGGCCTCGTCACGCTGACGGGACTGGGGGGTACGCGGACACGGGACGCTCAGAGTCGGGTGGTCAGCGGTGGGTGGTCAGCGGAACAGGTCCGCGTACTCCTCCGCCCACGTGTCGAACGTCCTGGCCGGGGCACCCGTGATCTCCTCCACCGTCGAGGTGACAAGCCGCGAAGCCCGTCTCGACACGGCACTCGCGAGGAGGGCGTCGACGAGCGCGGGCGGTCGGCCGTCGGCGAGCAGGTGTGCGCGGGCCACTTCGACCGGCACCGGCTCGAACCGCGCCGGGCGGCCGGTCGCGGCACCGACGGCGGCCACCTGCTCGGCCCGGCTCAGCACGCGCGGGCCGGTCAGGACGTGCCGCGCGCCCAGGTGCCCGTCCTCGGTGAGCGCGTGCGCGGCCACGGCCGCGACATCACGCTCGTGAACCACGGCGGTGGCGGCGATATCGGGACCGCGTACGACGCCCGTGTCGCGCAACTGCCCTGCCCAGCCACGGGCGTTGGAGGCGAGGGTGTCCGCACGCAGTACGGTCCACTCCGCGACGCCGCACTCCGCGACCAGGCGCTCCATGTCGGCGTGCATCTGGTTGATCGGATCGCTCTGGCGCTCCGCGGACTCGTCCACACCTGACGAGGAGAGGTACACGACGCGGCCGGTGCTGCGGGCGAGGGCACGGAGCGCGGCCGGGGCGCCGTCGGTGCTGAGGAACGGCCAGATCAGAAACGCCGCCCGGGATCCGCGCGCCGCCTCCGTGAGCGTGTCCGGGTCGGACAGATCACCCCGCACGGCAGTGTCGCCGCCGGGCGCCCCGCCCGTCACGGGAGCGCGCGTCACGGGAGCACGCGTCACGGGAGCGCGCGTCAACGCCCGTACGGAACTGCCCGTGGAGCGGAGGCGTGCCACAACTTCCCTGCCCACATTGCCGGTTGCGCCGGTCACCAGAATGTCGTTCACAACCTGTACAGCCTCGGCAGCACCCACGGGTATTCCACCGCGCCCAGCACAGCGCGAACAACGCCACCGCCACCTCACCCCATCCGGCACACCGAGCAAGGCCGAACCGTCAACGCGTCGGCGAGGCAAGAGGGTTGAGGGCAGGCGCAGGGCGAGGTGCGGGGTGCCGGGACACCTACTGCGGCGACACCTGCTCCGGTGACGACCGCTCTGGTGACGACCGCTCTCGCGGCAGCCGCGGCCAGGGTGACGCGGAGCAACTCGCGGCGGGTCGGAGCGTTCAGTGGGTCCCCCTCGCGTCGGTCGGGCCGGGCGCCGGGGCGCGGAGCCCGACACGGTGAGGTTGCCCGCGAAGATCCCGTACGGAGAGTGCCGCAAGCCCTTGATCCGTTGAACGCGTTGAACGGGTCAAGCACCCAACAGGCTTGACCTCAAGTGCGGTTGAGTTCCTACCGTCGCAGCACAGTCGATCGAGGAACGGTCGACGCGGCACAGTCGACCGGAGCGCGGTCGATCACCTCACGGAACGGAAGCAGCCATGATTCTGGTGACCGGGGCCACCGGCCATATCGGCAGCGCACTGACCGGGCAACTGCGGGCACACGGCGCCGGACCGGTACGCGCACTCACGAGGAACACCGTGCGGGCCGCGTTCCCCGCGGGTGTCGAAGCGGTCGAGGGCGATGTCACCGACCCGGTGACGTGGCAGGCGGCGCTCGACGGGGTGCGCGCGGTGTTCCTCCTGTCGAGCCTGGCACCGGACGCGGAGACGTTGCGGGCCGCGCGGGACGCCGGGGTGGAACACGCGGTGCTCGTGTCCTCCCTCACCGTCCGCAGCCACCCGCACCTGGGCCCCGCGCGCCAGAACCTGCGGGCGGAACAGACGCTCCAGGACAGCGGGTTGGACTGGACGGTGCTGCGGCCCACCCAGTTCGCCTCCAACACCCTGATGTGGGCGGAGTCCGTACGCGCCGGGGAGCCGGTCCGTGCCCCGTACGCCGACACCGCCCTGCCGACCGTCCACCCGGCCGATATCGCCGCGGTCGCGCGCGTGGCCCTGACCGAGCCCGGCCACCGGGGGCGCACCTACGAACTGACCGGCCCCGCCCCGGTGTCGCCCCGCGACCAGGTCGCGGCCCTCGCGGCGGCCGTCGGCCGGGAGGTGCCCTTCGAGGAGATCAGCCGCGAGCAGGCCCGCGCCGCCATGGTCGAGGTGTTCGGCGCCGAGGCGGCGGACGCCATACTCGACCTCACGGGCGGCGACACGAACGAGGAACTGCTGCGCGTACGCGGCACGGTGGCCCGAGTCACCGGCACCCAGGCCCGCCCGTTCCGGCGGTGGGCGGAGGAGAACGCGGACGCGTTCCGCGCGGGGCGGCGCGCTTGAGGCGTACGGGAACCGAGCCTCGACAGTGGTCAGCGCCAGTGGCCTCAGCGCCAGTCGTCGATCACATACGCGTCGGGGTGGCTGTATCCGGGTTCGTTGGGCCTGTGCATGGTCACGCCCTGCAACCACGTGCGGAAACCACGGTCGATCATGAGCCGGTAGGCGTCCGGCCGGCTCAGGTTCGTTCCGGCGTCCAACGCACCAAGGCCGCGCTCGGCGGCCAGCCCCTCGCACGCGTCGAGCAGTCGCTCGAACCGGTCGCCGGCCTCAGGACCAGGACGTACGGCGCCGAATTTGACGAAGCACACGTCGGTGCCGGCCTCCGACCCGGCTCCGCAGTGGCAGACGGCCAGACCGTCCAGCTCGGAGCCGGCGCCGGCGAGCAGAATGGTGTCACCGAGCCCCTGCGCGTGCACGGCCACGATCTCGCGTTCCAGGCTCAGGCCCTCGTACACGGATCCGGTCAGTGCGCGGCAGAGGCTCAGCGCTTCGGGTTGCCCGGCGGCGGGAAGTTCGCCGTAGAGCATCCGGCCGGGGACCGCGGCACCGTCTGTGACCTGCTTCTTCATGATGGCTGTGAGGAATCGGGGCCAGAAGCCGTAACGGCGGTAGAGCTCAAGATGCTTGGCGCTGTGCGAGAACGTGAACAGGCCGAGGTGGCGGTTCCCCCAGGCGTCGAAGCAGTCCATGACCGGCTCCATCAGACGTCTGCCGATGCCCTGGTCCCACAGATCGGGACGCACGGTCAGCGGGCCGAAGAAGCCGACGCTGCCCCAGTCGGTGGCGAAGTTCGATCCGGCGAGCTCGCCGTCGACCGTCGCCGCGAACGCCGCTCGCGGATCTGCTTCCCAGCGGGTGCGGACATAGTCGACGGTCCCGAAGGTCTCGAGAGGATCGGGGACCCCGAGGAACGTCCCGAAGGCCGTCCTGAAGATCTCATCGGCCCGGTCCAGGTCCGACTCATCCAGCGGGCGGACTGATACCGGGGCTCCTCCACTCTTCCCACTCTTCTGCTCCGCTGCTGGTGGGGTCATCGTTCGCTCCTTCCCGCCCCCCACTCCCGTTCCATCGCACCATGGGCGTGCCTGGCGGGCGAGGCGAACGGTGCCTGCGCCCCGCATGGCCGCCTGGATCGCCCTCTCCGACTCCATACGATCAGTGACCCGGCGGGCACTACGAGTGCGAAGGCCCGTCCCCGTCGCGCCGGCGGCACGTTGGACACGCGCCTCAGCGGCACGTCGGACACGCGCCTCACTCGATGGCGCAGTACTCCGCCGAGGGCTCCCGCAACGCGGGCCGCTCCTGCCAGTAGCCGTGACCGTGGAGCGTCAGCATCGCCCAGTGCCACGCCTCGTCGTGGAACACGAGCCCGCGGCACGGGGTGCCCGGTGGCTCGTACGGGTAGTGCTCAAGGGCCTCCGCCCAGGCCCGCTCCGGGGTGCGGCCGCCGTGGTGGCGCATCACCCACGCGTAACCGAGCCGTTCGACCCGGAGGGTGTCGACGTACTCCGCCT
>NZ_JAAAHS010000041.1 GCF_009908195.1 Streptomyces boluensis | reverse complement strand
GAGGCAGGTGGGGTGGCCCGTGCGGAGGTCGAAGGTGGCCTCGTGGAGGGGGCATTCGACCAGGCAGCCTTCGAGCCAGCCCTCGGAGAGGGACGCGTCCTGGTGGCTGCAGGTGTCGTCGATGGCGTACAGCTCGGCGTCGGCGTGGAACACCGCGATGGGCGGTGTGGTGTCGATGCGGACCGACTCACCCGGCGGCAACTCCTCGACACGGCAGACGGGAATCACGGGCACCCCTCTTGGTTCTGGACCGTTCGGTCACCTACTGTTTCGCATCACGCACTGCGGTGCGTTGTGCGCAACAGAATCCGGTCGAGATGCCCCGTACGTCAAGAGGCTTCTCGCAGACGCGGTCCGACAACCGACCGCCAGGTGGTGAGAGTTGAGCTATGGCCCGTGAACAAGCGCAGGTGAGGCCAGGTACGACAGACAGGGCGACAGCGGGCGGAGCCGCTCGGGAAATGTCCGGAACGAATCGGCCGGAGAAGGCCGCGGGGGCCGTGAAGGGTTCGGCCGGCTCCGTGCAGTCCGTGGATCGCGCGATCAGCGTCATGGAGAGCCTCGCGCGGCACGGCGAGGCCGGGGTACGGGAGATCGCCGACGAGCTGGACGTGCACAAGTCGACCGCGTTCCGGCTGCTCGGCGTACTGGAGCAGCGCGGCCTAGTCCAGCAGTCGGCGGACCGCGGCAAGTACTACCTCGGGGCGGGTGTGCTGCGCCTCGCGGGCGCCGCCGCGGCGCGTATGGACATCTCGCAGGAGGGCGCGCCCGTCTGCCGTGAACTCGCCGACGAGCTGGGCGAGACGGTCAACATCGCCATCCTCGACGACGATGCCGCGGTCAACATCATGCAGGCCCGCGGCTCGGCCTCGGTCACGGCCCAGAACTGGCTGGGCAGACGCACCCCGCTGCACGCCACGTCCAGCGGAAAGGTGCTGCTCGCGCACCTGCCGCCGACGCTGCGCGAAGGGCTGCTCGCCCGGAGTCTCGCGCGGTTCACGCCGCGGACCGTGGTGAGCGCGGCCGCGTTGCGCACCGAGCTGGCGGAGGTCGGCAGACAGGACTTCGCCCTGGCCGTCGAGGAGCTGGAGATCGGGCTCGCCTCGGTCGCGGCACCGGCCCGCTCGCACGACGGGAACGCACTCGGCGCGATCAGCGTCTCGGGGCCGGTGTACCGGCTGACCGAGGACCGGATGCCGGAGCTCGCCGAACGCACGGCGGCGGCCGCCGCCGAACTGTCCCGCCGGATGGGCCACGGTCTCTGAGCCTCTGACCCCACCGGCCACACCCCCGCAACCGCACACCCCCGAACCCACAACCACAACCACAACCGCACCCGCCGCCCAAGAGCCACCAGGTGACCAGCTCAGGCCCCGTCCGGCCGCCGCTCTTGGGCGGCTCCCCTATGCCCGCACGCGCCCCGGTCGCCGCCCACCGACGAACGACCCCTATGTGTCCGGGAGATGACAGTCAGTCAGCATCGTTTTACCAATGGTTGATCCGAGCCCCTTGACGGCACCCTGACACCGTTCCCAAGATGTGAGCCATCGTCGCTCATCGTGCAACGCATAGCGCATTGCGCAACACGCAAGGGGGTTGGTCGTGCCACACGAGGTCCGCGCCGTCGTCGCTCTGAAGAAGGGCGCACCCGTCGAGGTGCAGACGATCGTCGTTCCCGATCCCGGGCCGGGCGAGGTCCTGGTCGACGTGCAGGCCTGCGGGGTCTGCCATACCGATCTGCACTACCGGGAAGGCGCGATCAACGACGACTTCCCGTTCCTGCTCGGCCACGAGGCGGCCGGCACCGTGGAGGCGGTCGGCGAGGGCGTCACCGACCTCGCCCCCGGCGACTATGTGGTGCTCGCCTGGCGGGCGCCCTGCGGCAGTTGCCGTTCCTGTCGCCGTGGCCGCCCCTGGTACTGCTTCGACTCGCGCAACGCCGCGCAGCCCATGACGCTCCTGGACGGAACCCCGCTCAGCCCGGCCCTGGGGATCGGCGCGTTCGCCGAGAAGACCCTGGTCGCGGCCGGGCAGGCCGTGAAGGTCGACGCGGCCGCCCGGCCCGAGGCCGCCTGCCTGATCGGCTGCGGCATCATGGCCGGCTACGGCGCGGCCGCGAACACCGGCAACGTGCAGCGCGGCGACACCGTCGCCGTGATCGGCTGCGGTGGTGTCGGTGACGCGGCCATCGCCGGTGCCTGCCTCAACGGTGCCCGCAAGGTCATCGCCGTGGACATCGACGACAAGAAGCTCGACCAGGCCGAGCGGTTCGGCGCCACCCACACCATCAACTCCCGTGGCACCGACCCGGTCGAAGCCGTGCGCGCCCTCACCGACGGCTTCGGGGTCGACATCGCCATCGACGCGGTCGGCCGACCGGAGACGTACAAGCAGGCGTTCTACATGCGCGACCACGCCGGTCTCCTGGTCCAAGTGGGCGTGCCCGACCCGGACATGAAGGTCGAGATCCCGCTGATCGACCTGTTCGGACGGGGCGGTGCCCTCAAGTCGTCCTGGTACGGCGACTGCCTGCCGTCCCGTGACTTCCCGGTCCTCATCGACCAGTACCTGTACGGGCTGCTCGACCTGGGCGGCTTCGTCACCGAGACGATCGCCCTCGACCAGGTCGAGGAGGCCTTCGCCAAGATGCACCACGGCGAGGTGCTGCGTTCGGTGGTCGTGCTGTGAGCGCCCCGCACTCCGGGCCGTACTCGGCCGCCTCGCACTCCGGGCCGCACTCCGGAGGTGCGGGGCCCGTACGTGTCGAACGGGTCGTCACCTCGGGGACGTTCAGCCTCGACGGTGAGACCTTCGACGTCGACAACAACGTCTGGATCGTGGGCGACGGCGCCGAGGTGCTCGTCGTGGACGCCGCGCACGACGCCGCCGCGATCACCGCCGCGGTCGCCGGGCGCCGGGTCACCGCCGTCGTCTGCACCCACGGCCACGACGACCACATCGGTGCCGCCGCCGACCTCGCCGAGGCGACCGGCGCGCCGGTGCTGCTCCACCCCGCCGACCTCGAACTGTGGCGGGCCGCGCACCCCGACCGTGAGCCGGACGCCGAACTGGCCGACGGGATGCGGCTGTCGGTCGCCGGTGCCGAGGTGCGGGTGCTGCACACGCCGGGGCACTCGTGGGGCAGTTGCGTTCTTCACGTCCCGTCCCTGGGTGCCGTGTTCACCGGCGACACCCTCTTCCACGGCGGCCCTGGCGCCACCGGCCGCTCCTACTCCGACCGTCCGACCATCGAGGCGTCGATCCGTGACCGGCTCCTCACCCTGCCGGACGGCACGGTCGTCCACACCGGCCACGGCCCGGACACGACCGTCGCCGCCGAGCGCCCCAACGTGCCGTCCGCATAAGGCACTTCGGGCCACGTAGAGCCACGTGGACACCTGGCCGCGTAGTCACGCAAGCGAGTCCCGCGCCCCGGCCGCGCGGGCCCGCTCCCTCACCCCTGCCGTCCCCGCCACCCCAGGAGGGGCTATGTCCAGCACACCCGACCTCAGCCCGGCGTCCGCCGGTCCCCGCGTCGTCGTCATCGGCGCCGGCATCGTCGGCTGCTCCCTCGCCGACGAACTCACCGCCCGCGGCTGGACCGACGTCACCGTCCTCGAACAGGGGCCGCTGCCCGCGCCCGGCGGCTCCACCTCGCACGCGCCCGGTCTGGTCTTCAGGACCAGCCCGTCCAAGACCCTCACGGCCTTCGCCCAGTACACCGTGGACAAGTTCAACTCCCTGGAGGTGGACGGGGTTTCCTGCTTCGACCCGGTCGGCGGCCTCGAGGTCGCCACCACCCCGGAGCGCTGGGCCGACCTGCACCGCAAGGCCGGCTGGGCCGCCGCCTGGGGCGTGCGCGGCGAGCTGATATCCGCGGCCCGCTGCAAGGAACTCTGGCCCCACCTCGACGCGTCGAAGGTGCTCGGCGGCTTCCACACCCCCGAGGACGGACTCGCCCGCGCCCTGCTCGCCTGCCGCGCGCAGCAGGACCGGGCCGAGGCGCGCGGCGCCCGCTTCCTCGACCGGCACACCGTGACCGGCATCGAGCAGGAGGGCGGCCGGGTCACCGCCGTCGTCACCGACCGCGGCACGTTCCCCGCCGACCATGTGGTGTCGGCCGCCGGGTTCTGGGGCCCCGTCATCGGCCGCATGGCGGGCGTCGACGTACCGCTGCTGCCGCTTGCGCACCAGTACGCGAAGACACCGCCCCTGCCCGAACTCGCGGGCACCGGGGCGTCCCTGCCGCTGCTCCGGTTCCAGGACCGTGACCTGTACTTCCGTGAGCACACCGAGCAGGACGGCACCCGGCTCGGCATCGGCTCGTACGCCCACAAGCCGCTGCCCGTCGACCCGTTCGCGCTGCTCGACTACGACACGGCGCGCGAGCGCGACATGGACATGCCGTCGTCGTACCCGTTCACCGAGGAGGACTGGGCGCCGAGTTGGGAGGACTGCAAGTGGCTGCTGCCGTTCCTGCGTGACGCGGAGATCGACGAGGGCTTCAACGGGGTCTTCTCCTTCACCCCGGACGGGATGCCGGTGCTCGGCGAGACCCGGCAGCTGCGCGGCTTCTGGCTCGCGGAGGCCGTGTGGGTCACGCATTCGGCGGGCGTCGCCAAGGCCGTCGCCGAGTGGATGGTCGACGGCAAGCCCGCGATCGACCTGCACGCCTGCGACCTCACCCGGTTCGAGGACGCGCAGCGCTCGCCCGCGTACGTGCACGACCGCGGGGCGCGCCAGTTCGTCGAGGTGTACGACGTCGTCCACCCGCTGCAGCCCACGGGCAGCCCGCGACCGCTGCGGGTCAGCCCCTTCCACGTACGGCAGCAGGAGCTCGGCGCGCACTTCCTTGAGGGCGGCGGCTGGGAGCGGCCGCACTGGTACGAGGCCAACTCCGCGCTCGTACAAGGGGTTTCGCTGCCCGAGCGGGACGCCTGGTCGGCCCGGTACTGGTCGCCGATCGCCGCGGCCGAGGCGCGGGTGACGCGGGAGAAGGTCGCCCTGTACGACATGACGCCGCTGCGCCGCCTGGAGGTCACCGGGCCGGGTGCGCTCGCCTTCCTGCAGCGCATGTCGTCCAACAACCTGGCGAAGAAGCCGGGCGCGGTCACGTACACGCTGCTCCTGAACGAGGACGGCGGGATCCGCTCCGACCTGACCGTGGCGCGGCTCGGCCCCGACCACTTCCAGGTGGGCGCCAACTCCCCCGCCGACCTGGACTGGCTGCTCCGGCACGCGCCCGCCGACGTGCACATCAGCGACATCACGTCCGGCACGTGCTGCATCGGCGTGTGGGGACCGCTCGCCCGCGACCTGGTCCAGCCTCTGACCCGCGACGACTTCTCGCACGAGGGCTTCGGCTACTTCCGCGCGAAGCGCACCCACATCGGCCCGGTGCCGGTGACGGCGATGCGGCTCAGTTACGTGGGTGAGCTGGGCTGGGAGCTGTACACCACCGCCGACCTCGGCCTTCGCCTGTGGGACACGCTGTGGGAGGCGGGGCGGGAGCACGGGGTGATCGCGGCCGGCCGGTCCGCGTTCAACAGCCTGCGCCTGGAGAAGGGTTACCGCTCCTGGGGCCACGACATGACCACCGAGCACAACCCCTACGAGGCGGGCGTCGGCTTCGCCGTCCGGATGGACCGCGGCGACTTCGTCGGCCGCGACGCCCTGGCCGAACTGGGCGAGCCCCGGCGGAAGTTGACGCCGCTGCTGCTCGACGACCCGGACCGTGTGGTCCTCGGCCACGAGCCGGTGCACGTGAACGGCGCCCCGGCCGGCTACGTCACCAGCGCCTCGTACGGCTACACCCTCGGCCGCTGCATCGCGTACGCCTGGCTGCCCGCACTGCCCGCGGGCACCTCGGTGCACGTCGAGTACTTCGGGGAGCGGCTGCCCGCGACGGTGGCCGAAGACCCGCTGTTCGACCCGAAGATGACCCGGATCCGACGCTGAGCCAGCAGACACGTCTAGGAGTTACTACGTGACGACGACCCCTGTCGCCCCCAGTCTCGTGGCCACCCTGCCCGGCCACTACTACACCGACCCCGATCTGTTCCGGCTCGAACAGGAGCGGGTCTTCGAGTCGATGTGGTTCTGCGCCGTGCGCAGCGCCGACCTCGGCAAACCCGGCGCGTTCCGCACCGTCCAGGTGGGCCGCGAAAGCGTCCTGGTCACCCGGTCCCGCACCGGTGAGCTGCGCGCCTTCCTGAACGTCTGCCGGCACCGCGGCGCCCGCCTGTGCACCGAGGAGTCCGGCGAGGTCCGCCGCAACCTGCAGTGCCCGTACCACGCCTGGACGTACGACCTCGACGGCAAGCTGGTCGCGGCGCCCAACCTGACGAAGATGCCCGATGTCGACCGCACCGAGTACGGCCTGGTCAAGGTCGCCCTGCGGGAGTGGCTCGGCTATGCCTGGGTGTGCCTGGCCGAGGAGCCGCCGTCCTTCGAGGAGACCGTGACCGGCGCGGCCGTGGAGCGCCTCGGTGACCTGGCGTCCATCGACCGCTACCGCACGGAGGGTCTCGCGCTCGGCAAACGCATCACGTACGACGTGAAGGCGAACTGGAAACTGATCGTCGAGAACTTCATGGAGTGCTACCACTGCGCCACGATCCACCCCGAACTCACCGAAGTGCTCCCGGAGTTCGCGGATGGATACGCCGCGCAGTACTACGTCGGGCACGGCGCCGAGTTCGGTGACGAGGTGAAGGGCTTCACGGTCGACGGCAGCGAGGGCTTCGGCAGGCTGCCGGAGGTGGCCGACGGCCAGGACCGGCGCTACTACGCGATGACGGTCAAGCCGACCGTCTTCGTCAACCTGGTCCCCGACCATGTGATCCTGCACCGGATGTTCCCGATGGCCGAGGACCGCACGGTGGTCGAGTGCGACTGGCTGTACGCGCCTGACGTGGTGGCGTCGGGTGCCGATCTGTCGAAGTCGGTGGAGCTGTTCCACCGGGTCAACGCCCAGGATTTTGAAGCGTGTGAGCGGACCCAGCCCGCGATGTCCTCGCGTGCCTACCGGGGCGGCGGTGTGCTCGTTCCGACCGAGCACCACATCGGGATCTTCCACGAGTGGCTGATCGAGCAGTTGGGGGCCGACCGTGCCTGAGCTGTTCATCGACGGCGCGTGGACGAGCCCGCGCGAGGCACGCACCCGGGAGATCCGCTGCCCCGCCGACGGCTCGCTCGTCGCGGTGGTCGACGAGGCCGACGGCAAGGACACCCTGGAGGCGATCGGCGCGGCCCGCCGCGCGTTCGACGCGGGCCCGTGGCCGCACACCACGGGCGCGGAGCGCGGCGATCTGCTCCTTCGGGTGGCTGAGTTGCTGGCCCGCGACAAGGAAGCGCTGGCCCGCGCCGAGTCCCTCGACACCGGCAAACGCCTGGTGGAGAGCGCGTACGACATCGACGACATCGTGAACTGCTTCCGCTACTTCGGCCGGCTCGCGGACGTGGACGAGGGCCGGGTCGTCGAGACGGGCGTGCCGGACGCGGAGAGCCAGGTGGTGCACGAGCCGGTCGGGGTGTGCGCGCTGATCACGCCGTGGAACTATCCGCTGCTTCAGACCGCTTGGAAGGTTGCTCCGGCCCTGGCCGCCGGCAACACCTTCGTACTGAAGCCCAGCGAACTCACCCCGCACACCGCGATCCACCTGGCCCGGCTGCTCGCCGAGGCCGGCCTTCCGGACGGGGTCGCCAACCTCGTGCTCGGCGCGGGCCCCGAGGTGGGCGGCCCGCTCGCCGAGCACCCGGACGTGGACCTGCTCTCGTTCACCGGGGGCCTGCACACCGGCCGCCGTCTGATGGCGGCCGCCGCCGGCACGGTGAAGAAGGTCGCACTCGAACTGGGCGGCAAGAACCCCAACATCGTGTTCGCGGACGCCGACTTCGACACGGCCGTCGACATGGCGCTGACCGCGGTGTTCCTGCACTCCGGTCAAGTCTGCTCGGCCGGGGCGCGGCTCCTCGTCGAGGACTCGCTGCACGACCGGTTCGTCGACGAGGTGGTGCGCAGGGCCGGGGAGATCCGGCTCGGCGGCCCCTTCGACGAGCGGGCCCAGACCGGACCGCTGATCTCGGCGGACCATCTGGCCAAGGTCGAGGCGTATGTCGCGCTCGGCGTACGGGAGGGCGCGGTGCTGCGCTGCGGCGGTGCCCGGCCGTCCGGCACGGAGTACGAGAACGGCTTCTACTACCTGCCGACCGTCCTCGACGGGTGCGCGCCCGGCATGGCGGTGGTCCAGGAGGAGTCGTTCGGGCCGGTGCTGACCGTGGAGCGCTTCGCCGACGAGGAGCAGGCGGTGCGGCTCGCCAACGACACGGTGTACGGCCTGGCGGGCGGGGTGTTCACGAGCGACGAGGCGAAGGCGCGGCGGGTCGCGGCGGCCCTGCGGCTCGGCACGGTGTGGATCAACGACTTCCACCCGTACGTGCCGCAGGCCGAGTGGGGCGGCTACAAGCAGTCCGGCACCGGCCGCGAGCTGGGCCCGGCCGGGCTCGCCGAGTACCGCGAGACGAAGCACATCTGGCGCAACACCCGGCCCGCCCCGCAGGGCTGGTTCGCGTAACTCCCGTACATCCACGGCCGGTCGGGCCGCCCGTCCCGGCCGGCCGTGGCCGCACCTGACGGGGCTCTCAGGAGACGTCGCATGACCCACACCGATGACGACGCCGAACTCGCGGAGTTCGGCTACCGCCCGGAACTCAAGCGCACCCTGGGCAACTTCCACACCTTTGCCGCAGGCATCAGTTACATCTCCATCCTCACCGGAACGTTCCAGCTGTTCTACTTCGGATACGCGCACGGCGGCCCCGCCTACTGGTGGTCCTGGCCGATGGTGTTTCTCGGCCAGTTCATGGTGGCGCTGTGCTTCGCGGAGCTCGCCGCCCGCTATCCGGTGGCCGGTTCGGTCTACAACTGGGCGAAGAAGGTGGGCAATCCGCACGTCGGGTGGCTGGCGGGCTGGATGATGCTGCTCGCCTCGGTCGTGTCGATCGCGGCCGTCGCCCTCGCCTACCAGCTGACCCTTCCGCAGATCTCGTCGTTCTTCCAGTTCGTCGGGGACGGCACCGGCACGTACGACGTGGCCACCAACGCGGTGCTCCTGGCCGCGGTCCTGATCCTGTTCACCACGCTCGTCAACGCCTTCGGTGTGAAGCTGATGGCCACGATCAACACGGCCGGCGTCTTCATCGAACTCGTCGCCACGGTCGTCCTGATCGTGCTGTTCGCGGTGCACATCGTCCGCGGCCCGCAGGTGGTCACCCAGACCGCGCACACCGCCGCGGCCACGGGCGGCGACCAGTCGTTCGGCTATCTCGGCGCGTTCCTCGTCGCCTCGCTGGCCTCCGCGTACGTGATGTACGGCTTCGACACGGCGGCCTCGCTCGGCGAGGAGTCGCTCGACCCGTCGCGGAACGCGCCGCGCGCCATCATCCGCTCGATCGTCGCCTCGTTCGTCCTCGGCGGCCTGATCCTGCTGCTCGCCCTGATGAGCGTCTCCTCGCTGCGCGGCGAGAAGCTCTCCTCGGACGGACTGCAGTACGTGGTGCTCGACGTGCTCGGCCCCACCGCCGGGAAGGCCATGCTGTGGTGTGTGCTCATCGCGGTGACGGTGTGCGCGCTCGCCGTGCACACCGCGGCGATCCGGCTCGCGTTCGCGATGTCCCGCGACAACAACCTGCCCGCGTCCTCGCTGCTCGCCCGCGTCAGCCCGCGCTTCAAGACGCCGGTGGCGCCCGCGGTGATCATCGGGGTGGTCTCGCTCGGCATCCTGGTCGTGAACATCCGCCAGCCGCAGATCTTCACGGTGGTCACCAGCATCGGCATCATCATGATCTACGTCGCGTATCTCCTGGTCACCGTCCCGATGCTGGTGGCACGGCTGCGCGGCCGCTGGCAGCCCGCCCGGGACGGCAAGTTCTCGCTCGGCCGCTGGGGACTGCCCGTCAACATTCTCGCGGTGCTCTGGGGCGCGGGCATGACCCTGAACCTGATCTGGCCGCGCGCGGCCGTGTACAACGCCACCGCCCCGTACCACTGGTATCTGCGCTGGGGCGCGGTCCTGTTCGTCGGTGTGATCGCCGGCGGTGGCTTCGCCTACTACTGGTTCGTGCAGCGGCACCGCACCGGCGTACTCGCCGAGCACGCCGCCGAAGCCGCCGGATCGCCCAGCCCTGCCGCCGACCTGGAGGAGGTCACCACCTCATGAGTTCCGAGCCCACCGCATCCGCCGAGGTCTTCGACTACGTAGTCGTCGGCGGCGGCACCGCAGGCAATGTCGTCGCGGCCCGCCTCACCGAGGACCCGGACGTCTCCGTATGCGTCCTGGAGGCCGGACCGAGCGACGTCGGCGACGACAACGTCCTCCAACTCGACCGCTGGATGGACCTGTTGGAGTCCGGCTACGACTGGGACTACCCGGTCGAGCCGCAGTCCAGCGGCAACAGTCTCATGCGGCACGCCCGCGCCAAGGTGCTCGGCGGCTGCTCCTCGCACAACTCGTGCATCGCCTTCTGGGCCCCGGCCGAGGACCTCGACGACTGGGCGGCCGCCGGGTGTACGGGCTGGAGCGCGGCCGACCTGTTCCCCCTCTACCGGCGCCTGGAGTCCAACGACGCGCCCGGCGACCACCACGGCCGCTCCGGCCCGGTGAAGCTGCGCACCCTCAAGGGCGGCGAAGACCCTTGCGGTACGGCCCTGTTGGAGGCCTGCGCCCAGGCGGGCATTCCCACGACGCCGTTCAACACCGGGGAGACCGTGATCCGCGGCGCCAACTGGTTCCAGATCAACTCGGACGAGAACAACGTCCGCCAGTCGTCCTCGGTCGCGTATCTGCACCCGGTCATGGGCAGGCGCCCCCACCTGTCCGTGCGTACGGGCGTCCACGCGAAGCGGCTGGTCTTCGAGGGCCGGCGGTGCGTGGGCGCCGAGTACCTGGCCCCGGACCAGAGCACCACCCGTACGGTACGGGCCCGCCGTGAGGTGATCGTGTCCTGCGGCTCCATCGACACCCCAAAGCTCCTGATGCTGTCCGGCATCGGACCGGCAACTCAGCTGCGAGAGCACGGAGTTGACGTGCTCGTCGACTCGGCGGGCGTCGGCGAGAACCTGCAGGACCACCCCGAGGGCGTGATCATGTGGGAGGCGCGGCGGCCGATGCCCACCCGGTCGAGCCAGTGGTGGGAGGCGGGCATCTTCTACGACACGGAGCCCGGCCTCGACCGGCCCGACCTGATGTTCCACTACGGCTCGGTGCCCTTCGACATGAACACGGCCCGGCACGGCTACCCGACGACGGACAACGCGTTCTGCCTCACCCCGAACGTGACCCGCGCCCGCTCACGCGGCACGGTGCGGCTGCGCTCCGGCGACTTCCGCGACAAGCCCCGGGTCGACCCGCGCTACTTCACCCACGAGCACGACGCCCGGGTGATGACGTACGGCCTGAAGCTGGCCCGGCGTATCGCGGGGCAGCCCGCGCTGAGCGGCTGGGCGGGCGCGGAGCTGGCACCGGGCCCGGACGTGCGCACCGACGACGAGCTCCTGGACTACCTGCACAAGACCCACAACACCGTCTACCACCCGGCGTGCACGGTGAAGATGGGCGCCGACGACGACGCGCTCGCCCCGGTCGACGCCCGGCTGCGGGTCAAGGGCGTCGAGGGCCTGCGGGTGGCGGACGGCTCGGTGATGCCGGACCTGGTCACCGTCAACCCGTGCATCACGACCATGATGATCGGCGAGAAGTGCTCGGACCTCCTGAAGGCGGACGCCCGTTGAGACCCCGCCGCTGAACCGGCCGGGTGAGAGCCCCGCGGCTCTCACCCGCCGCCGGGGTGCCGGAGCCAGTCGACGGTGCGGCCCAACTCGGCGACACGGTCCGCGAGTCGGGACGGATCGGAGGCGGCGCCGTCCCGCAGGAGCAGCTCGATCCGGTTGAGCTCCTCGGCCACCTCCGCGAGCCGTTCCCCGTGCGCGGAGTCCGCCACCGCCGCGGCCAACTGCTGGTTCTTGCGGTACAGCTCAAGGAAGACGCTGACCTTGGTCCGCAGCATCCAGGGGTCGATGGGCTTGGTCAGAAAGTCCGCGGCGCCGACCGCGTATCCCCGGTACGCGTAGTCCGGCCCTGGGTTGACGCCGGTCACCAGGATGATCGGCACGTCCTTGGTCTGGTCGAGGCGCTTGATGGTCCCCGCGGTCTCGAAGCCGTCCATGCCGGGCATCACGATGTCGAGGAGCACCACCGCGAACTCCTGGCGCAGCAACGCCTTCAGGGCTTCCTCGCCGGAATGCGCGCGGACGATCCGCTGATGCAGCGGGCCGAGTACGGCCTCGAGTGCGAGGAGGTTCTCCTCCATGTCGTCGACGATGAGAATGTTGCAACGCTCAGGTGCCACGGTGCTCACGCCCCGTCCTCCGTCGATCCGCCGTCCTGGTCCGGTCCACCGTCCTGGTCCGGTCCACCGTCCTGGTCCGTTCCACCGCCCCGGTCCGGTCCACCGTCCTGGTCCGGTCCACCGTCCTCGTCGTGCGGGCCGTCCCCGTCCGCCTCGCCCTTCCGCGTACCACCGTTGCGCGGCGGGTCGAGCAGCGCGGTGATCACGGACAGCAGCCGGTCGATGTCCACGGGCTTGGGCACGTAGTCGGAGGCGCCGCTGCCGATGGCCTTCTCGCGGTCTCCGGGCATCGCCTTGGCGGTGAGCGCGATGATCGGCAGATGTGCGAGCCGGGGGGTGCCGCGGATGGCCCGGATCGTCTCGTACCCGTCCATCTCCGGCATCATGATGTCCATAAGGATCAGCGCCACATCGGGTGTGCGCTGCAGCATCTCAAGGCCTTCGCGGCCGTTCTCGGCGTACTTCACGGTGATGCCGACCCGGCCGAGTACGTGCGTCAGCGCGAAGACGTTGCGGATGTCGTCGTCGATGATGAGGATGCGCCGCCCGGCGAGGACCTGTCCGGGGCGCCCGCTGAGCCACTCCTTGAGCCGGGTCGCCTGCGGCCAGGTGGCCTCCCGCGCGTCGGTGCCCCACCCGGTGTTCACGCCCCGGTCGTCGGCGACCGTGTACGCGTCCCCGGTCCTGGCGGGGCTGTCGGGCAGGGGCACGGCCAGGGGGACGTCCAGGGGGACGGCCTCCACCGGCGGGGCCTCGGCTTCGGGAACCACCGGTTCCGGCAGGGGCGGTACGAGGCCGTCCGGCAGGATGCCGCTCTGCACCGGCAGCGCGGCCGGGGCGAGGCCGCCGGGGTGGCGCGCGGGGACGTAGAGGGTGAACTGCGAGCCGACGCCGAGCTCGCTCTCGGCGACGATCCGGCCGCCGAGCATCCTGGCGATCTCCCGGCTGATGGACAGGCCGAGGCCGGTGCCGCCGTACTTGCGGTTGGTCGTGCCGTCGGCCTGCTTGAACGCCTCGAAGACCACCGGGAGTTTGTCCGCGGAGATGCCGATGCCGGTGTCCTTGACGCGGAACGCGAGGACGGTCTCCGCGTTCTGCAGCGCCTCCCCCACCACGTCCTCCCCCGGCACCCGCTCGACCCGCAGCTCCACGGAGCCGGAGTGGGTGAACTTGACCGCGTTGGACAGCAGATTGCGCAGCACCTGCTGGAGCCGCTGCTCGTCGGAGTGCAGCTCCTGCGGCACATCGTCCCCGACGGTGATCTTGAAGCCGAGGCCGCGGTCGACGGCCAGCGGCCGGAAGGTCGCGTCGACATACGTGAGCAGCTTGTCCAGGGACAGTTCCTTCGGGTGGACGTCCATCCGGCCCGCCTCGATCTTCGACAGGTCGAGGATGTCGCTGATCAACTGGAGCAGATCGGAGCCCGAGCGGTGGATCGTCGCGGCGAACTGCACGTCCTGGTCGGAGAGATGGCCGTCGGGGTTGTCGGCGAGCAGCCGGGCGAGGATGAGCAGCGAGTTCAGCGGGGTGCGCAACTCGTGCGACATGTTGGCGAGGAACTCCGACTTGTACTGCGAGGCGGTGGCGAGCAGCGCCGCCTTCTCCTCCAGGGCGGCGTTGGAGCGCTGCAGTTCGTTGGAGCGCTCCCGCAGCTCGGCGGTGAGCCGCTGCGACTCCGAAAGCAGCGACTCCGTACGGGAGTTGGCGATGATGGTGTTGAACGAGACGCCGATGGTGTTGGCGAACTGGTCGATGAAGGCCAGATGTACGTCGCTGAACCTGCTGAGCGAGGCCAGCTCGATCACGCCGAGCAGCTCGCCCTCGAAGAGGATCGGCACGATGACGATGCTGGCCGGCAGGGCCGCGCCGAGCCCGGAGTTTATGGTGATGTACTCCTGCGGCGCGTCCAGGACGAGGATGCGCTTCTTCTGCTTGGCCGCCTGGGCGATCAGGCCGCGCCCCTGCGTGCCGGTGCCGGGCAGCGGGCTTCCGCCGCCCGCCTGGTCGGTCCCGTACCCGACGATGAACTGCAGGTCCTCGCCGGGGCGCGCCCCGGAGTCGGCCAGGAAGAACGCGCCGAACTGCGCGTTCACCAGCGGGGTCAGCTCGCCGAGGATGAGGTCCGCGACCTCCACCAGGTCGCGGTGGCCCTGCATCAGGGCGGCCATGCGGGTCAGGTTGGACTCCAGCCAGTCCTTGGCGCGGGTGGTCTCGCGGAGGTTGGACACCATGAGGTTGATGTTGTCCTTCAGCTCGGCGACCTCGCCGCGCGCCTCGACCGTGATGGAACTCGACATGTTGCCCTGGGTGACGGCGCTGGCCACCTCGGCGATGGCGCGTACCTGCGTGGTGAGGTTGGAGGCGAGTTCGTTGACGCCGGTGGTGAGCCGCTTCCAGGTGCCGTAGACGCCCTCGACCCGTGCCTGGCCGCCGAGTTGGCCCTCGCTGCCCACCTCGCGGGCGACCCTCGTCACCTCGGAGGAGAACGAGGAGAGCGTGTCGACCATCGTGTTGATGGTCGTCTTGAGTTCGAGAATCTCGCCGCGCGCGTCCACATCGATCTTCTTCGACAGGTCGCCCTGCGCGACGGCGGTGGCGACCTGGGCGATGTTCCGCACCTGTGAAGTCAGGTTGTCTGCCATGAAGTTGACGTTCTCGGTGAGGTCCTCCCACACGCCGGAGACGCCGCGCACCTGGGCCCGGCCGCCGAGGTTGCCCTCGGTGCCGACCTCGCGGGCCACGCGGGTCACCTCGTCGGCGAACGCGCGGAGCTGGTCGACCATCGTGTTCACGGTGTCCTTGAGCTGCTGGATCTCACCGCGCGCGTCGACTGTGATCTTCTTCGACAGGTCTCCGTCGGCGACGGCCGTGGTGACCTGCGCGATGTTGCGCACCTGCGAAGTCAGGTTGGACGCCATGAAGTTGACGTTGTCCGTCAGCTCCTTCCACACCCCGGACACCCCGCGCACCTGCGCCTGACCGCCGAGGTTGCCCTCGGTACCGACCTCGCGGGCCACGCGGGTCACCTCGTCGGCGAACGCGGAGAGCTGGTCGACCATCGTATTGATCGTCGACTTCAGCTCCAGGATCTCGCCCTTCGCCTCGACGGTGATGGTCTTGCCGAGGTCGCCCTGCGCGACGGCCGTGGCGACCTGCGCGATGTTGCGCACCTGCGAAGTCAGGTTGGACGCCATGAAGTTGACGTTGTCCGTCAGCTCCTTCCACACCCCGGACACCCCACGCACCTGCGCCCGGCCGCCGAGGTCGCCCTCGGTACCGACCTCGCGGGCCACACGGGTCACCTCGTCCGCGAACGCGGAGAGCTGGTCGACCATCGTGTTGATCGTCGACTTCAGCTCCAGGATCTCGCCGCGCGCGCCGACCGTGATCTTCTGGCTCAGGTCCCCGTTGGCGACGGCGGTGGTGACCTGGGCGATGTTGCGTACCTGTGAGGTCAGGTTGGACGCCATGAAGTTGACGTTGTCGGTGAGGTCCTTCCACACCCCGGACACCCCGGGTACGTGGGCGCGGCCGCCCAACTCGCCCTCGGTACCCACCTCGCGGGCCACGCGCGTCACCTCGTCGGCGAAGGCGCGGAGCTGGTCGACCATCGTGTTCACGGTGAGCTTCAGCTCAAGGAGCTCACCGGTCGCCTCGACCGTCACGTGCTGGGTCAGGTCGCCCTGCGCGACCGCGGTCGTGACCACCGCGATGTCGCGGACCTGGGCGGTGAGCCGGGAGGCCATCGCGTTGACGGCCTCGGTCACGAAGCGCCAGTCGCCGGAGAGCCCCTGGACCTTCGCCCGCTCACCGAGGCGCCCCTCGGTGCCGACCTCGCGGGCGACTCGGGTCACCTCGCCGGTGAACAGCGAGAGTTGGTCCACCATGCGGTTCACACCGCGCCCCAGGCGGCGCAGGTCGCCGCGGAGCTGGCGCTTGCCGTCGTGCAGTTCGACCCGCGGGGTCAGATCGCCGTCCGCGACCGCGTCCAGTACGCGCGTGACGTTGCCGACCGGCACGACCAGCGCCTCGATGAGCGAGTTGGCGGCGTCCACGCTCGTGGTCCAGGCCCCGTGCCCCGGGCTGGCCGCGAGCCGCTCGTCCAGGCGGCCGCCCCGGATCACTTCCTGGCGTACGCGTTGCAGCTCCGAGGCCATGTGCGCGTTCCGCGTGACGATCTGGTTGAACACCTCCGCCAGCTCGGCGGTGACCCCCTCGGAGGCACCGTCGGCCCGCACGGTGAAATCGCCGTCCCGGACGGCGATCATCGTCGCGAGCAGGGGCCGCAGATCGGCGGCGCTCAACGCCTGCTCACTCCGGGTGGGACCCGGCTCACTCCGGGTGGGCCCCGGCCGATCGGCCGTCCCGGAGCCCTCGGCGGTCTCGATCATGGCGAAATGTCCTCAATCGCGCACTAAGCAAGAGTTGATACCACTCATACGATTTAGACTACATTCATCGACTTCGCGCCGGAACCGAGCCGGGAGGCGCCTGTGGGTCCCTCCGCTGACCTGCGTGATTCCTTGTCGCGGATCCGTCTGCCCGCCGACGAGCTGGCCCCTTCGGCGGCCCGCAGGTTCCTCCGCGCCGCCCTCTCGGAACTGTCCGTTCCGACCGCCCCCGCGGCCCGTACGACGGCGGGCGAACGCCTCGTCGACGACGCCGTACTCCTCGCCGACGAGCTGCTCACCGCGGCCGTCGCGCACGGCGGGTTCGAGGTCGACGTCGGCTGCCGCATCGACGTACGACCCGAGCACCCGAACGGCACGGGCAACGGCGACGGCCATGGCAACGACGGATTCCCCGCCGCGCCCCCGCAGAACGTGGCCCAGCAGGTGGACGTCGTCGTCGAGGTGGTGCACCGCCGCCTGTCCGGCACCGGGCAGGACGACCCCGGCGGCGGCCTGCGGGACAACCTGCGGGGGCACGGGCTGCGGCTCCTGAGCGTGCTCGCCGAGTCCTGGGGCGTGACCTACCGGCAGGCCGAGGAGACCGTGTGGTTCCGCCTGGACACCCGCTCCGAGGCCCGGCCACGACCGGACGGCCCGCCCTACGGTGTCCCCGCGGCTCCGGCCCACCCCTCGCGGCCGCCCGGCCTCCCGGCTCCCGACAGCGCCGAGCCCGCCGGGGCGTCCTTCCTCGCCGAGGTCAGCGAGCTGCTCACCGGGCAGCTCGACGAGGACCTGGTCACCGCGCTCACCGGCCAGCTCCTCGTCCCGAGGCTCGCCGACTGGTGCGCCGTCTGGCTCACCACCACCAACGGCAGGATGCGGCTCTCCCGCGTCTGGCACCGGGACGAGCAGCACATCCGTACGCTTCGCCTGGCCCTGGAGCAGGAGCGCCCGCCGCCGACCACGCTGAGCACCACCGCCATCACCTGGCCCTGGCCGGAACGCGCGGACCTCACCGAGCCGGGCGGCTCGGCGCTGATGTTCCCACTGGTCGCGAGCGGCCGCTGCCACGGCGCACTACTCATCGGCCGCGCCGGACAGCCCCGGATGACCGGCACCGTCGTACGCCTCACCCAGGACGTGGCCCGCCGGGTGGCGCAGGCCGTCGTCACGGCCCGGCACTACACCCGGCAGGCGGACATCAGCCAATCGCTGCAACGCCGCCAGCTGCCCACGTCCCTCGCGGCCATACCGGGCGTCGACACAGCCATCGTGTACGAGCCCAGCGGCGAGGGGCAGACCGTCGGCGGTGACTTCTACGACCTGTTCCCGATGGGCGAGAGCCGCTGGTGCTTCCTGCTCGGCGACGTCTGCGGCCACGATCTGGAGGCGATGTCCGTCACCGGTCTGGCCCGCCACCTGGTACGGCTGCTCGCCCGCGAGGGCCACGGCGTCGAGGCCCTGCTCGACCGGCTGAACATCGCGATGTCGGAGGAGGGCGCGGAGGCGGTCGCGGTCACCGGGGAGCCGGCCGGCTCGCGGTTCCTCAGCCTGCTGTACGGCGAGCTGGAGCCCGACCCGGTGTCCGGCGGCGCGCGGGTCACCGTGGCCAGCGCCGGGCACCCGCTTCCGCTGCGGCTCTCCGCCGACGGCACGGTGACGCCGGCCGCCGAACCGCAGATGCTGCTCGGGGTCGACGAGCAGGCGGAGTTCCACGCCAACTCCTTCCACCTCGCACCCGGCGAGACACTGCTCTGCGTGACCGACGGAGTGACCGAACGCCGCCGGGGCAACCGGCAGTTGGACGACAACGACGGCCTCGCCGAGCTGCTGCGCGGCTGCGTGGGGCTCGGCGCGAAGGCCGTGGCGGAACGCGTACGGAAGGCGGCGCACAACTTCAGCCCCGACCCGATCGACGACGACCTCGCCGTCCTCGTACTGGAAGCGGTGCCCGTACTGCGGCCGGGGGCGGAGGCGGGAGCAGCGCCGCGGACTCCTGTGGTCCCGGCCTGATGCAGCATCAACTGCCCATGATGCATGCCGAGTTGAGCGACACGTACGGGCTCCGCACTCGGCCGGCGCGCCACGGGCTGGTCCTGACCTGAATGACGAGTGGCCGGCCCTCGGCCATGCACTCGCGCACCCTGTCCGGCCGGTCCGACGACGGCCGGATACAGTGCGCGACGGCAGCCTGGTTGCCCAGGGAGGGGAAGCGTGACCGGTACCAGCGAGACGCGATCCGTCGACGGCGCGGCGCGCGAGGCTCAGCAGAGACGACTGCGTCGCCTGATGCGCCTCCTCCCCCTGATCGCCCCCGTTCTGCTGTGGACGGTGCCCTGTTGGCTACTGCTGTACTCCGGTCAGCACTGGCCGCTCGCTGTCACGCTGGCCGGCACCGCCCTGTTCGCCCTCGGCCTGATCGGCATGCCGCTCGCGATGGTGCGCGGCCACGGCAAGCGGCAGCAGGACCGGGCGGCGATCGTCGGGGACACCCTGCTTGGCGCCAGCTGGACCCTGTTCACCTGGTCCGTTCTGCTCGGCGTCCTGCTGCGACCCGCCCTGACCGTGACCGGTGTCGGAGACGGCCAGGACCGGGCCCGGATCGTCACGTGGGCGGCCCTCGGCACAGCCGCCGTGCTGCTCGCCTGGGGGTACGCCGAGGCCCGCAGGGTGCCACGGGTGCGCCGGCTCGACGTTGAACTCCCGCGCCTGGGAGCTGGGTTGGACGGCACCCGCGTCGTCCTCATCACGGACACCCACTACGGGCCCCTCGACCGCGCCCGCTGGTCGGCCCGGGTCTGCGACACGGTGAACACCCTGGACGCCGACCTGGTCTGCCACACCGGAGACATCGCGGACGGCACGGCCGAACGCCGCCGCGCCCAGGCCACCCCACTCGGCACCGTGCAGGCCACCCGCGCCCGGGTCTACGTCACCGGCAACCACGAGTACTACAGCGAGGCCCAGGGCTGGGTCGACCTCATGGACGAGCTGGGCTGGGAGCCACTGCGCAACCGCCACCTGCTGCTCGAACGCGGCGGCGACACCCTCGTGGTCGCCGGCGTGGACGACGTCACCGCCGAGTCCTCCGGCCTGGCCGGCCACCGCGCCCACCTCGCCGGAGCCCTGCACGGCGCCGACCCCGACCACCCCGTCCTGCTCCTGGCCCACCAGCCCAAGTTCGTCGACCAGGCCGCAGCCGGCGGCGTCGACCTCCAGCTCTCCGGCCACACCCACGGCGGCCAGATCTGGCCCTTCCATCACCTGGTCCGCATCGACCAGCCCGCCCTCGCCGGCCTCAGCCGCCACGGCGCCCGCACCCTCCTCTACACCAGCCGTGGCACCGGCTTCTGGGGACCGCCGTTCCGCGTCTTCGCCCCGAGCGAGATCACCCTCCTCGTACTCCGCTCCTCGCAACGGCCCGCTTCGCCGTAGCGCCAGGTGCGGCACCGGAGCCGGCGGGAACCCAGAGTTCGTTTCGGACGAGCCCTAGACTCCCTGCAGATTTGATCAATGTGTTCCATCAGGGAGAGGACAACTCGTGGCATTCCGCGCATTCTTCAGCGCTCTGGGCATCAACGCGCCCGAGGCGGACACGGTGCCGGCCCGGACCGACGTACACCCGGGCGAGGAGCTGCCGCTCAGGGTGGCGGTGCGCGGCGGAGGCGCCGATGTCCAGGTCGACCGGCTCACGGTGGAGCTCGTGATACGGGTGGAGGAATGCGAGCCGGCCGAGACCGGCTGGGCGGCCCCACAGGTGCTGGCCAGTGTGGAACTCGGGTCCTTCACGCTCGCGGCGAAGGAGGAGCGGACCTTCGAGGGCAGTGTGGCCATCCCCTGGGAAATGCCCCTCACTCATGCTCTGGGCCGCGGGCTGAAGGGCGCGCGGTGCGCACTGCGCACCACGATGGCGATCGACAATGCGGTGGACCCGGGCGACTTCGACGAGATCGCCGTGCATGCCCGGCCCGTCCAGGACGCGATGTTCCAGGCGTTCGCGGACCTCGGCTTCCGCTTCGCCGAGGCCGAGGTGAAGAAGCACTACCGCAACCATCAGCGGACGCAGAAGCTGGCGTACTGCCAGGAGCTGGAGTTCGGGTTCCCGAGCTCCTACAACCGTCAGAGCCAGCTGGAGATGACCGTCATCACGGCGCGGCCGGACTCGGTCGAGGTCATCCCCGGGTCGATCGGCTCGTTCCTCTTCACCGCGGACGAACTCGACGTGGCGGCGTGGACGAGCTGGCTGGACGACTTCTGCCGCTCGCACTGGTCCGCGTAGTGCCGTGACCGCCACTGGTGGGCGAGGTTGCAGAGTCCGATGCCGCTGCAGGCTCCGGGCGCATCGCGAGGGCCCCCGGCGGGACGGTGAGTCTTCACACCGATCCAACTCCCGCCAGGGGCCCTCGCGTTACGACGGGAACCGGCCGGCTCGTCTCCCGGATTCAAGGAACCCAGTCCGGCCCAGGCCGTCCCGTCGGTATCACCGCGCCATCACGGCGAACAATAGGCAATGGGACGAACGGCTGACTCCTCAGTGGCAGAGTTGTTGTGGAAGCTGACGGTCCAACTGTCGTCGGGATTCGAGCTCGTGCTCCTGTAGCTCCGTACGGGCATGACCTCGTCGCCCGCCAACCAGCCACCGGAAACCGCCTTCTGGCCGACCGGACAGACGGCGACCAGAGCCGTCGTCCCTCCCGGTCCGAGCATCGTCTCCGGTCCGTATACGGGAGTGACGCTGGCGGTTCCTGAGGGCCCTTGAGGACCGGTGTCACCCTTAGGCCCCTGGGGCCCCGGAGGGCCCGGGGGACCCGGCTCGGCGCACCGCGGCACATGGCCCCAGACTCTGACGTAGCGGGCGGTCACCCAGCCCGGGCGGTGCGCAAGCCTGTACCACGTTCTGTCGCCGCCGACGCTTTCGCCGGATGACTTGCACTCGATACCGATCCGGGCGTTGTTGGGGTAACCGCCGAGCTTGGCAGAGTGGGTCGTCGGCTGGGAGCGGATTTTCACGCCAGCCTTCGCCACGACAATCCCGCGACCCGCCCCCATGGACTGGTTCCGCTCTGCGCCGGCAGCAGTCACCCCGGATCGTACGGTGCCCGTTGGTCCCTGATCTGCCGCTACGGGCCCCGAGAGCCCACACGCCAGACCGATACTCACCGCCCCCAGGACAAGCGATGAAGCAACATTCCTTCGCATCACGAACCACCACACCTTCCACCGCGCGTCTGCATTGAGGAGACGTGAAGAGAAAAGCGCATATACCACCAAAAACCGTGTTGTGACACAAACAAATATGAATAGTGACTGGTCCGGAGGCGGTGCGCCTCGATGTTCGCGGCCGGGGATGCACTCGTATGCCACCGGAGCCGCCCTGCTGCCAGGCGTCCGGGTACCACGGGAAGACGTCCTGCCAGCAGGGCACGGCGGGTCAGATGGCGGGGCCCTCGACTCTGGTGTACGTCAGCCCGTTGCTGGTGCCGGCGGTGGTGACAACCGTGACGATGACCGCCCCTGCCGCGCCTGCCGGGGCGACAACCGTGACCTGAGTCGCGGAAAGCACCGTGAACGATGCGGGAGTGCTGCCGAAGAAGACGCCGGTGGCGGTCGTCAGGCTCGTTCCGGTCAGCGTGACGGCGCTTCCCGCATACGTCGGTCCCTGGGTGGGGGCCAGGGCCGTCAGGGTGGGAGCGTTGAAGTAGCCGTAGCTGAGGGGGTTGCTGGTGCCGCCGGGGGTGGTCACCGTGACCGCAGCGGAACCGGCTCCGTGGGCAGGGGTCACCGCCGTGATCTGAGTAGCGGAAACGACGGTGAACGACGACGCCGCGACTCCGTCGAAACGCACAGCCGTCGCACCCGACAGGTTCGCCCCCGTGAGCGTCACCACGGTGCCTCCCGAGACCGGGCCCTGACTGGGCGACAGGCTCGACAGGGAAGGGGCGGGGACGTAGGTGTAGGTGACGGACGGGGTACTGGTGCCCCCGCTGGTCGTGACGGTGACATTGACCGCGCCGGTGCCGGCAGGAGTCACCGCGATGATCTGCGTGCCGCTGACGATGGTGAACGAGGTGGCGGCAACACTGCCGAACTTGACGGCTGTTGCGCCGGTGAAGCCGGTACCGGTCAGGGTGACAGTGGTCCCGCCGGAAACCGGCCCCTTGTTTGGACTGACCGAGGAGACGACAGGGACAGCCATGGCTGTACTCCTTACGCGTCGCTGCGACCAGATCCGTGTGCGGACCTGGCCACGTGCAGATGCCGATAGTGGGGGCTTTGCCCGTCCGGGCGGAATAGGGGTACCGCCCGGACGAGGGTTGAACGTCTGTCCGGTGGGGCTGCCGGACTAGATGCCCGGACCGGCGACGTAGGTGAAGCCGCCGACCGAGGTGGCGGATCCAGCCGGGTTGGTGACCACGACGTCTACCGCGCCGGCGGTGCCGGGCGGCGTGACCACCGAGAGCGTGGTGGCGTTGATGACGGAGAACGGTGCGGTGGTGCCGTCGATGGTGACGGACGTGGTGCTGCTGAGGTTCGTGCCCGTGACGGTCAGCGCCGTTCCACCGGAGGTTGATCCCGAGGCCGGGGTGATCGTCGCGATCGTGGGGTCGTCGATGTAGGTGTAGGAGAACCCGTTGTTGGTGCCGCCCGCGGTCGTCACGCTCACTGACACCGACCCGGCCGACGCGCCGGCCGGCACCACCACAGTGAGGGAGGCGTCGGAGATCACGGTCGGGGTGGCGGTGTTCGCGCCGAAGGACACACTGGTCGCCGTCGAGAGGCCGGTGCCGCTGATGGTGACGGTGTTTCCGCCGGCCGTCGGCCCGGAACTGGCGCTCAGGGCGGACTTGAACGGGGCACCGACGTAGAAGAACGAAAGCGGGTTGCTGGTCCCGCCCGGCGTCGTCAGGGTCACCCCGACCACGCCCGTCCCGGACGGAGATACCGCTGTGACCTGCGTCGGCGAGACGTTGGTGACGCTCGTGGCCTGCTGGGTGCCGAACGTCACCGCGCTGGTGTTGGCGAGGTTGACACCTGTGATGGTCACCAACGTGCCACCGCCGGTGGAACCCTGATTCGGGGAGATGGGCATGAGGACGCTCCTTCTTCCTTCTTCGGTGAGATACGAGAAACCGGCGGAACGGCCCAAGGCCGGTACCGATGAAGGGCGTTGGCGTGGTAAGCGCTTTGCCCACGTCTCCAGGTGGGAACGGAACGTGGCTCAGAAGTGCTGACGGGCCCAGGGCGAAATAACGGACCCTCGCCCCAGCACCCATGGCCAGGTACGTACACCTGTCTCTGGGCATGAAGAAAACCGGCAAGCGCTGCCTATACCAACGTTCCCCCGGCACGGGGATGGGCAGCCCGCCGGTTTCACACCCACAGTGACGCATACACCCGATCGAGTTACAAGAGGCTCGTCACCCAGTCACCCGAACGGAGTAATTCCTGCGAGAGAGACCCATCGTTCTGCACGATGAACCCGAAACTCCGGCACTTCGCCGCGGCGTACACCGCGCCCACGGGTGCGGTGTACGCGAACCTTCCGGACACCATTCCGCAGACCGCCAAAGGACGCTGGAAATCGACGACTTCCCGCTGAATCGCTGCAACGTTCCCCCTGAATCGCCGCGGCGAAAATCGGCCTGAATTCTGCTTGCTGACGCCCTGCCGCAACGGATTGGATAGAAATATCCAACCGGTGGGCTGCCCAGCTCTCCGGAGGATCCGGTGGTCAGCCGGTATGCATCGCCCCTCCGGGGCAACGCATAGGGTGCTGGCTTGCCGCGATGGGCACCTCCGTAGAGGAAATTGGATCCGATCAGCCGGTACCGCCCAGGTGCCGGCTGACGCGGTGGGGTGCACGGCGAGCCGCATGCGCCCTCCTCACTCACTGCGACCCGGGCCAATGCCTACTGGAGCGCCCGCCCCGAAGTGCTCGGTCTCGATGTAGCCCGCGGTGAAGTAGACCTTCCGTAGGGCCTGTTGGCATCTCCTGGACCATGCGCTGGTGATAGGCGCGGCGGAAGACGGACGGGCCCAGGCCGACCAGGGACGCCACGTCGCGGCGCTGACACTCGTCCGCGAGCGACTGCATCCACGTCAGGTGCCACAGGCCGTGGGCATACATGCCCCACTGGAACTCCGCCCGCAGCAAAGGCCGTAACCCGCGCAGGTTGACCGGGCAGGTTGATCGTGCCGCTCGTAGGTGGCGAAGAAGTTCCCGTCTCCAGCAGCTTCTCCCGTGCGCCGTCCGGAAGCATCCTCGAGTGCCGACGGTGCGGTCCCCTGGGCGCCAACGGGTTGTGGGCAGCGACGACTTGGGCTCGAGACGCAAGCCCGCAGCTATCCAACTAGGCCAGGGCCATCGAGCACAGCACATAGCCGCTCGCCGCGACGGGCATCACGACTGCGGTCCCGGCGAACCCCCTATCAGGCTCTAGTCCGCTGGACGGACCCCACGAGCAAGCGCCGCGAATCACTGTCTGAAGTAAAGGACAGCGAGGAAGAAGCGCAGGAGCGGATCCAAGCCATCATCGAGGCCGAGCAGGCTGGCCTCACCCCATCGCTCGCCACCATGAAGCTCGCCGAATACGGCGAAGCGAACATGGAACTTGCCCTGCGTGGGCTGGATTTGAAGGTGCTCGACCCTTATCTCTCGGGATGGCGGCTGCGTGTGGTCCCCACGCTGGGACACCTGCCCGTCGAACTGGATCGCCCAAGAACACAGCCGCTCAACGGTCAAGAACACCATTGCCGTCCTGGTCCGCGTCATGGAACAGGCCGTCCGTGACCGCATCATCAAGGTCAACCCGGCCCACGTGGCGGACGCATCTCCACCGCCGTCCTACGCGACGCCACACACTGGGACGACGTGGTCACCAAGCTCGGCTACAAGCACCTTCGCCGCCACGACCTCCGGCACACCAGGCTCACCTGGTCGCCGACGCCGGAGTCCAAGTCCACGTGCTCCGCAGGATCGCCGGCCACGGATCGCTGACCACCATCCAGCGCTACCTGCACCCGGACGTCCACAAAATCACGGCCGCCGGGACAGCGCGCTGCGCGCACCGCGCTCGCTGCCGGGCCCGATCGTCGCGACCCGCTGACCCCGGTCAAGCACGCCGGTCCCCAACTGGTCCCCAGAAATAGCCAAGAGCCGGTTTCGAATACCTTCGAAACCGGCTCTCATCTGCGACTGTCTCCAGTCGGGACGACAGGATTTGAACCTGCGACCCCTTGACCCCCAGTCAAGTGCGCTACCAAGCTGCGCCACGTCCCGATGCCCGTTCGCGGCCGTTGACCGCGTCGTGCTGTAAGTACCTTACCTCACCCCGGACCTGCGCCGATCACCCCCGCCCGGCCACAATCGGAGGGTGATGAGCACCCCGATGGACACACCTCCCCCAGAGCCCCAGGACCGTGACCGCGACGCCGAGGGGCGGGCCCGCAACGCCCGTCCCCGTGACGGACTCGGCAGGCCGCTGCCGTACGGAGCGCCGGGCGTGGAGCGGCAGCCCGAGGGGATCGTGCGCACCCCGGAGCAGACGCTCGCCGAGGCGCAGGCGCTGCTCGACCAGGGGCGGCCGTTCCACGCGCACGAGGTCTTCGAGGACGCCTGGAAGTCGGGCCCCGAGCGAGACCGGGCGCTTTGGCGCGGGCTCGCCCAGCTCGCGGTGGGCCTGACCCACGCGGCCCGCGGCAACACGACGGGCGGCGCCCGGTTGCTGCGTCGCGGCGCCGACGCGCTCCCTGCCGCGGACCTGGACACCGGGCAGGCGCCGGCGGCAACGTACGGGGTCGATGTGCCCGGTCTCCGCGTCTGGGCCGAGGAGTTGGCGGCGCGGGTGGAGCGCGGCGCGGGTCCGGTCGACGCGGCGGAGAGCGCTCCGGTGCTGCGGGTGGGCCGGACGGACTGAGCAGGCACGCAGGCGCGGGGGGGGTGGATGATGGGCCCGTACCGCTCTCGCCGCAGCTCCTGGTGCGCCGGCCGTGTCGCCTCGCGCGTGCGTGTCACCGGTCCGGTCCCTCGCGGCGGGCGCCGGTGGGGGCGGCGCACAAGAGTTGCCGTGTGACCACCAGTGCCGAGACCGCGCCCGTCGCCGCCCCGCCTGTGCTCGACGCACGGACCCGCAATGTCGTCTTCGTGACGATCATGCTGGGGGTGCTGCTCGCCGCGCTCGACCAGACCATCGTCGGCACCGCGCTGCCCACGATCGTCGCCGACCTGGGTGGCGGCGCCCATATGTCGTGGGTCGTCACGGCGTATCTGCTCGCCGAGACCGTGGCGACAGTCCTGGTCGGCAAGTTCGGTGACCTCTTCGGCCGCAAGGTGATCTTCCAGATCTCCGCGATCGTGTTCATCACCGGCTCGTTCCTCTGCGGCCTCGCCGGCAACATGACGCTCCTCATCGTCTGGCGCGGACTGCAGGGCATCGGGGCGGGCGGTCTCATGGTCACCGCGATGGCGCTGATCGCCGATGTGATCCCGCTGCGGGAACGCGGCAAGTACCAGGGCGCCATCGGCGCGGTCTTCGGGGTGTCCACCGTGATCGGGCCGCTGCTCGGCGGCCTGTTCACGGACCATCTCTCCTGGCGCTGGGCGTTCTACGTCAACGTCCCCATCGCGATCCTGGTGGTGATCGCGGCCGCCCGCACCATCCCCAGCGTGCGGTCGGCGGTCCGCCCGGCCATCGACTACCTGGGCATCGCGCTGGTCGCCGCCGGGGCAAGTGCCCTGATTCTGGCGACCAGTTGGGGCGGCAACGAGTACGCGTGGGGCTCGGGCGTCATCATCGGACTCTTCGTCGGCGGCGCGGTGGCGCTCGCGCTGTTCTGTCTGGTGGAGACGCGGGCGGCGGAGCCGATGCTGCCGATGCGGCTGTTCGCCAACCCGGTGTTCACGGTCTGCTCGATCCTCAGCTTCGTGGTGGGCTTCGCGATGCTGGGCGCGATGACGTTCCTGCCGACGTATCTGCAGTACGTCGACGGGGACTCGGCCACGGTCTCCGGGGTGCGGACGCTGCCGATGGTCGCGGGTCTCCTGATCGCCTCGATCTTCAGCGGCAACGTGGTCAGCAAGACCGGCGCGTACCGGATCTTCCCCATCGTCGGTTCCCTCGTGATGGCGCTCGGCCTGTATCTGCTCTCGCTGATGAGCGCGGACACCAGCAGCTGGCTCGAGTCGCTCTACATGTTCGTGCTCGGCGCCGGTATCGGCCTGTGCATGCAGGTGCTGACCATCGCGGTGCAGAACACCGTCGAGTACGCCGACCTGGGCACCGCGACCTCCGGTGTCACGTTCTTCCGCACCCTGGGCAGCGCCTTCGGCACCGCCGTGTTCGGGACGATCTACGCCAACACCCTGGAGCCCAACCTGACCGCCGGGGTCGTCGAGGCCGCCCGGCTCGGCGGGACGGAGCCGGCGGAGCTCGCGCAGGCCGCGCAGAGCCCGCAGGGGCTGCACTCGCTGCCCGACGCGCAGGCGGAACCGCTGATCGAGGCCTACGCGGACACTTTGCAGACGGTGTTCCTGCTGACCGTGCCCGTGGCGGTGCTCGGCTTCCTGGTGGCCCTCTTCCTCAAGCAGGTCACGCTGCGCGACTCGGCCCGGATGACGTCGTCCGACATGGGCGAGGGCTTCTCCGCGCCCGCCGCGAACGCCGAGTCCGCGCAGCTCCTCGAACTCGCCGTCGCCAAGATCGTCCGGTCCGCCGGTCCGGCCGAGGCACGTGGGGTGCTCGCCGCGTCCGAGTCCCGGCTCGATGTGGCCGGGGCGTGGGCGGTGATGCAGGTCGAGCTGCTCACCCGGCTCGTCGGGCATGCCAGCCTCGGCCTGGTCGCCACGCGCCGCGAGGTGCCGCCCGAGGTGCTTGTGCCGGTCTTCGACCGGATGGTGGACGAGGGGTATCTGAGCCGTGCGGGCGCGTTCTTCTCGCACACCCCGGCGGGCGCCCGCGAGGCCGCCGTGATCAGCAAGGCCTGGGGCGACTGGCTCGGCGACCGGCTCGAGGACGACCGCGGCCGTCCCGCCGGGCCCGAACTGCGCGCCGCCACCGACGCGATCGCCAAGCGGCTGCTCGCCGAGGACCTCGCCACCGGAATGCCCGGCGCCGCCCGGCAGCGCGTCTCCACCTGAGGCGCGCCCCTAAGGGGTCCTCGTACCGGAATTCAGGGCTGACCCTGATGTCCACGGCCGCCGGGCAGCCTAGCGTTGGTGGTCCGGCACCGCTCCGCGCTGGGAATACGGGGGCAC
The DNA here is from genome assembly GCF_009908195.1 of Streptomyces boluensis. Taxonomy (GTDB): domain Bacteria; phylum Actinomycetota; class Actinomycetes; order Streptomycetales; family Streptomycetaceae; genus Streptomyces; species Streptomyces boluensis. The sequence continues at coordinate 2,622 of NZ_JAAAHS010000041.1, read as the reverse complement.
GGGTCACGGGATCTCGGGGGAGGCACCGACCGGTGGCTCATCGCGGAGCGGGGGCCGGATGCCGTCAGGTGGTGGGGTCGCCGTCAGGTGGGGCTTGCCGTCGAGTTGTGGGGTCTACGCGTCGCGCAGGTGCCGGAGGACGGCGAGGACGCGGCGGTTGTCCTGGGCGTCGGCGTCGATGCCGAGCTTGGTGAAGATGCTGCGGACGTGCGACTCCACCGTTTTCGCCCCGATGACCAGAGTCAGTGCGATGGCGTGGTTGGAGCGGCCCTGCGCCATCAGGGACAGCACCTCCCGTTCCCTGGCGGTGAGTTCGGCGTGCGTGCCGGCGGCGGCGCGCACGCCGTTCATGAGGTGGGCGACGACCTCCGGGTCGACGACGGTCTCGCCTGCGGCGACCCGCTTCAGGGAGTGGGCCAGTTCGTCGGCGTCGGCGACGCGCTCCTTGAGGAGATAGCCGAAGCCGCCGCTGTCGTCGTCGGAGAGGGCCCGCACGGTCGCGGTGGTCTCCACGTACTGGGACAGCAGCAGGATGCCGGTGCCCGGGTGCAGGGCGCGGATCGCGGCGGCGGCGCGCAGCCCCTCGTCGGTGTGCGTGGGCGGCATCCTGATGTCGAGGAGGACGGCGTCGGGGCGGTGCGCGGCGACCAGGTCGAGCAGTGGTCCGGGCTCCGCGCACTGGGCGGGCACCTCGAAGCCCTCGTCGACGAGCAGCCGTACGAGGCCTTGGCGCAGGATCGCCGAGTCCTCGGCCACGATCACCCGCACGGCAGCTCCGCCCGGACGCGGGTGCCGCCGCCCGCGGGGCTGTGCACCCGCAGCACGCCGTCGACGGCGGCGATCCGGTCGGCGAGACCGCGGAGCCCCGTGCCGCGCGCGCTGTCGGCGCCGCCGATGCCGTCGTCGACGGTCTCGACGACGAGGGTGGAGCCGTGCCGCCTGGCGGAGACGCTGACGGCCTCGGCGCGGGCGTGCTTGGCGGCGTTGGCGAGGGTCTCGCAGACGGTGAAGTACGCGGTGGTCTCCACGACCGGGTCGTAACGGCCGGGTTCGGCGGCGACCACGACGGGCAGCTCGGCCTGGCGGGCGAGTTCGGCGAGCGCGGGGGCCAGGCCCTCCCTGGTCAGTACGGCCGGGTGGATGCCGTGGGCGAGTCCGCGCAGCTCCTCGAGGGCGAGGCGCAGGCTCTGCTCGACCTCCGCGACGGAGTCGCGCACCTTCGCGTCGGGATGGTCGGCGACGCCCTTGCTGACCCGGCGCAGCGCCATCAGGGCGAAGACGATGCGGGCCTGCGCGCCGTCGTGCAGGTCGCGTTCGAGGCGGCGCCGCTCGTCGTCGGCGGCGCGCACGATGCGCGAGGTGACCTCCTTGGCCTCGGTGCGCAGCCAGGCGTTCTCCAGGCCGAGGCGGAGCGCGGCGCCGACGGCGGCAAGCAGTTCGGGGTCTTCGGCGAGCGCCGGGTCGTGGTCGAGGACGGCGAGGGGTGTGCCGCGCGCGGAGTCGACGCGGCTTGCGCGCGGCCCCTCCGCGCGTACGGTGCGGCCGCCCTGGTCGACGTAGCCGCCGCGGCCGCCCCGGTCGTGCTGCCACAGGCCGAGCCGCAGCGAGCTGTCGCCGAGCACGCGCGCGAGGACGTCGCGCATGCGGGCCGGGGTGGGGTCCGCGCCCACCTCGATGACCAGGCCGCCGACCTCGGCGCGCCGCAGCCGCATCCGCAGGAGCCCGCCGAGGAACGCCAGCGGTACGGCGATCTGCGCGAGGTCGGAGAGCAGCAGGACGAGGTCGGCGCCGAAGCCGGAGAGCCCCGGCACGGTCAGGAGCACCACGTCCCAGGCGACGAAGGCAAGCGCGATGCCGATGGCGATCCAGGCGGGCAGCAGGGCGCGGCGGCGGGCGGCGGAGGCGCGGCGCCAGCGGTGCACGACCGCGACGGCGAGGAGCGCGGAGATCACCAGGGCGCCGCCGCGGTAGGCCAGGTCGATGGGCTCGAAGAGTCCGGTGGCACCGTCCACGAGCAGCGGGTTGGGGCCGCAGCCGCGGCAGTCGAGATAGGTGGCGTCGGGGGCGCGGGCCGGGTCGTACGTCATGGCCCGCAGCAGCCCGCCGGCGGCGACGAGTCCGTACGAGAACCGGATCAGGAGGCGGGTGCGGGTGCTGGTGGTGCGGCCGTCGGGGAAGGTCAGGACGAGGTGGGCGAGGACCGCCATGTTGAGCGCCTCCCACCAGGCGCCGACGGCGAACAGGGCGGGTACGGAGGTGCCCTGGAGGTTGCCGATGAACCAGGTGACGCCCTCGGCGACCATGAGCGGGCCGGTGCGGTTGGCGGGCCTGCGCCACCAGGCGACGAGTCCCGCGCCCGCGTACGCCCAGCCCACCGCGAGGTCGCGCAGGATGTCGGCGCCCGTACCGCCGGCCCGCGCGTACGCCAGGGAGCCCGCCGTGCCCGCGCCGAGTGCGGCACCGGCGCCGAGCGCGAGGCGCAGGCCGAGTGGCCACGCCCCGATGCCGTACTTCGCCGCCGACTTCGCCCCCACCCTTGTCACGGCCCACACGCTAAGGCATGGCCCGGCGGGGTCGGCGGGCGGATTCGGCATGGGCGGGACGGGGGCTCGTGCGGGTGTG
>NZ_JAAAHS010000409.1 GCF_009908195.1 Streptomyces boluensis | reverse complement strand
GTGTTGGGGTGCGGGGCTGCGGGTGCGGGGGTCAGCTGGTGTGCGTTCCCGTGGATGCCGGTTCCGGTTCCGGCAGCGCTTCCGGGGTGACCGTGCGGCGTGCGAGGGCCCAGTAGACGGCCGCGGCCACGAGGGACGAGGCGAGGCTCAGGTCGGCGCCGCCGAGCGGGGCGACGAGCGGGCCGGTCCACAGCTCCGAGTCGCAGGTCAGGGCGGCGAAGACGATGCCGGTGAGCAGGGCGGTGAGGCCCGCGGGGTGGTAGCCGCGGCGGTACCAGTAGGCGCCCGCGCCGGGTGTGTGCAGTGCGGCGGCGTCGTACCGGCAGCGGCGCAGCACCATGTCGGCGAGGAACACCCCGCCCCACGGCGCGAACACGATCACCAGGAGGGAGAGGAAGGAGAGCAGCGCGGTGGTGAAGTCGGTGAGGAACAGCGCGTAGAGGGAGCCCGCTGCGGTGACGGCGGCGCTGATCACGATGGTCTTGGCGCGGCTCCAGGGGATGCCGAGCACCTGCAGGTTCAGGCTGGACGAGTAGAGCGTGATGATCGAGTTGGTGACGCAGCCGCCCAGGACCAGGGCCAGGAACAGCGGCTTGAACCAGTCCGGCAGCAGGCTCTCCGTACCGGCCACCGCGTCGGTGAGGTCGGCCTGGGTGGCCGCGGCGGCACCGGCCGCGCCGAGCGCCACCGACGAGGTGAAGCCGCCGAGGGCGCCCGCCCAGGTCAGGGAGCGCAGCGAGGTGCCGGTCGGCAGGTAGCGGGTGTAGTCGGCGGGCATCGGCACGTACGAGAACGGTCCCGCGAGGGCGACGACGAAGGCGAGGCTCCACCCCGCGGCGCCGGGTGCCGGACCGCTCGCCGTGACGTCGGTGCCGGGCAGGACGAGGACGAGGAGCGCGGCGAACCCTGCGGCCAGGACGTACGCGAGCCAGCGTTCGGCGAGCTGCACGGTGGCGTGCCCCCACAGCGCGACCGCGAAGGTCAGGGCCATGGTGACGGTGAGGGCGAAGGCGCGGGCGCCGAGACCGGTCCAGCCGAGGTGGGCGCAGAACGCTTCCAGGGCGAGCGCGCCGACCACGGTGTTCACGACGGTGTAGCCGATGGAGACGACCCAATTCAGCAGCCCCGCAGGCCAGTTGCCGCGGATACCGAACGCGGCGCGCGAGATGACGAGGGTCGCGGTGCCGGTGCGGACGCCGCTGAACCCGGCCGCGCTGATCGCGAAGAACGCGAGCCCGCCGATGACGACCACCCCGACGGCCTGCCAGAAGGACAGGCCGAAGGCGACGGCGAGGGCGCCGTTGATGACGTACGTGAAGGTGAGGTTGGACCCGAACCAGAGCCAGAAGAGGTCCTTGGCGCTGCCGTGCCGCGCGGCCTCGGGTATGGGGTCGATTCCGTGCGTCTCGATCCGGAAGACCTCGTCGCCACTGCCTGGCTCCGTGTCCGGTTCGACCGGGATGGTCCGCTGTCGATTCATCGGTGGGCCTCTCCGAGCTCCTAGAATGCTGTTCAAAGATTTCGAACGCCATTCAAGATGGAGTGCGGGACACCGGGCCGTCAAGACCTGGGCGGCTACGGATAAGGTCGGCCCCGGACGAAGGACGGGCACTGTACGGGCGCTGTACGGGCGCGATACGGACGTGGGAGGGGCGCGGCGGTGACAGTGCGGGCGCGGGAGCGCGACGGGCGGCCGTCGCGGGAGCGGATCCTCGAAGAGGTCATGGCGGCCGTCGCCGAACACGGCCTGGCGGAGCTCACGATGGCGGCGCTCGGCCGCCGTCTGGGGATGAGCGGCGGGCACATCCTGTACTACTTCGGCAGCAAGGACCGGATCTTCCTGGAGGCGCTGCGCTGGAGCGAGGGGCTGCTCGCGGACGAGCGCCGCGCGCTCCTCGCCCGCCGCACCCCGGCCGACCGCAAGCTCGACCAGTTCCTCGGCCTGTATCTGCCGCGCGGCCCGCGCGACCCGCGCTGGATGCTGTGGATCGAGCTGTGGGCCCGCACCCCGGCCGACGAGACGCTGCGCGAGGCGCAGGACGACCTGGACGCCGGGTGGCGGGACGACCTGGCGGCGCTGCTCGCGCGCGGGGTGCGGCAGGGCCGGTTCGCGGAACACGACACCGCCGCGACCGCGACCCAGCTCCTGGCCCTCCTGGACGGCCTCAGCACCCGGCTCGTCCTGGGCCTGCGCGACACCGAGCGCGCGACCGTGCTGCAGCTCGCGCGGGACGCGGCCCGGTCGCTGGTGCCGCACATCTGAACAGCGGGACTCTTCTTGACGCCACGTCAACTCGGCTGTGCGGGCGGCAACTTGGTGTCCCGCCGGATCGCCTTCCACAGGTCGCGCGCCGCCGGGGTGTCCGCGACGACCCGGTTGGGGTCCTTCGGCCAGGGCCGGACCGGCAGGGTGCGGAAGTCGACGGCGTCGGGTTCGACGGCGCCCAGCGTGCGGGCGAGACCGGTGAGCGCGCGGACCGAGCCCAGGTCCTTGTCGGTGGTGAGGGCCGAGGTCGCGGCGTCGGCGACCTTGTACAGGCGTACGGGGTCGGCGACCAGACGCCCGGCCGCGAACTCCCGTGTGAGAGCGGCCAGGAACTTCTGCTGCAGCTCGATGCGCCCGAGGTCGCTGCCGTCCCCGACCCCGTAGCGCGTACGGACCAGGGCGAGGGCCTGCTCGCCGCGCAGCCGGTGGGTGCCCTGGGTGAGGTCGAGGTCGCTCTTGGGGTCGTGGATGTCCTCGGGTATCGACATCCGTACGCCGCCGACCGCGTCCACGAGGTCCTTGAAGCCGGTGAAGTCGACCTCCATGACGTGGTCGATCCGCACCCCGCTCATCGCCTCCAGGGTCTTCACCGTGCAGGTGCTCCCGCCCACGCTGTACGCGGTGTTGAACATCGCGGCAGACGCCGCGGGTGTGCTGCCGCCGTTCGGTGCCGGGCAAGGCGGCCGGTCCACGATCGTGTCGCGCGGCACGCTGATCACCGAGGCCTCCTTCCGGCCGTCGGCGAGGTGCACGAGCAGGGCGGTGTCGGAGCGCGCGCCGCTGATGTGGCTCCCGTACGAACGGTTGGCGCCCGCCCGGGAGTCGGAGCCGAGCACCAGCAGGTTCAGGGCGGAGCCCGCGCCGCGCGGTGGCCGGTCGGAGCCGAGCCGGGAGTCGATGTCGGTGGTGGCGAGGTTGCCGTCCAGGCGCTGGTAGAGGGCGAGGCCGCCGAGTACGACGGCGGCGCAGAGCAGGCCACCGCCGTACCGCAGAACCCGGCGGCGGGTACGGCGGCCGGTGCGACGGTGGGTCCGGCGGGCGTGGCGGGAGCGGCGCGAGGGAGTGGGGTGCACGGAGGCCTCCGGCAGCCGCCCGCGGTGGTGGCACCACGGGCGGCCGGGTCGTCAGACGTGGTAACGGTCGGCGGCGAACAGGCCGAGGTGTTCCGCGACCCAGTCGGAGGTGCGCCGCAGCCCGTCCCGCAGGGAGACCTCGGGCTGCCAGCCGGACCAGTCGCGGGCGCGGGAGTTGTCGGAGAGCAGCCGCTGCACCTCGCTGCCCGTGGGGCGGAGCCGGTCGGGGTCGACGACCACTTCGGCGTCGCGGCCCGAGGCGCTGATGAGCGCCTGCGCCAGGTCGCCGATGGAGATCTCCTGTCCGGTGCCGAGGTTGACGCTGTGCCCGAGGGCGCGGTCGCAGTCGGCCAGGGCGAGGAACCCGGCGGCGGTGTCGGTGACGTAGGTGAAGTCACGGGTCGGGGTGAGCGAGCCGAGCTTGATCTGCCGGGCGCCGGAGTGGAGTTGGGCCAGGATCGTGGGGATGACGGCACGCGCGGACTGCCGGGGGCCGTACGTGTTGAAGGGGCGGACCACGGTGACGGGGAGCTCGAACGCGTGCCAGTGCGACAGCGCCATCATGTCGGCGCCGATCTTCGACGCCGAGTACGGCGACTGTGGCTGCAGCGGGTGATCGTCGGTGATCGGCGCGGTCAGGGCGGTGCCGTAGACCTCGCTGGTGGAGGTGTGCACGAGCCGGCGGACGCTGGACCTGCGGCAGGCTTCGGCCACGTTCTCGGTGCCGACGACATTGGTCTGTACGTAGGCGCCCGGTGAGTCGTAGCTGTACGGGATGCCGATGAGGGCGGCGAGGTGGAAGACGGTGTCGCAGCCGGCCACGGCGTCCATCACCCGGCCGGGGTCGCGGATGTCGCCGGTGACCGTGGTGACGGGGCTGTGCGGGTCGGCGAGGTGGTGCGCGAGGTGGCCCTTCTCGGCGTACGGCTTGTAGTGGACGAACGCGCGCACGTCCGCGCCTCGGGCGGCGAGCAGGTCGACGAGGGTGGACCCGATGAACCCTTCGGCGCCGGTGACGAGGACGGTCCGCCCGGCCCAGTCGAGGGGGGTGCCGGGGCGGTTCGAGGTGCTGGTCATGCTGCGGTGGTCCTTTCGAAGGTGAGCGAGGGGCCCGACACGTGCGGGACGGTGCGTCCGGCGAGGCGCAGGACGTGGGCGGCGAGCAGGTCGGCGGCGCGGGCGTGCGGGCCCTGCGGTGCGGCGGCGGCCATGGCGTGCAGCCGGGACGGCTGGGCGAGCAGCGGCTCGACCAGGGCGGCGAGGCGGTCGGCGGTCGTGTCCGCGTCGGCGAGCAGCAGTCCCGCCCCGGCGTCGGTGAGCACGCGGGCGTTGTGCGTCTGGTGGTCGCCGGGCGCGTACGGGTAGGGCACCAGGACCGCGGGCGTACGCGTGACGGCGAGTTCGGCGACGGTCGCGGAGCCCGCGCGGCAGACGGCCAGGTCGGCGGCCGCGTAGGCGAGGTCCATCCGGTCCAGGTAGGGGACGGCGGTGGCGACCCGGTCGGCGCCCGTCTCGGTGAGGAGGCGCCGGGTGTCGGCCAGGGCGGCGGGTCCTGTCTTGATCAGGAGGTGGACGTCGCCGCGGTCCCGCCAGTGCCGGGCGAGGCCGGTGGCGGCGGCGGTGAGCCGGGCGGCGCCGAGGCTGCCGCCGTTGACCAGGAGCAGCCGTACGTCCTGCGGGATGCCGAACTCGCGCCGTGCGGCGGTACGGAGTTCGTGGCGGCGCAGCCTGGCGAGTTCCGTGGTGATGGGCATGCCCACGACGTCGGCGTTGCGGGCGCCGCTGAGGTGGGCGCGGCTCGCCTCGAAGGCCAGCGTGATCTGGTCGGTGAGCAGGGCCGCGAAGCGGTTGGCCCGCCCCGGCACGGCGTTGGACTCGTGGATGACGCTGGGCAGTCCGGCCATGCGGGCGCCGACGATGGCCGGTGCGCTCGGGTAGCCGCCCATGCCGACGGCGACCTGGGCGCCCTGCGCACGCAGGATGGTGCGGCACTGGGCGCCGGACTTCAGGAGGGCCGCGGGCAGCAGGAAGCGCTTCGCGCCGAGCGCCGGGTCGAAGGGGATCATGTCGACGGTGTGCAGCCGGTACCCGGCCTCGGGGATCAGCCGGGTCTCCAGGCCGCGTTCGGTGCCGACGAAGGAGATCGTGGCGTGCGGGTCGGCCCGCCTGAGCGCGTCGGCGAGGGCGAGTCCGGGGTAGATGTGTCCGCCCGTGCCGCCGGCGCCGATCACCACCGAGAGCGGGGAGGGGGAGGTTCGCGGTGTCGTCATGGGAAACACGCTGGCGGTGCGCTCTAAGAACGTTCTAAGACCGGCTTTGGCAGGCTGTGCCGCATGAGTTCCCTGAGCGGTACGGACGGGCCCGCGGCGGCGCCGAAGGTGTTGGTGGTCGACGACGAACCGGAGGTGCGGTACGCCGTCGAGGACGGGCTCATCGTCGAGGGGTACCGGGTGCGGGGCGCGGCCGACGGCCTCGCGGCGCTTGCCGCCGTCGCCGACTGGGAGCCGGACGTCCTCGTGCTCGATGTGATGATGCCGGGCCTCGACGGGCTCGGGGTGTGCCGTAGGCTCCGGGCGCTCGGGGACCGTACGCCCGTGCTTGTCCTCACGGCGCTCGGTTCGGTGAGTGAGCGGGTGGACGGGCTCGACGCGGGCGCCGACGACTATCTCGTCAAGCCCTTCGCACTCGACGAACTGGTCGCCCGTATCCGGGCGTTGCTGCGCAGGACCGCCGGTCCGGCCGAGGCGCAGGCCTCCGGCGAGCTTGCCTTCGCGGACCTGGTGGTGGACCCGCGCACCCGGACCGGGCGGCGCGGGCAGCGGCGGATGGAGTTCAGCCGTACCGAGTTCACCCTGCTCGAACTGCTCCTTCGCCACCCGGGGCAGGTGCTGCCGCGCGAGACGATCCTGGAGCGGGTCTGGGGACGCGACTTCGGGCCCGACTCCAACTCCCTTGCCGTGTACGTCGGTTACCTGCGCCGGAAGCTGGAGGCGGAGGGCGAACCGCGCCTCGTGCACACCGCGCACGGCATCGGCTACCGCCTGGAC
>NZ_JAAAHS010000408.1 GCF_009908195.1 Streptomyces boluensis | reverse complement strand
CCCACGAGGAGGCGCGCATGCGCACCACCCACAGCGGCACCCCAGCGACCGAAGCCGACGCCGCGGTGCCCACCGACGCGGTGCCCACCGACCCGGTCGCCCTGCGCAGGAGCGTCGCGGCGGGAGCCGTCGGCGTGTTCGTGCACTGGTTCGACTGGGCCGCCTACGCCTATCTCGCCGGCACCGTCGCGACCGTGTTCTTCCCGGCCGAGGACAGCACGACCGGACTGCTCGCCGTGTTCGGCGTGTTCGCCGTGTCCTTCGGTATCCGGCCCGTCGGAGCCCTGGTGTTCGGGCCGCTCGGCGACCGGATCGGCCGCAAGCGCACCCTGTCGCTCGTCATCTTCATGATGTCCGGCGCGACCCTCGGCATCGGCCTGCTGCCCGGCTACGCGTCCATCGGCATCGCCGCCCCCGTACTCCTGGTGGTGCTCCGCCTCATCCAGGGCTTCGCGGCGGGCGGCGAGTTCGGCAGCGCGGCCAGCTTCCTCGCCGAGAGCGCGCCCCGGCGCCGCCGCGGGTTCGGGGTGAGCTGGCTGGAGGTCGGTTCGCTGCTCGGCTTCCTCGCCGGCTCGTTCGCCTTCCTGCTCCTGTCCACCGGGCTCGACGACGCCCAGCTCACCTCCTGGGGCTGGCGCATCCCGTTCCTGATCTCCGCGCCCCTCGGCGTCATCGGCTTCATCATCCGCAACAAGATCGAGGACACCCCGGAGTACCGCGCCCTCGAAGCGAACGACACCGTCCCGCGCAGCCCCGCCCGCGAGCTGCTGCGCCACCACAAGCGGCAGTTGCTGCAGGCGGCCGGCCTGATGGCGGCCATGCACGTGCCGTTCTACGCGGTCCTCACCTACCTCGTCACCTACCAGACCGACCACCTCGGACACTCGGCCGACAACGCCGCGCTCCTCTCCACCTCGATCTCCCTGCTCGGCCTCGTGCTCGTGCCGCTTTTCGGCCGCCTCTCGGACCGGGTCGGCCGCAAGCCGGTGTTCGTCGCCGCGACCGGCGCGCTGCTCGTCCTCTCCACCCCGGCCTTCCTGCTGATGCGGACCGGGCTCACCGGGACCTGGATCGCGGGCCTCGCGCTCGGCGTGATCCTGGCGGCGATCCTCGGTACGTACGCGGTCTGGTCGGCGGAGATCTTCCCGACCCGTACACGGCAGAGCGGTCTGTCCGTCGCGTACAACATCACCGCCGCCCTGTTCGCGGGGACGGTGCCGTACCTGATGACGGTGCTCATCTCCGCGACCGGCAGCGGCCTGGTGCCCGGCCCGTACCTGATGGTGTTCGCCGTCGGCGGCCTGATAGCCGCCCTGTCCCTGAAGGAGACCGCGGGCACCGCGCTGCTGCACCCCGAGGACGTGTCGGAGCAGACACCGACCGAGGCCGGCTGACTCCGCAGGTCCCCGGCTCCCCGGCCCTGTCCCCTCCCGCTCGGCGTCGGCGCCGGGCGCTGGGGGACAGGGCCTAGGGCCTGCCGTTCGGATCAGGCCGGATCCGGTCGGCGGTGCGAATCGGTCGAGTTGAGCGGGGTCTGGTGCGTGCAGCTGCAAGGCGGAGGAGGGCGCCACTGCGGAGCATTGGCAACCGACGACAACGCCGTGGGGGTCCCCCCTGCTCGAGCGAAGCCGAGAGCTTGGGGGCGTGCGTGCCAGGCCCCGCGACCCCGGCAAGATCCGAACGGCAGGGCCTAAGGTCGGCTCCGACCGGATCGCCAGGCGCAAGGGCCACGTATGACGTCACCAGTGGGTTTCACGCTCGTCCAGCTCCGCTACTTCCTCGTCGCCGCCGAACGCGGGTCGATGACGGAGGCCTCGGCCGAGCTGCACATCGCGCAGTCCGCCGTGTCCACCGCCGTCTACAACCTCGAACGGGACCTGCGGGCGCAGCTGTTCATCCGCCGCAGGGGACGTGGCCTGACGCTCACGCCCGCGGGGGAGCGGCTCAGGCAGCAGGCGCGGGAACTCCTCGCCCGCGCCCGCGAGGTCGAACGGGAGGCCCAGGGAAGCGGGGAGTCGCTCTCCGGGCCGGTCGCCGTCGGCTGCTTCGTGACCCTGGCCCCGCACTATCTGCCGCCCCTGTTCAGCGAGAGCACCCGCCGCCACCCGGGCATCGAGATCGACGTCATCGAGGCCGAGACGGACCAGCTCGTGCACGCCCTGGCGACCGGACGCATCGACTTCGCGCTCACCTACGGGCTCGGTCTGTCGGCCGAGCCCGACCTGCACAGCGAGACCATCGCCCGCGCCCCGGCGTACGTCATCGTGGCGGCCGACCACCCGCTGGCCGGCCAGGGCAGTGTCGAGCTGGCCGAACTCGCCGCGGAACCACTGGTACTCCTCGACCTGCCGCACAGCCGCGACTACTTCCGCTCGCTCGTGGCCACCACCGGCACCGCGCCCGATGTCCGCTACCGCACCCAGAGCTACGAGACCGTGCGCTCCCTCGTGGCCCGCGGCCTCGGCTACTCCGTGCTCAACCAGCGCCCCGCGACCAGCCAGACCTACGGCGGCGGCGAGATCGCGGAACTCCAGCTCCGGGACAGCGGGCCGCCCCTGGAGGTCAAGATCGCCTCGGTCGCGAGCGTCACCCAGACCGCCCGCGCCCGAGCCGTCATGGACGTACTGCGGGACATCGTGCCCCGCCACGTCGAGTAACCGGCCCTGAAACAGGGGCAGTTGAGCGTACGAGCCGACCCGAGCCGGCCCGCCCCGCCGTCGTCCTCGCCGCCGTCCGCTACAGGTCGGCGCGGCCCGTCACCGCGCGTGCGTGGGCCAGGATCAGCTCGCGGGCGCGGTCGGGGCGCAGCGCCGCGTTCCGGCTGACGATGTGCAGTCCGTAGCCGTCCTCCAGGGCCACCAGGCCGTGGGCCAGGTCGTGCGCGGACGCGGCGAGGGTGAACCCGCCGGTCGCGGCGCCCACTTCGAGGGCCGTGCTGTACAGCGCGACCTCCCGCGCGAACAGCGACGCCATCAGCTCGGCGTGCCCGGGGCTGCGGCCCGCGCGCCGGTGCAGTTCGTAGAGCAGCCCGTGCACCGGGTCGTCCGTCATGCTCGGCAGGCCACTGCGCAGCAGCGCCCGCAGGCGTGCGGCCGGGTCGTCGGCGGGCGCCTCGTCGTACGCCCGCTGCCGCGCCGCCAGATAGCCCTCGACGGCACCCCGGTGCACCTCGAGGACGAGGTCGTCGAGCTCCGGGTAGTAGTACAGGACCGAGCCCTGGGAGACGCCCGCGGCCTCCGCGATGTCCTTGATGCGCAGGGCCTCGAGCCCGCGCTCCGCGATGGCCTGCCCCGCGGCGGACACGAGGGCCTGCCTGCGTGCGGTCTGGTCGCGTGGTCTGCCTGCTTTCCTCATAGCGCTGATTCTCTGATGTCCCGCTCAGAAAATGCAAGAAGTTCTGGTCGAGGGCATTGACGGCTGGTTCATGCATTGTTTGAATTTCGATTCAAAGAACCCGGTGCGGGTGCTCACTGCCGAGCCCCACGCCCCGCTCCTCCTGCCGAGCCCTCCGCCGCCGAACTCCGGACCCGGAACTCCGAGCGGCACCCCTGGACACCCACGGCCCTACCTGACCCGCACGGGCACAGGTCCGCCCACGTCCCACGACGCGATCGAAGGCCACACCATGCACACGTACGCCGACTGGCGGCAGCGCGCCGCCGAACTCACGCCCCGTACCCGCCTGTTCATCGACGGGGCGTGGAGCGACCCCGCCGACGGCCGGTGGATCCCGACCGTGAACCCCGCGACCGGCAAGACCACCGCCCAGGTCGCGGCCGGCTCCGCCGCCGACGTCGACCGGGCCGTGGCCGCGGCCCGCGCCTCCTTCGAGGACGGCCGCTGGTCGCGTACCGCCCCCGCCGAGCGCAAGCGCGTCCTGCTCGCCCTCGCCCGCCTCATCGAGGAGCACGGCGCGGAACTCGCCCTCTGCGACACCCTCGACATGGGCAAACCCATCGCCGAGTCGTACGGCACCGACGTGCCCGGCGCCGCCGGTGTCTTCACCTGGTACGCCGAGGCCCTCGACAAGCTCTACGACGAGGTAGCCCCGGCCCCGCCAGGACACCTCGCCCTGGTGCGCCGCGCACCGCTGGGCGTCGTGGGCGCGGTGGTGCCCTGGAACTTCCCCCTCGACATCGCGACCTGGAAGCTGGCCCCCGCCCTGGCCGCGGGCAACAGCGTCGTCCTCAAGCCGGCCGAGCAGTCCCCACTCTCCGCGCTGCTGCTCGCCGAACTCGCCACGGCGGCCGGTCTGCCCGACGGTGTGCTGAACGTCGTACCCGGACCGGGGGAGACCACCGGGCGCGCCCTCGGCCTGCACCCTGACGTGGACTCCCTGGTCTTCACCGGGTCCACCGCCGTGGCCAAGCGGTTCCTCGGCTACTCCGCCGAGTCCAACATGAAGCAGGTCTGGCCCGAGGCCGGCGGCAAGAGCCCCAACGTGGTCTTCGCCGACGCCGACCTGGATGCGGCCGCCGAACGCGCCGCGTGGGGCTTCGCCTACAACGCGGGCCAGGTGTGCTCCGCCAACACCCGTCTGCTTGTGGAGAGTTCGGTCGCCGAGGAGTTCACGGCCCGCGTCGCCGAGCACGCCCGCGGCTGGCTTCCCGGCGACCCGCTCGACCCCGCGACCCGGCTCGGTCCGCTCGTCGACGAGGCCCAGGCGGAGCGCGTCCTCGCCGCCGTGCGGTCGGCGGGCGGCACCCTCGTCTGCGGCGGCACGAGGCCCGACCTGGACGGCGCCTATGTCGACCCGACCGTCGTCACCGGCCTCGGCCCCGACGCCCCGCTGGTCCGCGACGAGGTGTTCGGCCCCGTACTGACGGTGCTGCCCTTCCGCGACGAGGCGGAGGCGGTGCGGCTCGCCAACGACTCCGCGTACGGCCTCGCCGCCTCCCTGTGGACCCGCGACCTGGGCCGCGCCCACCGCGTCGCCGACGCCCTGCGCGCGGGCACCGTCTCCGTCAACACCGTGGACGCGCTCAGCCCGTTCACGCCGTTCGGCGGGTTCAAGCAGTCAGGGCACGGCCGGGACCTCTCCCTGCACTCCTTCGACAAGTACACGGGCCTGAAGACGACGTGGATCACACACGGCACCGGCTGACCGCGCCGACGTCCGCCGCGCCCGCCCCGTAAGCCATCGGAACACCCCAACTCGCCACCCCAGCAAAGGAATTGCGCACCATGACCCTCGACACCGCCGAACTCACGCGCCTCGACCGGGCGCACATCATCCACCCCTACCTGCCGGGCAGCGCCACCGAGCGCGTCGTCATGGCCTCCGGCTCCGGCTGCCGCCTCACCGACACCGAGGGCCGGGACTACCTCGACGCCACCGGCGGTCTCTGGCTCGCCCAGATCGGGCACGGACGCAGGGAGTTGGCCGATGTCGCGCACGAGCAGATGTCGAAGCTGGAGTACTTCACCAGCTTCTGGGAGTTCTCCAACGAGCGGGCCATCGAACTCGCCGCCCGCCTCGCCTCGATCGCCCCCGACCCGCTGAACCACGTCTACTTCACCTCCGGCGGCTCGGAGGGCAACGAGGCGGCCATCAAGATGGCCCGCTACTACCACCACCGCCGCGGCGAAACGGACCGCACCTGGATCCTCGCGCGCAGCAAGGCGTACCACGGCATCGGCTACGGCGGCGGCTCCGCGACCGGATTCCCGCTCTACCACGAGGGCTTCGCCCCGATGATGCCGCACGTCTCGCACCTCACCCCGCCGTGGCCGTACCGCACCGACCTCTACAACGGCGAGGACCCGACCGACTTCCTGATCCGCGAACTGGAGGAGCGCATCGCGGAGATCGGCCCGACCAACATTGCCGCGATGATCGGCGAACCCATCATGGGCGTCGGCGGCATGCTCGTCCCGCCGGCCGACTACTGGCCCCGGGTGCGCGAGGTCCTCGACCGGCACGGCATCCTGCTGATCTTCGACGAGGTGGTCACCGCGTACGGCCGCGTCGGAGAGTGGTTCGCCGCGCAGCACTTCGACGTCACCCCCGACATCATCGTCACCGCCAAGGGCATCACCTCCGGCTACGTCCCGCTCGGCGCCCTCCTCGTCGCCGACCAGGTCGCCGAAGTGCTCCTGCGCGACCACGGGTTCCCGATGGGCTACACGTACAACGGCCACCCCGTCGCCACCGCCGTCGCCACCGCCAACCTCGACCTCATCGAGTCGGAGGGACTGCTCGCCCGCGCCACCACCCTGGGCGCGTCCCTGCACGGTGAACTGACCGCGCAACTGGGCGACTTGCCGATCGTCGGCGAGATCCGCTCCGTCGGCATGATGCTCGCCGTCGAACTCGTCCAGGACCGCGCCACCCGCACCCCGCTGCCCCTCAACCCCGACCGTATGCCGCACGACGTGATCCGCCGCGAGACCGGTGTCATCGTGCGCGACTCGGCCCACAGCCTGGTCCTGTCCCCGCCGCTCGTCATGACC
>NZ_JAAAHS010000407.1 GCF_009908195.1 Streptomyces boluensis | reverse complement strand
TCTCCTTGCGGTGGGCCTGCTGTACGGCGGGATCAGTGCAGTCGCCGATCCGGCCGCTGTCGTCGCCAGCTCCGCGAACACGGGGCGCAGCGCGGACACCGAAGCCGAAGCCAAGATCGGCGGCCTGTTGCTGTGCTTCTTCGGGATCACGGTCCTGGGCTTCGGCATCAGCCTGCTGAAGACGAAGTCCGCCAAGGGCACGCAGTCCAGCACCTGAACGTCAGGCGGTGACGCACGCAGATCGCCGGTCGAAGCCGACCGGTCGGCCCCCAGTGCTGCCCTCGCGGTCCGACGCGCCTGCGAGGACCCGCTCCTGCACTCGGCCATGCAAACCCGTACGGCCCTGGCCATCACCGACAACGCGGTGGCCGTTCACCAGGACCGTCTGCACGCCCTGCCCCGGCCCGAGTACGTACCGGCCTTCTACGAACCGGACCGGAGGCCAGGTGCCCGACCCACTCCTACAGCCGTGGCCGGGCCATCAGCACCCGCGTCGCTGAGCGGTCAGGCGAGATCCTCGCCGTGTTGGGCATCCTCGATGCAGGTGCCCACCGCGCGGGCCAGCTCCTCCACCGTCAGCTCGACTCGTCGTCCTTCCGCTGCCCTGTGGCCCACGACCGTCTCCTCGTCCAGCCACCTGCTCGGCTGTGCGCCAACACCCCACTGGCCGTCGGCGACCATCGCGATGTCGCCCACTGTCCACGGCCGCCCGGAAGCGCGGATCTTGCGCTCCAGCCCGGCTCCGTCCCAGTGTTTGCTCGCCTCGGCCATCTCTGCTCCCCCTTCGCCGCCGCGCGGCCCGTCACCGCAACCCAGGTATGACAACCGGGTTCGCCGATCCATTCCCGTGCCGCTGACTGCCTGCTGACGGCTTCCAGTTCGCCCACGGCAGACGTCACTCCCCTGGAAACGACTACGTACTTCGGCATGGCGCATGCCAACGTACGAGTGTCGGGAAAAACCGCAGGTCAACGAAGGGGTGGTCCAACCATGAGCGCCTCCGCCACCCTCCTCCCCACCGTCGTCCGGCCCACCGTGGAAAACCACTGGGAGATGAAGGATCGCGGCAAGGGCTACGTCAACGAGTGCCGCCTTCGGCACCTCGCCGACCACACCGAGGGGCCGAAAGTCCTTCGCAACCTGCCTCGCCTCGACGCCTCCTGACGCGCCACCACCAACCCAGCCCCCTCTTCCCGTTCCACTCTTGGAGGTTTCCTTACCCCAGTACCTGACCGTCGGCCACCTGCTCCGCCAGCTCCAGGGGCTCGACCCCAACCTGCCGATTCGCCTCGCCGTCAACCCCGACTTCCCCTTCGCCCACTACGTGGGGGCCGATGTAGTCGTGCGGGACGGCAAGGCGTTCATCGCCGACGACGGCCAGGAGGACTACCTCCCGACGGCGGTGGGCGACGCCCTCGCCTGGGCCTGACCGGCCCCATCAACACCACGGAGGCTTCCATCTCGTCGCGACCCCATCCTTCGTCCGTCCTCCCGCTGCGCGGTCTCGCCGTACGCCCCATGCCGGGCGGCGTACGCGGCGCGCTGGTCCAGCGCGTCTCCGCCCGGCCCGACGGCCCGCTCGACGTCACGTGGCTGGCCGCCGGAACTCCGAGACTTCCCCTCGGCCGCATCCGCCTGCAATGGGAGCCCGCCTCCCTCACGGGCTGGAACGTCACCGCCCACCTGGGCCTGGCCACCGCCGAAGTGCATCTCGCCTCCCGGCCCGCCGCCCCGGACGACTGGCCGCACCTGGTCCGTCCGACCGTCCACGAGGTGATCGGCCTCTGCGGCGCCCTGGCGTTCGCGACCGACGCCCTCGACCTCTCGAATCGCCTCGCCGAGGTCTGACCGAGAACCGATCTGGCGCTGAGAGCGTGGGAAGCCTGCAGCTGCCACGGCATCGCCCGTTTCGACTCCATGCTCAGCTAGCAGGGACCTGTGATGCTGGAGATGAACACGGTGCCGGGTCTGACACGCCAAGGAAACCTGGCCGCGTTGGCGGAGGCATCGGGGCTCGGCTTCAGCCGGGTCATTGAGCTGATGCTGGCCAGTGCCTTCAACCGGCCCACGTACTGCCCGTGATGTCCACGAACACCACAACTGGCCTGGCGGTAGGGGTCCGTGAATGGGCCCGCCGCTGGGGCGGTGGGTTCGATCGCACGTTATGGGCCGTGTGGGCCGCGCTGCTCGCCAACCAACTGGGCTGCATGGCCATCCCGTTCCTCGGCTATTAGCGCGGGCGTCGGCGGCGTCCGCGTCTGGACTGCGCCATGCCCAGGTTCGAGGATGCGGTTCCGGTACGGCCGTTTCGGTGACCGAAGGGTGGCGCCATTTCTCGGGTTGGTGCTGGCCTGCGACGACCGGGCGGTTGACGCACCTGTGACTGACCGCCGACGTGGGTCCGGGCCTGCGCTGGTTGTCCGCCTTCCGGCCCGCCCTGCACGCCCTGCGGGTCAACCCGCGGCTGCCCCGGGCGACGGGGATGCCGGACGGTATCCGCATCATCTACCGCCCTCCCCTGTAGCCGCTTTCGCGCCCGGCCCCAACTGTCCACTTTCCGGCCGAAGTTGGCTGCCCCCACGCAGGGTACGGAGAGCGTCCGATTCACCACGCAAAGTTGTTGACGCCATAACCGCCCTGCCGCCATACTCGCCGAACTTAAATCAGATTCAGATTCCAGGAGGTAGCAACTCCCGGGTGGCGTGCTCCAGCGCGGTTCGTACCGCGGCTTTCCGGTCAACCCGACCAATGAGCACGTGCACCGCAAGTCCGTCCAACAGAGCGTTGAACGAGGGCAGGAACGCCGCAGCGTCCACCGGGCGGAACATCCCGTCCGCCACGCCGTCCCGGACGATCTCGGCCAGGTCCTGCATCCAGGCACTGTCGATCGCGTCCGCCGTGCGGCTCATGTCGTCGTTCGACACCGCACGCAGCCAGGCTTCGAGCCAGAGCTTCCAGGAGACGTCGTGTCGGTCCGTGGGCAGGTACAACCAGACGAAACGCTCCAACCGTCCTTCCGGGTCGGCGACCTTCGCGAACTCCTGCGCCCGACGCTCCGCCAGCTGACGCTCGCTCCAGCGAAAGGTCTCGGCCAGGATCTGGTCCTTGGAGGAGAAGTAGTAGAGCACCCGCGCCGGGCTCATCCCCGCCCGCTCCGCGATCTGCTGCACCTGGATCTCTGCCACAGGCCGCTCCGCTATCACCGACAGCGCCGCCTCCACCACTTTGCGCCGCGCCTGTCGCCCGCGCTCCTGCGTCCGGTTGCCCCTGCCGCCCTGCTCAGCCATCCACCACACCGTTCGCCCTGATGCGTCCCCACACGCCGCATGTTCCGAGGAGATTCCCATGGAGAGTAGCCCGCGTCGCCGGACCGTCCTGGCCGCCGCCGGTGCCACTGCAGTGGCGGTGACCGTCACCGAGGGGTGCAGCCCGCCCGGTGAGGAACACGACCGGCCCGCCGACCTGGTGCTGAAGAACGGCTACGTCTACACCGTCGACGACCAGAACAGCGTGCACCAGGCCCTGGCCGTCACCGGCGGCCGGATCACCTACGTCGGCAACACCAAGGGCGTCGCCCCGCACATCGGCAAGGGCACCAAGGTCGTGGACCTGAAGGGCCGGATGGTGATGCCGGGTCTGCACGACGGACACCTGCACCCGATGGACGGCGGCCAGGCGCTGCTCGGCTGCGACCTGGACTACGAGTCACTGACGGTGAAGCAGTTCCAGGACAGGATCCAGGCGTACATCGACAAGACCAAGAACTCCGAGCCCGACGCCTGGGTCCAGGTCAACCACTGGTACGCCCAGGCCATGCGCCCCGCCGGCACCAAGCTGACCAAGGCCGACCTCGACAAGCTGGACACCAAGCGCCCCATCATGGTCCAGTCCACCGACGGACACACGCTGCTGCTCAACAGCCGCGCCCTGGAGATCGCCGGGATCACCGCCAAGACCAAGGACCCAACCGGCGGCAAGATCGGTCACGGCGAGGACGGCGAACCGAACGGCCTCCTGGAGGACGGCGCCGACAAACTGGTCCGGTCCAAACTCCCCGAGCCGACCACCAAGGACCACGTGAAGGTCGCCCGCAGGGCCCTGACCGCCCTGGCCGAACAGGGCGTGACCACCTTCATGGACGCCTTCTCCGACGAGAACGCCCTCCGCGCCTTCACCACCCTCGCCGAGCAGGGCGAACTCACCGCCCGACCCCACTTCGCCCCGGTGGTCGAGGTCTCCGCGAAGGACCCGGTCAAGGAACTGCACCGACTGCGCCGCCGCTACCACGCCGGCCGTACCGAAACCCGCCCCGCCGTCGCGGTACACAACGCCAAGCTGTTCCTGGACGGGGTGCTCCAACACCCGGCCCAGACCGCGGCGTTGCTGGAGCCGTACCTGGTGCACAAGCACAACGACTGGGTGCACGGGAAGAAGAAGGGCGAGCACTACTGGGAGCCGGAGAAGCTCAACAACACCGTCCACAAGCTGGCCAAGGCCGGCTTCGACCCGCACATCCACGCCATCGGCGACCGAGCAGTACGTACCGCCCTGGACGCCTTCGCCCACCTCCGCGAACAGGGCGACCAGGACACCCGCCCCACAGTGGCGCACGCGGAACTGGTCAACCCCAAGGACGTCCCCCGGTTCGGCCGGCTCAACGTGTGTGCAGCCATGGGCTTCCACTGGGCCAAGCCTGCCCCGGACTCGGTGGACTCCGTCAAGCCCTACCTGGGTGCCAAGCGTTGGTCGCACTACGAGCCGGAGGGCGACATCAACCACCACCACGGCCGGATCACGCTCGGCAGCGACTGGCCGGTGGACCCGCTCGACGAGTGGACCGCCATCAAGACCGTGATCACCCGCACCGCCACCCCCGACAGCCCGTACGCCAAGCAGGGCCCGATGACCCCGCACCAGCGGCTGACTCGAGCCGCCGCCCTGCGCGCCGCCACCCTCAACGGCGCCTACCAGCTACGACAGGAGAAGGAGACCGGCTCCCTGGAGAAGGGCAAACTCGCCGACCTGATCGTGCTGGACCGGAACGTGGTGAAGGTGCCCAGCGAGGAGATAGCCCAGACCAAGGTGCTGTTGACCGTGGTCGGCGGCAAGGTCGTGCACGGCAGCACCAGACTCGACTGAGACTTGCCACCTCAGGTCAACAGCTCGTCGTCGACCAACTTCGTTGTCGAAGGACAGCGTGAGCAACTGACGTCACGACTCGGGTTCTGGCTCAACTTCTGTGGAGCTGGGCCGTACGCGCCCGTGCCCGCGTCGGACCAATGGACTGACCTGCTGGGTCCCAACGTTCGGCATCCCGGTGAACCGATCGTCGAGCCGTCACCACAGAAGTTGAGCCAGAACCACGACTCGTGAATAGAGCCAGCAGGACCGCGCCCAGATCAACAGCGCCATTTCCAGGGCCTCCGACGCACGGGAGATGGCGAACCGGTACGAGGAGGAGTCCGAGAGGACGGCCAGGTACGCAGCCGAGCCCGCCAGCACCGACGTGAGCGACGTGTGGATCCACGCCCGCCGGCAGGCGCAGATCCGGCCGTTGCGGGAGTTCGCCGACACCGTCGAGCGCATCGTGAACCTGTGACGACAACGCCCTGACGCCCATATAACCCCTGACCGCGGCCGGTGCTGCCCGGCGGGGCGCTGCGTCACGGGTGTCGGAGCAGACACCAGCTGATCTGTGGTTGTGTTCACGAGAGCCTTCTCGTGAACACAACCACACACCTGAAGCGCCGAGGAGCGCCGCCGATTCGTCGGTGACGCTCCTCGGCGTTTGGTCGCTTGCTCGCCTACTTCAGGTAGATACCGGAGAAGGCGCCGTCGAAGCCGAGTGCGACGAGGCACTGCTCGACGCTGGGGTAGTTCGTGACGTCCGGGCTGTCGATCAGTTCGTCGAAGTCTGCGCGGCTGATTTCGGGTTCGAGCCACTGGTTGCCGCACCGGCAGCGGATCCAGACGTTGCGGCCGTGGTTGATGAGCAGCCAGTCGCGTCGGGCCCGGCAGGCCGAGCACGTCGCGGGGATGCCACCGAAGGCCAGCTCGTGAGGGTGGCTGAGGCAGCGGGTCGCGCCGGGCCCGGTGGCCGGCTGCGTCTCGTATTCGAGTTGCAGCAGGGGGTCGTTACCGGCGGGGAGGACGGGCAGCACTGGTGCCGGCTCTGTGGTGCGGTCGGTGGTTCTGAGCACGAGCGTCAACTTCCGGTCGTGGGCCTTCTGTTCCCATCCGTAACAGCCGGAGAATCGGCTGTCCAGGAGTTTCGTGGTGTCCGGCCGGTCGGCGAGCGGCCTTCTGGACTCTGCTCAGCGGCGCGGTGGGCGGCTGCGCGGGTCGGAGGCAGCAGGGCGGACCGCCGCTGCAGAGGTGTTCCGTTCACTGGTGCGGTTGGCCGAGGACTTGGTCGGGCGGGTGCCGGACTGCGGGCGACGGGGAGCCTCGCCTGGG
>NZ_JAAAHS010000406.1 GCF_009908195.1 Streptomyces boluensis | reverse complement strand
CGGCTGTTCCGCCGCGGGGCCGCGCCGCAGGACCTTGAGGTCGGCACGGATGTGTCCCAACTCCTGCGTACGGAGCCGAGGTTCGACGTCGGTCGCTAGCGCGGCCGGCGGTGGCGGGTGTGCCCCGCCAGGGGCGCGGGGAACCGCGCGAGCGGCCACGACGGTGCGGCACGCGGTGACGATCCTGCGCCCCCCTGCGCCCCTGTGGCGGGAATCCGTCGCCGCCCGCTAGTGGACCTGCTCGGCGCGGGGGGCCAGGGAGAGGTCCACGGCGACGGCGCCGGGCTCGCCGTGATGGGTGGCGGAGGAGGCGTGCGGGGCGTGGCCACGGGCCGTCGTGGCGAGGATGTAGGAGCCGCCGTCCGGGACCGCTATCGAGTAGCTGCCGTCCGGGCCGGTGAGGGCCCCGCCCGCCTGCCTGCCGCGGCCGTCGATCAGGGTGACCTTGACGCGGGCCAGCGGGGCGCCGGCCGGGTCGAGGACCCGGCCGCGGAAGGCGGCGAGCGCCTCCTCGGCGCGGGCCAGGCCCGCGTCCTCCTCGCTGCTGGCGCGCAACTGCAAGGCAGCGGGGCGGCGGCCCGGCAGGAACACGGCGAGCAGCACACCGACGGCGACGGCGCCGGTGGCGATCAGGAACGCGATACGGAAGCCGTGCATCGTCGGGATCGCGACACCGCCGACGTGGTCCGCGGTGTTCGCGAGGACCATGCCGATGACGGCCGACGACACCGACGTACCGATCGAGCGCATCAGGGTGTTGAGGCCGTTGGCCGCGCCCGTCTCGGACGGGTCGACCGCGCCGATGATCAGCGCCGGGAGCGAGGAGTAGGCGAGGCCGATGCCCGCGCCGATCACGACCGAGATGACGACGGTCTGCCAGGCCGCGTTCATCAGGCCGAGCCCGGCCCCGTACCCGACCGCGATGATCAGCATGCCGAGGATCAGCGTGACCTTCGGGCCGAAGCGGGCCGAGAGGCGGGCGTACACGGGCGCGGTCAGCATCATGGTCAGGCCGAGCGGCGCCACGCACAGACCCGCGACGACCATGGACTGGCCGAGGCCGTACCCGGTGGCGGTGGGCAGTTGCAGGAGTTGGGGCAGGACCAGGGAGATGGCGTAGAACGCGACGCCGACCATGATCGAGGCGAGGTTGGTGAGCAGCACCTCGCGGCGGGCGCTGGTGCGCAGGTCGACGAGCGGGGCCTCGCGGCGCAGCTCCATCACGCCCCAGGCGACGAGCACGACGACGGCCGCGGCGAACAGGGTGAGGGTCGTGCCCGAACCCCAGCCCCAGTCGCTGCCCTTGGTGATCGGCAGGAGCAGCAGGACCAGGCCGAGGGAGAGGCCGAGGGCGCCCGCGAGGTCGAAGCGGCCGGGGGCGCGCAGCGGGCTCTCCGGGACGACGGCCAGGGTCAGCGCGATCGCGACGACGCCGATGCCGGCCGCGCCGAAGAACAGGGCGTGCCAGTCGGCGTGCTGGGCGACGAGCGCGGCCAGCGGCAGCGCCAGGCCGCCGCCGACACCGATCGAGGACGACATCAGGGCCATCGCCGAGCCGAGCTTCTCCGGCGGCAGCATGTCGCGCATCAGGCCGATGCCGAGCGGGATGGCGCCCATGGCGAAGCCCTGGAGGGCGCGCCCGGCGATCATCACGAGCAGGTTGTCGGTGAAACCGCAGATCAGCGAGCCGACGACCATGACGGCGAGGCTGGCGAGCAGCATCCGGCGCTTGCCCGCGAGGTCGCCGAGACGCCCCATGATCGGGGTGGAGACGGCGCCGGCGAGGAGGGTGGCGGTCAGCACCCAGGTGGCGTCGGAGGGTGTGGTGTCGAGCAGCTCCGGCAGGTCCTTGATGATCGGGACGAGCAGGGTCTGCATGACGGCGACGACGATGCCGGTGAAGGCGAGGACGGGGACGACGCCGGTACGGCGGGACGAGGTCGTCGGTCGGTACATAGAGCGGGGCCTCCGGAGGCGGTCGCTGCGGGACGGGATGCGACGCGAGCGCGTCATGCACACCGGTGTGCGTGACGCTTACGTGTATCTCGAACCCGTTTCCTCAGGCGACTATTCCGACGATCGTCGTACGAGCTGGAACCTTGACCTTTTCGTTACGCGGTTCTGGGTGGACGTGCTCTGCGGTGGGCGGGCTTCCGGTTTCGTTACGCGGTTCAGGGTGGGCGGGCTTCCGGTGTGCCGCCGGATCCGATCCGTGAGGCCACCCGCACCCCGGCCTGCGCCCTGGGGGACGTCTCCCCGATCTCGTTCGACGTACGAGAGTGTCAGTGGTCGTCCGTACGCTGGGCGGCACGGTTGATCATCGACACGGGGGAGCGCGTCGCATGCGCATGCGTATCAAGAAAAACGGCTATGCGGCCGAGCTGACGGACGACCTGAAGACCGTCTACTACGGCCCCTCCGGGCGGCCCCTCAAGAAGCAGCCCCGTGAGCTGAAGGGCGCGCCGGAGCTCGCGGCGTTCGCGCGGGTGCGCCACGACCTTGAGGCGCACCGCGACGAGTGCCGCGCCCTCGCCGTCGCCTGGGCGGCGGCCGGACAGGACGCGCCGCGCGCCCTCGCCGAGGGGGACCCGGTGTGGCGCCTTGTGCTGGACGAGGCGGGCGTGGAGCTGCACGACGACCGGCCCGAGGAGCACACCGAGGGCAGGCTGTTCGCCCGTACCTACACCGGGCCGTTCGACGTGACCCGTACGCAGCTGCTCGCCGAGGACGCCGTCCCCCACCGCGACCTGCTGATGCGCGCGGACGGCTGGGAGCCGGAGCTCGGCGGGCTGTTCGCGACGGCAGTGCCCGACCCCTCCGGTGGTGAACTGCCCTTCCCCGAGCGCGTCCTCGCCGCGCACCCGGGCCTGGAGGTCCCTGCCCTGGAGAAGATCCGCACGCTGCGCGAGGTGACGTCCCGCTGGCAGTACCTCTCCAAGAAGAGTGTCGACGCCGTCCTGGCCGGGCTCGAGCAGACCGCGCCCGCGCTCCTTGTCTCCCTGCTTGACGGGGTGGCCGATCTCGCGCTGCGGCAGGAGGACATCCAGGTCGCGGCGGCCTGGTTCGGCCGCGCCCGCAAGGGCGAGCGGCTCCATGCCCGTGAGGTCGACGAGAGCTGGCTCGACCGGCGCTATCTCACGTACGCGCGGGCCGGCGCCCTCTCCGCCACGGTCCTGCGCGAGCGCGCGAGAGAGCTGATGGGCAAGGGGTCGGGAGCCGCGTCGGGCCCGGAGCGCGTGGACCGGTTCCGCGCGGTCGTCATCGCCCGGCTGCAGGCGACCGGCGAGCTGTACCCGCAACTCGCCGCCGATCTGCGCAAGATCGCCAAGGCCGCCGGGCTTGACCCGGAGGAGACGCTGGCCGGACTGCTGCACGAGGTCGTCCAGGAGCGCGGCGGCCTCAGCCTCAGCGACGACAAGCTGTGGCAGGACTGCCTCAAGGGCCGCGCCGTGGAACTCCTGCGCGCACGCGGCCCGGAGGCCGCCCACGCAGCGCTCCGCCTGCGCCCGCGCGGCTGGACGCCGAACGGCGAATTGTGGCGTGAACTGCTCGACCGGACGGGCGCCCTGGCCCTGCTCACCGGCGAGGAGCCGGGCCTGCCCGACGGCGAGGCGGCGCGCTGGCTGTCGGCCTGCGCCCGGCACCACAACCCGCGCAAGGCCCCGCCCGCCGAGCTCTACCAGGTGGCCGAGCTGATCGCGCCCCGCATCGTGGCCGACGGGGTGCCGGTCGAGTTCGAGTTCTGGACGTCCGCCACGCGCAAGGACGAGGCCACCCTGCTCGACCTCGTCGACGTCCTCCTGGAGCACGGCGCACCCGTCTGCGACCCGCCGGGCGCCCTCGGCCCGGCGTATCTGTACAACGTGACCGTCAAGCACCGGCCGGACCTGACCCACCTCCTCGCGGACGAGCGGTACGCGCGTCAACTGCGGGCCCGCGTGCGGATGTCCCTGGCGGTCGAGGACGACCGCTGGCGCACCAACACGTCCTTCCAGCCGCATCAGTTCGGGCAGGGCTGGAGGCAGATCCCGGCTCTCTACGACAACGCCGTCGGGCACGACGAGATCCGGTCCTGGTTTGCACGCGAGCGTGAACTGCTGCGCGCGGGGCCCGACTTCGCGGAGCTGGTACTGCTCCTCGGCCGCCTCGTGCACGTCGGCGTGGCGGTCGCGCAGCTGCTCAAGGACGTGGAGGCGGCCGCCGAGTTCGCCGCGGTCGACGTCCTGCCGCTGCTGACGGCCGAACTGGCCGCGCTCCCCGACGAACTGGCCGCGCTCCCCGCCGGACTGCCCGGCGCACGCGTGGCGGCCGTTCTCGACAGACTGGAACCGGACCTGGCACGGGACCAGGTGCGCGGGACCAACCGCACCGTCCTCATGGAGGAACTGCCGGAGCTGAAGGCGGGCGCGGAGGCCACGGAGAAGGCGTACCTCGCCTTCGTCATGGCCGCCAACTGCCGCGCGGGCCTGGCCTCGGTCGTGCACCGCCTCACCCCCGAGGCCGAGAAGAAGCCCGCCACGCCGCTCGACCCGTCCATGCGCCTGTGCCGGGAGCTGCGCGCGCTCGCCGAGGCCGGGGAGCCGGTCTGGGCAGGTGACTTGAGTCAGGCGACGTCCACGATCGAGCTGCCGGCGTACCGATGGCCCCGCGAATTCCGCAAGATGCACGCGCACGCCGCGACGTACGCGCTGCGCGCCGCGTCGGGGACCATCCGCGAAAACCTCGCCTTTGACGCACTGCGCACCTACGCCGAACTTCCGTTCGTCACAGGAGACGCGGGCCGCTGGCGCATCGTGCTGTGCGACGTTCCCGAGGCGAGGGCACCGGCCGCCACCAGGGAATCCGCGGTGCAGGGCAGCGCGTTCCGCCTTGCCACCTCGGCGGCCGCCGTCGTGGCGCAGGGAAGCCCACCGCGCCGCGTTCTCCTGGAGCACGCCCCCGAGGGCGCCTTCGGGGAGGACGGGCCGCTGGCCGCCGCGGGCGCCACGCTCGTCTCCGCGTATGTCCTGGAACCCGTCCGGCCGGTCGCGTGGTTCCGGCGCTTCGTCGAGCTGTACGAGCAGCGCGGTACACCGGCCGCGCGCCCCGAATCCGCCCTCGCGCTGGCCGAGGGCACGGGCCTCTCGGCGGCTGAGGCGGCCCATGTCCTGGCCGGTTGGGCCGACGCCGCTCCGCACCAGGCCGAGGAGCAGGACAACAGCGGGCGCTACTGGGACGCCGACCTGAGCGCATGGCGGATCGACGGCAAGGACGGGCGGTGGGCCGCCGACACCCTCGCCGCGTGCCTCGACCCGCGCCGGGCCGCAGCCCTTGTGGAGCGGCTGCTGCCGGACGATCCCGAGACGCTGTGGACCACCGGACCCGATGTGACGCGCGCGGTGGCCTGGTGGCAGGAGCAGTTCGGCGCCCCGGTGCCGGTGCCTCAGGCGCTGGTCCCCCTCGCGGCCAAGGAAATGACACGGCCCGAGGGCGAGCAGCCGGTACGGCGGGTGCGGCCGGTGCGGCGGCGGTTCCACGACCATGGCGAGGAGGGCAGGCCCGTACTCCGGCCGTCGGCGCTCCTCGGCCGGACAGCCTCGGGCGCAGCCTGCCTGGCTCCCGACCCGGCGGGCCTGGCGGGCGAACCGGACCTCCTCGCCCTGCCCCGCGTCGCGGCCTGGCTCGCCTACCGCACACCGGCCGGCGACCCACTGCGCCCCGCCGTCGGCGCCGCGATCGCCCGGCTCCGCGAGGAGCTGGCCACCGGCCCCGGCCCGCTGCACGTCTTCTCCCTCCAGGACAACTACCTGATGGGAGCCCCGCCCCTCACGGGCGCGCTCGAGGCACACAAGGCGGTCACGATCGACCGGGACGAGACCTACGAGGTACGTCATCTCCGCGTCGACCCAGCCCAGTTGAAGGGCGCCGACGACCCCCTCCTGGACACCCTCGACGCCTACCTCGACTCTGTCCTGCCGTCCCAGTGGCTCCCGACGCCCGGCGGGCTGCCCGCGCTCGCGGACCTGCGGCTGCTCCTGGACGACGGATTCGCGGCGCTGGGCACGCACTTGAGCGCCGACGAAGGGGCCGCGCCGGGCTGGGAGCAGCACCCGGCCCGTTCGGTGCCGCATCTGGTGGCGGAGTGCGCCGCGCGGCACGGCCTGGGCGAGGACGCGGCGGCGCTCCACCTCATACTCCTCGCCCTCCCCGACCCGACGGACCGCAACGTGAAGCAGTGGACCGGCTGGAAGCCCGCACGCTTCAAGTCCGCCTGCACGGCACTGGAAAGCACGGGCCTGTTCGTCCGTGCCGCCCGCCCGCGCGCGGGCCGCTCGATCTTCCTGCCCGGCCCGTGGCAGGAGACCAAACCTCCGCGCCTCCCGGTCGAGTCGGCCAGGCGGACCCTGCTCCCACTGACCCGCGAGCACCGGTCGACGGTCCATATGGCGGCGGTCCCGTCCTGCCCGCTGCCCGAGCTGTTCGAGCGCGCTTGGGCGGCGGCGGGCGACCGGGGTGGGCG
>NZ_JAAAHS010000405.1 GCF_009908195.1 Streptomyces boluensis | reverse complement strand
GTGCGGAGACAGCGGGGCGGGGTGCGGGGTTCCGGTCAGTGGACCTTGCCGAGGAACGTCCGCGTCCGGTCATGGCGAGGGTTGCCGAGCACCTCTGCCGGGTGGCCGGACTCGACGACCACTCCGCCGTCCATGAACACGAGCGAGTCCCCGACCTCCCGCGCGAAGCCCATCTCGTGCGTGACCACGATCATCGTCATGCCGTCCTGCGCAAGGCCGCGCATCACATCGAGGACCTCACCCACCAGCTCGGGGTCGAGCGCGGACGTGGGCTCGTCGAACAGCATCAGCTCGGGCCGCATCGCCAACGCCCGTGCGATGGCCACACGTTGCTGCTGACCGCCGGAGAGCTGCGCCGGGTACGCGTCCGCGCGCTCGGCGAGCCCCACCCGGGCGAGCAGGGCCCGTGCCCGTTCGCGCGCCTCCGCCTTGGACTCCTTACGGACCTGGACGGGTGCCTCCATGACGTTCTCCAGGGCCGTCATGTGCGGGAACAGGTTGAAGCGCTGGAACACCATCCCGATCCCGCGCCGCTGACGGGCTATCCCCGTGTCCGACAGCTCATGGACCCGGCCGCCCCGCTCCTCGTAACCGATCAGTTCATCGCGTACGTACAACCGGCCCGCGTCGATGGTCTCCAGGCGGTTGATACAGCGCAGGAAGGTCGACTTGCCCGAGCCGGACGGGCCGATCAGGCACATCACCTCGCCCGCGTCGACGGTCAGGTCGATGCCCTTGAGCACCTCCGTACGGCCGAAGCTCTTGTGCACGCCCTCGGCGCGCACCACCGGCGCTGCGGTTGTCGTCATCGGTCCTCCGAGGGTGCGGTCGTGGTGGTCCCGGACGCGGGCGTCTTGCTCAGCGCCGGCGAGGACGAGTGCGCGGGCGCGGGCTTGCGTGTGGCGAGGCCGGTGCGCAGGCGTTGCAGGGGCGTGGGCGGAAGGTCACGGCTTGCGCCGCGCCCGTACCTGCGCTCCAGGTAGTACTGGCCGACGCTCAGCACCGACACCGTCAGCAGGTACCAGGCGCAGGCCACGGTGAGCAGCGGTATCTGCTGGAAGTTGCGCGAGTAGATGGCCTGGATGGAGGTGAGGAGTTCGGGCACGGCGATCACGGAGACCAGCGAGGTGGTCTTCAGCATCGAGATCACCTGGTTGCCGGTGGGCGGGATGATGATGCGCAGCGCCTGCGGCAGCACGATGCGCCGCAGCGTCTGGCGTCGCGTCATACCGAGCGCGTTCGCCGCCTCCGACTGGCCCTCGTCCACGGAGGCGATGCCGGAACGGACGATCTCCGCCATGTACGCCGCCTCGTGCAGACCGAGCCCGAGCAGCGCGGCCGTGGTCTGCGTGACCAGCTGGTTGGTCTCGAACTCGACAAACGTCGGCCCCCACGGCACCCCGATCCCGACCTGCGGCACGATCGCGGCGAGGAAGTACCAGAACAGCAGCTGGACCAGGAGCGGCGTACCCCGGAACGTCCATATGTAGACCCAACTCAGCCGCGACAGCAGCGGGTTGTCCGACCTGCGCATCACGGCGAGCAGCACGCCGCCGACCACACCGATGGCCATGGCCGCGGCCGTCAGCCAGAGCGTGGTGACCAGGCCTTCGAGGACGACGGGGGCGAAGAGGTGGTCACCGACCGTGGACCACTGCATCCGTTCGTTGCCGGCCCAGCCCTGGATCAGGAAGACCACGAGGAACGCGAGCACCGCCGAGGCGATCCAGCGGCCGGGGCGACGCAGCGGCACCGCGTCGATCTCGCCGCGGCCGCTCGCGCTCGCCTTGACCACCCGTGTGACGGGGAGAGTGGACTCGCTCATTCCGACCCACCGCTCGTGGCGCTCTCACCGTTCACCGTGGCACGGTCCACGGCGCCGGACTCGACGTTCCAGCGCTTGAGGATCTTCCCGTACGCGCCGTTGTCGATCACCTTCTGCAGTGCCTGCCGCACCGCGTCGACCAGGTCCTTGTCCTGCTTGTTCACGAGGATTCCGTACGGCAGGAAGTTGTACGGCTCACCGACCTGGCTCAGCTGGCCCTTCGACTGCTCCGCCTGGTACGCGACGGTGGGGGTGCCGCCGACGAACGCGTTGGCTCGGCCCGTCGACAGGGCCTGGAAGCAGCCCACGGAGTCGGGGAAGACCAGAGTCTTCGCGGCGGGCTTGCCCGCGGCCTTGCACTTCTTCGCCTGCGCCTCCACGTCCTCGACCTGGGCCGTGCCCTTCTCGACCGCTGCGGTTCTGCCGCACAGGTCCCCGAGCGACTTGACCGCGCTCGCGTCCTTCTGCTGTACGAGCATGGAGCTGCTGGTCTTGAAGTAGTCGACGAACGTGACGTGTTGGCGGCGTTCCGGCTTGTCCAGCATGGCCTGGATCGCCAGGTCGTAGCGCCGCGACTGGACGCCTCCGATGATGCTGTCGAAGCTGGCCGTGGAGAACTTCACCTTCACGCCCAGGACTTGGCCGATGGCCCGCATCAGTTCGGGCTCCACGCCGACGAGGGTCTTGTTGTCGGACGCCAGGGAGACGAGCGGCGGGTAGTCGTCGCCCTCCGCGACGACGAGTTCGCCCGAGTCCCTGACCTTCTTCGGCAGCAGCGCGGCGAGCTTCGCATCCTTGTGCTGCGCGGCGGGTGCGGCTCCGTCGGCGGCGGGGCCCGTACGGTCGGCGCCGGCCGAGGGGGTGCCGCCGCACGCGGTGAGCAGCGACAGCAGTCCGGCCAGCGCCACACCGGCGACTGCGGCGCGCTGGGTCCGTCGGGCGCGCGCTCCCGGGAGCCGTGTATCCATGGCAGTGCCTTTCCTGGGTCCGCCGAACCTGATTCCGGCCGGTCAATGCCGCTCAATCTGCGCCAGCCACAGCGGCAGCACAAGATGAGCCACAATGAACATTGCCGCACAGGTTGTTCAGTTGAACTGTTGCTCAAGCCTTGTGCCGCTACGCCTCCCACCTGCGAGGAATGTTCAAGAACCGGATGAAGCCCCGATCCCGTGCCGGATGATCCGGAGCACGTCTCTGGCGGCGCTCCACCGGCGGTTGTTAAGTTCTGCTGATGCTGACACCGACGCAGTTGCAGGCGATCCGCGATGTGGTCGCCACCGGTTCACTGCGCGACGCCGCCCGCCGCCTCGGCTACTCCCCCTCCGCGGTCTCACAACAGATCGCCTCGGTGGAACGCACCCTCGGCGTGCCCCTCTTCGAACGCTCCCCGCGCAGCGTCCGCCCGACCGCCGCGGGCGCCCAACTCGCCCGCCGCGCCGCCCGGTTGCTCGCCGATCTGGAGGCCGCCGAGGACGAGATGCGGTCCTTCGCCGCGGCCGAACGCGGGCGGCTCCACCTCGGCAGCTTCTGGTCAGCGGGCTTCCGTCTGATGCCGGCCGTCCTCACCGACTTCCTGCGTGACCGCCCCCATGTCGACGTGCGCTACGAGGAGGGCGACCCACCCGTCACCCTGCCCGCCGTCGCCGAGGGCCGACTCGACCTGGCCGTGATCTTCGAGTACGGCACGGTCCCCCGCAACGACCCCCCGGACCTGGAACGGACGCTGATCCTCGAGGAACCGCTGTACGTCCTCGTGCCCAAGCGGCACCGCCTCGCCCGCCGCAGACGCATCCAGGTCGGCGACCTCTCCGGCGAACGCTGGATCTGCTACCGCGAGGACACCGACGCCGCCCGCTCCCTCTTCCACATCTGCGCCGAGGGCGGCTTCCGTCCCGAGGTCATCTTCCGCACCAACGACTACAACCTCCCCTTCGAACTCGTACGGAACGGCCTCGGCGTCGCCATCGTCCCCGAGCTGGCCCTCAGCAAGTCGGACGACGTCCACCTGATCCGGCTCGCCAACCCCACCCACGTACGCCGCGTGTTCGCGGTCCGCCGCGCGGGCGACCCGAACCCGTTCCTGGACCAGGCGGTCGCGGTACTGCGGGCCGCGGCCGCTGGGATCGAGCAACAGGTCTCACTGGACGGAGACCTCCCTACGGCGGTGTAGGTACTCGCCCCGATACTCCTGGTTGCCCCGGCACTCCCGGTGCTCCTGGTACTCCTGGTACTCCTGGATGTCCGCAAGGTCTCCGAGCCAGATCCGCTCCGGGGACGAGCCGCAACCACGTGGAGAGACCGATGACTGTTCGCCGTGTCATGCCCGTCATCCCTTCCGAGGCAGTGGAGGAAAGCCGCGACTTCTACGGCCTGTTGGGCTTCGAGGAGGTCATGAACCTCGGCTGGATCGCGACGCTGGCCTCCCCCACCGTCCCGGCGGCGCAGGTCAGCCTGATGACCGCCGACAAGACCGCTCCCGTCACCCCCTACATGAGCGTCGAGGTGGACGACGTGGACGCGGTCCACGCCGCCGTGCAGGCCGCCGGCGCGGAGATCGTCCACCCTCTCCAGGACGAGGAGTGGGGCGTACGCCGCTTCTTCGTACGCGACCCCAACGGTCAGGTGATCAACGTACTGAGCCACCGCTGAGGCGGGCCTTGGGCCAGAGGGAGACGCCCCCTAGGAGATCGCCCGCAGTCCGCCGCCGAGTCTCCGGCCACGGTGGCGGAGCTGCTCGACCGCTTCGGCGGTGCTCTCGTCCGCCGGTATGTACACGATCAACTGCTGGGCGTCCGCGGAGACTTCGAGTGCTTCGCGGCGCAGGCTCAGTTCACCGGCCGAGGGGTGGTTCAGCCTCAGCACGCCGCGCTTCGGCAGCACGTGCTGGTTGAGGCGGCTCGTGAAGTCTGGGCCGGCGACGGGGGCGAGCTCCGAGGTCAGCCATTCGGCGTTCTCCACTGACGGGCCGAGCCAAAGGTCGAAGGCCTGCTCGTCCGCGATGTCGTCCCACTCGGCGAAGAACGTCCGGGCGCGAGGGTCGGTGAACACATAGCGGGTCAGGTTCGGGCTCTCCGTATCGAGCAGCCCGGTCCCGGCGGTCACCGACTCGTACGTGCTGGTGTAGGCCAGCACGTCCCCGAGCCGGTTCGTCACCAGTGCCATGCCGGGCTCCAGAAGGCTCAAGGTGTCCCGGATCGACGACCGCACTTCTCGGCGCGCGGGTGCGGGTGCGGGCCTTGTGTGCGAGACACACTCGCCGCCGCTGATCTTCGCCAGGTACCGCAGGTGGTTGCGCTCCGCGGTGTCCAGGCTCAGCGCGTCCGCGAGCGCGTTGACCACGGCGACCGAAGGGTTGCGGTCCCGGCCCTGCTCGATCCGCGTCAGGTACTCGACGCTGATCCCGGCCCGTGAAGCGAGGTCGAGGCGTCGCAGTCCCGGCGAACGGCGTCGGCCACGGTCCGGCAACCCCAGCGACTCGGGCTGGGTGCTGTCGCGCTTGGTCCGGACGAAGTCCCCCAGTGGTGTCCCCATGTTGCTGAGCATAAGACTCCCTTCGAACGTCGATGAGGGGCTCAGGGTGCCCCTGCGGGGGCCACCCTGGACACGGTCTGGCTACCGCCGCGGCGCGGGCCGATCGTGAGGGGCATGGACAACAACAAGCACAAGCTCGTAGTGATCGTCGGCAGCGTTCGTGACGGACGTTTCGGCCCCGTGGTCGGCTCCTGGGTCGCCGAACAGGCAGGCCTGCACGGTGGGTTCGAGGTGGAGGTCGTGGATCTCGCCGACATCGAGATTCCGCTCGCCCTGCCCGCCGCCTCACCCAAGTACGCCGGCGAAAGCTACCCCCGCCCGGCCGGGATGGCGGCACTGACCTCGGCCCTGGAGAGCGCTGACGCGTTCGTCATCGTCACGCCCGAGTACAACCACAGCTACCCGGCCTCCCTGAAGGCCGCCATCGACTGGCACTTCACCCAGTGGACGGCCAAGCCCGTCGCCTTCGTCAGCTACGGGGGAGCGGCCGGTGGTCGGCACGCGGTGCTGCACCTGGAGAACGTCCTCACCGAACTCCACGCCGTGACCATCCGCGACGGTCTCGCCTTCCCGAACTACTTCACCGCCTGGGAGGACGGCCACCCCATGGACTCCGACGCGCCTCAGTACGCCAAGACCCTTCTTGAGCAGTTGGCCTGGTGGGCCCGTGCACTCCACTCGGCGCGCGCGGCCGAGCCGTACCCGGCGTAGGGCGACTACGGCGACACCCTCTCGGCGCGGGCACCGTCGCCTCCCTGTACTCAGCCATGACTGCGACTGAGCCAGCGCAATAGGCCACGCCTCGCGGGTCGTTCACCCAGGTCGGCCCCACGGCGGCGGACACGGCGGTCTCCGTGGCCGCCGTGATCGATCCCGTCGCCGTGACCACGTCCGTCGCCTTGATCTCGCCCGACTCCGTGATCACGCCCGACTCCGTGATCTCGTCCGTCGACGGGATCTCGTCCGTCGACGAGAACCGCCCCATGGCCGTGCTCAACTCCCTTGCGATGATGCCTAGTTCGCCGAGTACGCGTCGTCCCGCGTGGGCGTTGCGCTGCCGACGCGGACGGCGACTCGGTTCCGCACCGCGTGCCGCACTCAGCAGCGACGGCGGCGGCCTGGGCGGGGACCAGGTCGGGGACCAGGGCGCGGGGGAC
>NZ_JAAAHS010000404.1 GCF_009908195.1 Streptomyces boluensis | reverse complement strand
GGGCCGGGGCAGGGGGAGGCTGGGCCTGCGCGGCCCGGCCCCACGGCGCCGCCGCCGACCGCGCCGGAACCGGAACCGGAACCGACCGGCCCGACGGTGCCGCCGACCGAGCCGTCCGGGCCTCCCTCGGCCGGTCCCGCCCCCGGCAGCGGTGAGGGCGCCGCACGATGACGGCACCGCACCGGTACCGCGCGGCCACCGTGCCGCGCCGCCGCCTGCCCATGCGCTACCTGCTGCCCTCGCTGCTGCTCGTGGCCCTGTTCGCGATGCTGATGCTCCGCGGGTACGTGCACAGCGAGATCCTCGCCGACCACCGGGTGCGCCCGCCCGCGGCCACCGACCGGGTGCCCGAGCGGATCCTCGGCGGCGGCCCGGTGATCGACGCCCGCGACCCCGATCGGCCCGCCGAGGCCCTGCACGTACCGCGCGGGAAGCTGGTGCTGACGTTCGACGACGGGCCGGACCCGGTGTGGACGCCGAAGGTCCTCGACACGCTGCGGAGGTACCGCGCGCACGGCGTCTTCTTCGTCACCGGCGCCATGGCCGCCCGCCATCCCGAGCTGGTCGAGCGGATGGTGCGGGAGGGGCATGAGGTGGGCCTGCACACCTTCAACCACCCTGATCTGTCCTACCGGTCGGAGCGCCGCGTCGACTGGGAGCTCTCCCAGAACCAGCTCTCCCTCGCGGGCGCGGCGGGCATCCGCACGTCCCTGTTCCGGCCGCCGTACTCCTCGTTCGCCGACGCCTTCGACAACATGTCCTGGCCGGTCACCGAGTACATCGGGGGGCGTGGCTACATCACGGTCGTCAACGACACCGACAGCGAGGACTGGAAGCGCCCCGGCGTCGAGAAGATCATCCAGCGGGCCACCCCGCGCGACGGCGAGGGCGCGATCGTCCTCATGCACGACTCCGGCGGCGACCGCGCGCAGACCGTCGCCGCGCTCGACCGGTTCATCCCCGAACTGCGGCGCGAGGGCTACGAGTTCACGAATCTCACCGAGGCCATGGACGCGCCGAGCGCGCACACCCCGGTGAGCGGCTCCGAGCTGTGGAAAGGCCGCGCGTTCGTGGCCGCGGTGGGGGTCTCCGAGCACGTCACGGGCGGGCTCGTGGTGGGCCTCGCCGTCATCGGTGTCCTGGTCCTCGCGCGGTTCGGCCTGATGCTGCTGCTGTCCCGGGTGCACGCCCGCCGCACCCGCCGCCGCGGCTTCGGCTGGGGCCCGCAGGTCACCGAACCGGTCTCGGTGCTCGTACCGGCGTACAACGAGGCGAAGTGCATCGAGAACACGGTGCGTTCACTGCACGGAGGGCAGCACCCGGTCGAGGTGATCGTCATCGACGACGGCTCCGTCGACGGCACCGCCCGCCTCGTGGAGGAGCTTGGCCTGCCGGACGTCCGGGTGGTCCGCCAGCACAACGCGGGCAAGGCCGCCGCCCTCAACAGAGGCCTGGCCAACGCCCGGTACGACCTGATCGTGATGATGGACGGCGACACCGTCTTCGAGCCGTCCACCGTCCGTGAACTGGTGCAGCCCTTCGGCGACCCGAGGGTCGGCGCCGTCGCGGGCAACGCCAAGGTGGGCAACAAGGACTCGCTGATCGGCGCCTGGCAGCACATCGAGTACGTGATGGGCTTCAACCTCGACCGCCGGATGTACGACGTGCTGCGCTGCATGCCCACCATCCCGGGGGCCGTCGGCGCGTTCCGGCGCAGCGCCCTGGAGCGGGTCGGCGGGATGAGCGACGACACCCTCGCCGAGGACACCGACCTCACCATGGCCCTGCACCGCGACGGCTGGCAGGTGGTCTACGCGGAGAACGCCCGCGCGTGGACCGAGGCCCCGGAGACCGTGCGGCAGCTGTGGTCGCAGCGCTACCGCTGGTCGTACGGCACGATGCAGGCGATCTGGAAGCACCGCCGCGCCCTGGTCGAGCGCGGCCCTTCCGGGCGGTTCGGCCGCGTCGGTCTGCCCCTTGTCTCCCTCTTCATGGTCCTGGCGCCGCTGCTCGCGCCGCTGATCGACGTCTTCCTGGTGTACGGCCTGGTCTTCGGGCCCACCCTGAAGACCGTCGCCGCCTGGCTCGGGGTGCTCGCGGTCCAGGTGGTGTGCGCCGCGTATGCCTTCCGGCTCGACCGCGAGCGCATGACCCACCTGGTCTCGCTGCCGCTTCAGCAGCTGCTCTACCGGCAGTTGATGTACGTGGTGCTGCTGCAGTCCTGGATCACCGCCCTGTCCGGCGGCCGCCTCCGCTGGCAGAAACTGCGCAGGACCGGCGCCGTCGGCGCCCCCGGCGGCACGTTCGCCGCGCCCCGCCGCCCGGAACGGAGGCCGGTCGGATGAGTACCTCCACGCCCGTCACGGTGTTCGCCGAGCCCGCGCCGCCCGCACCCGAGGGCACGTCCGCCCGTGACCGCTATCTCGACCTGCTGCGCTCGCTCGCCCTGGTCCGTGTCGTGGTCTACCACCTGTTCGGCTGGGCCTGGCTGACCGTGCTGTTCCCGTCCATGGGCGTGATGTTCGCGCTCGCCGGATCCCTCATGGCGCGCTCCCTGAAGCGGCCCGCGTGGGGTGTGATCCGGGGCCGGGTGCGCCGGCTCCTGCCGCCCGTCTGGCTGTTCGCCGCCGTCGCCGTACCGCTGATGCTGTACGCGGGCTGGCAGCCGACGCGTACCGGGACCTGGATCGTCGAGCTCCTCAACTACCTCGTGCCGGTGGGCGCCCCGCTGTTCCCCTGGCACCTCGGTGACAAGGCGGGCCTGGTCGAGGACACCTGGGCGGTGCAGGCGGTCGGGCCGCTCTGGTACCTGCGCGCGTACCTCTGGTTCGTGATCGTCTCGCCGCTGCTGCTCCGGGCGTTCCGCAGGCTGCCGTGGGTGACGCTGCTCGCGCCGCTCGCCCTCACGGCCGTCGTCGGCACCGGCCTGGTCGAGATCCCCGGCGAGACGGGGAACGCGGTCACCGACTTCGCGATGTACGGCACGTGCTGGGTGCTCGGCTTCGCCCACCACGACGGGCTGCTCGGGCGGATACCCCGCCGCCTGGTGGTCTCCTGGGCCTCGCTCGTGATGGCCTTCGGCCTGTGGTGGGCCTCGGGACACCTCGGCCCGGACGGCTGGGACCTGAACGACATCCCGCTCGCCCAGGCCACCTGGTCCGCCGGTTTCGTGGTGATCCTGCTGCGGTACGCCCCGGAGTGGCGCCAACTCCCGGGCAGGCTCGGCACGTTGGACCACCTGGTCACGCTCTCCAACAACCGTGCCGTGACCATCTACCTCTGGCACAACCTGCTGATCCTGTCGACGGTGCCGCTCCTCGACCGCCTCTGGGACATCCCGTTCGTGGACGCGCATCTCTCGGGCGCCCTGGAGACCACGTACCCGGTCTGGATGTTCGTCCTGGTCTGGCCGCTGATCGGGCTCGCGGTCCTCGCCACCGGCTGGGCCGAGGACCTCGCCGCCCGCCGCCGCCCGAGACTCTGGCCGAACGGCCGCGACCGGGGCAGTGACCGGGACAGCGACCGGGACCGCGACCGGGGCAGCGGAACCCCCGTCGGCTCACACCGTGGCTGAGCCGTGGGTGAGAGCAAGGTTGCGCGGAGGTCACCTGCCGCCACGGGTCTGAAATGCGCCGTCCCTAGCGTCGTTTCCACGACCCGACGCATCTGTGGAGGCGTGATGACAGCCCCGACCACCACCGCACCCCCCTCACGTAAGGGGGCCCGCTGGATCGAGCAGTGGGACCCGGAGGACGAGGGCTTCTGGAAGGAGACCGGCTGGCATGTCGCCCGCCGCAATCTCGCCTTCTCGATCCTCTCCGAGCACATCGGCTTCTCGATCTGGACCCTCTGGTCGGTCATGGTCTTGTTCATGGGCCCGGAGTACGGCATCGACCCGGCCGGAAAGTTCTTCCTGGTGTCCATGGCCACGCTGGTCGGGGCCGTGGCGCGGGTGCCGTACACCTTCGCCGTGGCCCGGTTCGGCGGCCGCAATTGGACGATCATCGCCTCGTCCCTGCTGCTGCTCCCCACGGGCGCGGCGTTCGTGGTGATGGAGCCCGGCACCTCGTACTCGACGTTCATGCTGTGCGCGCTGCTCACCGGCGTCGGCGGCGGCAACTTCGCCTCCTCGATGACCAACATCAACGGCTTCTTCCCGCTCCGCAGGAAGGGCTGGGCGCTCGGCCTGAACGCGGGCGGCGGCAACATCGGCGTACCCGTGGTGCAGCTGGTCGCCCTCGGCGTGATCGGCGCCGCCGGCGGACCGCGCGTACTGCTCGGCATCTACCTCCCGCTGATCGCGCTGTCCGCGCTGTGCGCCGCGCTGTTCATGGACAACCTGGCGCCGGTACGCAACGACACCGGCGCCGCCAAGGAGGCCGTCCGGGACCCGCACACCTGGATCATGGCGTTCCTGTACGTCGGCAGCTTCGGCTCGTTCATCGGCTACAGCTTCGCCTTCGGCCTGGTGCTGCAGACCCAGTTCGGCCGCACGCCGCTGCAGGCCGCGTCGATCACGTTCATCGGGCCGCTGCTCGGCTCCCTGATCCGGCCCGTGGGCGGCTCGCTCGCCGACCGCTTCGGCGGCGCCCGCATCACGCTGTGGAACTTCGTGGCCATGGGCGCGGCGACCGCGGTGATCGTCGCCGCCTCCGTGCAGGAGTCGCTGACGCTGTTCACCAGCGCGTTCATCGCCCTGTTCGTGCTCACCGGGCTCGGCAACGGTTCCACGTACAAGATGATCCCCGGCATCTTCCAGGCCAAGGCGCTCGCGCAGGGCCTCGGCGGCGAGGAGGCGGCGGCCTACGGGCGGCGGCTCTCCGGCGCCGCCATGGGGCTGATCGGCGCGGTCGGCGCGCTCGGCGGGCTCGGCATCAACCTGGCCTTCCGGCAGTCCTTCCAGACCGCGGGCTCGGGCACCGGCGCCTTCGTCGCGTTCCTGGTCTTCTACGCGGCCTGCTTCGTCGTCACCTGGGCCGTATACCTTCGCCGCCCGGCCCGGAAGGCGGCCGCGCCCACCGAGGCGACGGCCGACGACGGGACGGCCGAACGGGAGCTCAGTTACGCCCAGGTGTGAGCGACGCCGGGGAGCAGGGCTCGGGGCCGGGATCCGTGACCGGGTCCCGGCCCGCCCGGCACTCGCCGTACGGGATGGGCGACGATGAGAGGACAGCGGGACCGAGCGGGATGTAACACGGACGACATCACGGCGAACCGAGCCCGTCACGGCCCGTTGACAGGCTCCGGAAAACGCCGGACGACCACGCGAGCGCGGGGCGAGACACTCATGCTCCTCAGTGAACGAGACACTCATGCACCCCAATGACCAGCAAGAACACGGACCCCTTGCAGGCTTCACCGTCGGCGTCACCGCCGCCCGGCGGGCCGAGGAACTCGGCGCGCTGCTGGCCCGGCGCGGCGCCTCGGTACTGCACGCGCCCGCCCTGCGGATCGTGCCGCTCTCCGACGACGGCGAACTCCTCGCCGCGACCGAGGAACTGATCGCGCACGCGCCCGACGTGGTGGTCGCCACCACCGCGATCGGCTTCCGCGGCTGGGTCGAGGCCGCGGACGGCTGGGGTCTCGGCGAGGCGCTGCTCGACCGCCTGCGCGGAGTGGAACTCCTCGCCCGCGGCCCCAAGGTGAAGGGCGCCATCCGCGCCGCGGGCCTCACCGAGGAGTGGTCACCCTCGTCCGAGTCGATGGCGGAAGTCCTCGACCGGCTGCTCGGCCAGGGCGTCGAGGGCCGCCGCATCGCCCTCCAACTGCACGGCGAACCGCTGCCCGGCTTCGTCGAGGCGCTACGGGAAGGCGGCGCGGACGTCGTCGGCGTGCCCGTCTACCGCTGGATGCCGCCCGAGGACCTCGCGCCCCTCGACCGGCTCATCGACGCGACCCTCGGCCGGAGCGTGGACGCGCTGACCTTCACCAGCGCACCGGCCGCCGCGTCGCTCCTCAACCGCGCCGCTGAACGCGGCCAGCGCGACGAACTGCTCGACGCCCTGCGCCACGACGTGCTGCCCGCCTGCGTCGGCCCCGTCACCGCCCTGCCGCTGCAGTCCCACGGGCTCGACACGTCCTGGCCCGAGCGCTTCCGGCTCGGCCCGCTTGTGCAGCTGCTCTGCCTCGAACTGCCCGCCCGCGCCCGTACGTTGCACCTCGCCGGGCACCGCGTCGAGATCCGCGGCCACGCCGCCCTGGTCGACGGGGAGCTGCGCGCCGTGCCGCCCGCCGGGATGTCCCTGCTGCGCACGCTGGCCCGCCGCCCCGGCTGGGTCGTGGCCCGCGCGGAACTGCTGCGCGCACTGCCCGGCGCGGGCCGCGACGAGCACGCCGTGGAGACCGCGATGGCCCGCCTGCGCACCGCCCTCGGCACGCCCAAGCTGATCCAGACCGTCGTCAAGCGCGGCTACCGCCTGGCCGTCGACCCGGCGTCGGAGTCCAAGTACGCGGACGCGTGAGGCCGAGGCGTGAGGGAGCGGTGGGCGCCCGGCCCCGTCCCGTGCCCCGCCC
>NZ_JAAAHS010000403.1 GCF_009908195.1 Streptomyces boluensis | reverse complement strand
GGGTGGGATGGGTCCTGGTGCGCCGCAGCCGCCTGGTCCGCCTGGTGCGCCTGGTGCGCCTGGTGCTCCGCAGCCTCCCGGTCCGCCTGGGGTTCCCGGTGCGCCCGGTGCCCCCGGTACGCCGCCCGGTCCTCCCGGTGCGCCCGGTCCCGGTGAAGGGGTGCATCACGCCGCGACGATGCTGGCCGGGCCCGCGGTCGGTGGCCCGGCGGGTCCGGGTGCGCCGCAGCCGCCCGGTCCGCCCGGAGCCCCGGCAGGTCCGGCTGGTCAGCCCGGTCCGCCGCCGGGTGCGCCGGCCGGTCCGCCTCCCGGTGCGCCGCAGCCGCCTCCCGGCCAGGCACCCGCGTACGGCTATCCGCAGCAGCCGCCCGCCGGTCAGCCGACCGTCGGCCCCGGCTACCAGGCCGTGCTGCGCTACCGCGCGCAGGACGGCTCCGAGCAGCAGCTGATCCGCCGCTCCGCGCCCGGAATGCCG
This sequence comes from Streptomyces boluensis, assembly GCF_009908195.1. Classification (GTDB taxonomy): domain Bacteria; phylum Actinomycetota; class Actinomycetes; order Streptomycetales; family Streptomycetaceae; genus Streptomyces; species Streptomyces boluensis. Next base: position 6,043 of record NZ_JAAAHS010000403.1, on the reverse strand, counting down.
CACCCGGAGTGGCAGATCCTGCACGAGCTGCGCGGGATGAACGTGCCGCCGCAGCAGGTGCTCGAACTCCACACCGAGCTGGAGTCCTGCGAGCTGCCCGGCGCGTACTGCGCGCGGATGATCCGCGAGACCTGGCCGCAGGCGCGCATCACGTCGATCGCCCCGTACGGCAAGGATCACGCCTCGCGGCAGCAGGGCATGCAGCAACTCCTGGCCCACCAGGGCGAGTTGCACCAGGTCGCGGACGGTCCGGCGCGGCCGGCGCCGGTGCGGGTGCCGGTGCAGCCGGTGCAGCCCGTACCGCCGCTTCCGCCGGAGGGTCTTGCGCAGGAGCTGGCCGGGGCGTTCGGGCCGCAGGGCATCTTCCGCTTCGACCAGCGGGCGGTGTCGCGGCAGGGCGTGCCGGATCTGGTGGCGCACGTCCTGATGTGGTCGGGCCTGCCGGTGGACGTGAGCCCGTTCTTCTGGGCGCAGGCGCAGCCGGGCCGGCCGGTGCCGACGCTGGCCGAGCTGGCGCAGGAGCGTGGTGTGCAGCCGGCCGCGGACGCGGGCTCGTACCTGGTCATGGGCAGTGACTTCGGGCGGGCGATCTGTGTGCAGTACGGCACGGCGAACATCGTGGCGGTGCCGGTCGAGGCCGGGCCGGGCGGTGCCGCGGTGGCGCCGCAGTTCGTCAACACCGGGCTTCCGGAGTTCGTCCGCTGCCTGGCGCTGCTCGGCCGGATGTGGCGGCTGCGGTACGGCCTGAACCAGGAGCAGGCGGGCCGTTGGACGGTCGACTTCCAGCAGCAGTTGGCCGCGCTCGACGGGGCCGCGCTCGGCTCGCCGGACAGCTGGTGGTCGGTGCTGCTCGAGCAGATGTGGGACGGCCTGTTGTAGGTCCGGCCGCGGTTATCGGCGTACGGCGCCGGGTGTTCGCCCTTCGGGGACGGGCACCCGGCGCTGTGGCGTTTGTGGCCGCCTTTCGACCCCGTACGACCCCCGGATTCCGACTTCGCCCGCTTTTCGCGCATCCTTGACCGGAGACATGGGTGGAGTGTCGCGGTATGGGCGCTTCGGTGTGATCCAGAAGGATGTACGCCGGAGCGGCGGTCGCGTCTCGCCGCCATGAGCGTCGGAGAAGGGGTTCCAGGATGAGTGCAGCGCCGTCGTCCCACGGCTTCACGGTCGTACGGGGCCGTGGCTATCGGCCGTGGCAGGTGGACGCGTACGCCGCCGGGATCGACGCGGAGCGCGATGCCGCCTGGGAGCGCGCGGCCCGCCTCACCGTGCTCGCCAAGGAGATGGAGGAGGAGTCCGCCCGGCTGAGCGAGGTCGTGGCGGGCCTCGCCCCGCAGACGTACGAGACGCTCGGCGAGCGGGCCCAACTGCTGCTCGCCACCGTGCGCGAGGAGGCGGACGCGGTACGCGGCGCCGCCGAGGCCGAGGCACGCGCGCGCGGCGAGGCGGCCGCCCGGTACGCGACGGAGCAGCGCGAGGCGGCCGCCGGACACGCCGGGTCCGTACGCGGCGCCGCCGACCAGCGCGCCCGGCAACTGCTGCTCGGCGCGCAGGGCGAGGTCGACACGATCCGGGCCGCGGTGCGCGCGCAGAGCAAGGAGACGCGGGGCGAGGCGCTCGCCGCCCTGCGCGAGACCCGGCAGCGCGCCGCCGACCTGCTCGCCGCGCAGGAGCGGGAGCACACGGAGCGGCACGAGGCGGAGCAGCGCCGGGCGGCCGGGCGCACCGCCGCCGCGGACGCCGAGGCCACCGAACTGCGCACCGCGGCCGAGACCCGGCTCGCCGACGCCGAACGGGCCCTGGCCGAGGCGCGGGAGGCGGCCCGGCACGGCCACGAGGACGCGGAGGCGTGCGCCGCCGAACTGCTCGCCGAGGCGCGGATGAAGGCCGACCGGCTTGCCCGCGAGACCGACCGGGTGCTGCGTGAGCACGAGGAGACGGCGGACGAGCTGCGCGCCCACATGGACCATGTGCGCAGCAGCCTCGCCGGTCTCGCCGGCCGCGCGCCCACGGAGTTGACCGCGCCCACGGAGCCGGCCGGGCCCACCGTGCCGGGGCCGGCCTCGGGCACGGATTCCTGAACTGTCCCCGTACCCGGCGGTGTTCAGCGTCGGGTACGGCGCGCGCCCGCCAGGATCAGGCTCTCCACGGACTCGTACTCGCGGCGCTGCTGTGCCTGGGTGTGGCGGGAGCCGAGGACCGTGCCGAGCCAGCCGAGCAGGAAGCCCAGCGGGATCGAGGCGATGCCGGTGGTGGTGAACGGGAACCAGTGGAAGTCGTGGTCGGGGAAGGCAGCGCCGGGTGCGCCGGACACAAGGCTGGTGCCGGTCAGCAGGACGAGGACGCCGAGGGAGCCGCCGGCCAGGGTCCAGATCAGGCCGGTACGGGTGTAGCGCCGCCAGAACAGGCTGTAGACCAGGGCCGGGGCGAGGGCGGAGGCGCCCAGGCAGAAGGACAGTGAGACAAGGGGCTGGAGGTTGCGGTGCTGCACGAGCACCGCGACGGCGATGGCGGTCAGGCCGACCGCGACCGCCGAGACCCGGGCGAGGGCCAGCTCGCGGCGCTCGGTGAGGGGGCGTCGGCGGTGCGCGAAGACGTCGTGGGCAAGGGAGTTGGCGCAGGCCAGGATCATTCCGGCGACCGAGGCGAGCACGGTCAGGAACACCGCGGCGGTGACCGTGGTGAACAGCGCCGTCTCCAGGAGCGCCGCCTCGGGGCCGAACACGGCCTGCGCGGTGAGCAGCAGCGCGGTGTCGCCCTGGGCGTCACCGGCGACCAGGCGTTCGTGGCCGACGAGCGCGGCGGCGCCGAAGCCGATGACGGAGATGAGCAGCGCGAACACGGCGACGGACGAGACCGCCCAGGACATCGAGCGGCGTACGGCGGAGGCGTTGCGCGCGGCGTACATGCGCATGGTGACGTGCGGCAGGCAGCCGCCGCCGAGCACCACGGTCAGCTGGGACGAGATCATGTCGAGCCGGGAGGTGGCGCCGCCGGCCGCGAACTGCAGCCCGGACTCCAGGAATCGGGGCCCGGCGCCGGAGCCGCGTTCGGCGGCGGTGAGCAGGGTGCCGGGGCTCCAGCCGAAGCGGTGCAGGACCAGTCCGGCGAGCAGGGTGCCGGTGCCGAGCAGCAGCACCATCTTGAGGACCTGCACGAGGGCGGTGCCCTTCATGCCGCCGATCGCGGCGTAGCTGATCATGAGCGCGCCGAGCAGCATGATGCAGCCGGTCTGTACGCCGGGCCGGTCGAAGCCGAGGATGAACGCCAGGACCTGCCCCGCGACGGCCAGTTGGACCACCATCAGGGGGAGCAGCGCGGCGAGGGTCGCGGCACAGGCGGCGACCCGCACACCTCGCCCGCCGGCGGCTGTACGTGTACCCGTACCCGCACCGGGATCGGAGGCGGCACCCGTATCCGTACCCGTACCCGTACCCGTACCCGTACCCGTACCCGTGCCCGTACCAGGAAAGCGGCGGGCGAAGGCGTCGCCCATCGTGAACCGGCCCGCGTTGTGCAGGGGTTCGGCGATCAGGAACATCAGCAGGACCAGGGACAGGGCCGTGGACAGGGCGAGGACGACGCCGTCGTAGCCGGTCAGGGCGATGATGCCGATGGTGCTGAGCAGGGTGGCGGCCGAGATGTAGTCGCCCGCGAGGGCGAGGCCGCCGCGCAGCGGGGTCAGGGAGCGGGAGCCGGTGTAGAACGCGTCGAGGTCGTCGCGGTCCGGGCCGGTGAGGACGCAGAGCAGCAGGGTGACCGTGGCGACGGCGGTGAACGCGACCAGGCACGCGGTCTGGGTGCCGGGCGAGCCCAGGTCGAGCGCGGCCGCGGCGGCCGTGCTCACCGGCGGTCCGCCAACTCGGCCTGGCGGCGCAGCCGTTCGGAGAGCGGGTCGACGCGGCGGTGGGCCTGCCCTTCGTACACGGCGAGGGCGACGAGCGTGACCGGCAACTGGCAGGCGCCGAGGAGAAGTCCGGCGCTGAGGCCGCCGTCGACGCGCAGGGTCATCAACTCCGGGGCGTACGCGGACAGGACGAGGAACAGGACGAAGTAGCCGAGCGCGGTGGCGGTGGCGACCCGGCGCAGCCACTTGTAGGCGGTACGCAGCAGCCGGATGTCGCTGTGCCGCCCGAGCCCGAGCGCGGCCCCGGAGCGCCGCCGCCGCACCGAGCCGGGCGCCGGGGCCTGCGGCCGCCAGGGGTACGTGAGCTGTACCGGCGGAGCGCCGTTCGGGCCGTGTGGGTCGTTCAGGTCGTTCGGGGCGTACGGGTTGTGCGGGTCGTGCATCGGGGTGCTCCTTGCGCGCGGTTCTGGTCCTGGTCCTGGTTCGGGGAGGACCGCGGGGAGGAGCCGGAACGTTACTCGCAGGTAGCGAGAAGGTGGAGGGTTTCTTGCGAACTGGTCAGTCGGCGCGGGGCGCCTGTGGCTGAGGTGTCTCCTGAGGTTGCTGAGGCGACTCCTCCGGTTCCCGCTTCAGTACGGGGAAGCGGCGCGGCGCCACCGTGAGGAGGACGACGAGGGCGAGCACCGCCGCGCACGCCGCGCCCAGGTACACCGCGTCCACGGCCGCGTCGATCGCGCGCCGCACCTCGGGGGCGCCCGGTTCGCGCGCGGCGGAGTCCAGGTCGGCGGAGCCGCCGAGCCGCGCGCTGAGCACGCCGTTGGCGACGGCCCCGAACAGGGCGGCGCCCACGGTCTGCCCGATCTGGCGGCAGAACAGCACGGACGCGGTGGTCGTGCCGCGCTCAGCCCAGCCGACGGTGGACTGGACGCCGACGATCAGCGGCAGTTGGAAGAGGCCGAGCGCCGCGCCGAGAAGCAGCATGATCAGCGCGGGCTGCCAGGCCGCGCCCGGATAGGGCACCAGCTGGAAGCTCAGCAGGATCAGGGCGGCCGCGCCGATCCCGACGACGGCGGTGTTGCGGAAGCCGATCCGCCGGTACACGTGCTGGCTCAGGGCCGCCGACACCGGCCAGCTCAGCGTCATCACGCTGAGCACGAACCCGGCCGCCACCGGCCCGAGCCGGAGCACCGACTGCGCGTACGTCGGCAGGAACACGGTCGGCGCGACCATCAGCAGGCCGAGCGCGCCGAGGGCCAGGTTCACGGCGGCGATCGTGCGCCGCTTCCACACCCAGCCGGGGATGATCGGCTCGGCGGCGCGGCGCTCGATGACCACGGTGGCCGCGGCGAGCAGCGCACCCGTACCGAACAGCGCGAGGGACGGTGCGGACAGCCAGGGCCAGGCGATGCCGCCCTGCACGACGGCGGTGAGCAGGACGCCGCCGCAGCCGAACACGGCGAGGGCGCCCGCCCAGTCGACGGGAGGCCGGTCCGCGCCCCGCCCGCGCACCGGATCGTGCAGGTGGCGGGCGATCAGCCAGAGCGCGAGGGCGCCGACCGGCAGGTTGATCAGGAAGATCCAGCGCCAGTCCGCGTACCCGGCGAGCACCCCGCCGAGCGCGGGCCCCGCCACCGCCGACACGGCCCATACGGTGGACAACTTGGCCTGGATCTTGGGGCGTTGCTCCAGCGGGTACAGGTCGGCGGCGAGTGTCTGGACGGTGCCCTGGATGGCGCCGCCGCCCAGGCCCTGCACCACCCGGAACGCGATCAGGGCGGCCATGTCCCAGGCCCCGGCGCACAGCGCGGAGCCGAGCAGGAACAGGCTGATCCCGAAAAGCAGGACGGGCTTGCGGCCGAAGGTGTCGGAGAGCTTGCCGTAGACGGGCAGGGTCACGGTCACGGCGAGCAGATAGCCGGAGAACAGCCAGGAGAAGACGGAGAAGCCGCCGAGGTCGCCGACGATCTGCGGGACGGCCGTCGCGATGATCGTGGAGTCGAGTGCGGCGAGCGCCATGGCGAGCATCAGCGCCGCGACCACCGCCCCGCGCCTGCGGGTGCCCGGCTCAGGACCGTCCGCCCGGCCCCCGGATATCGCTGACTCAGCCACCGCCCAGATCCTTTCCCCGTACAACCATCGCGCCGTCGCACACCATCTCACCCGGGGCGGTGCGGCGGGAGAGGGCCGGTGGCGGGG
>NZ_JAAAHS010000402.1 GCF_009908195.1 Streptomyces boluensis | reverse complement strand
GGGACGCCTCTTCCCCGCCGGGACCCGGTACGTGCCCGACGGGTGGGCCGGGGCGGACGGTGCGGGGCCGGACGGTGCCGGGGCGGAGCGGCTGCCCGCGTGTGTGCGGCTCGGCGCGCTCGACGCGGGGCAGGCGGCGCTCGCGCGGGCGGGGTACGGCATCCCCGACGACGCGGTCGCACCGGTGGACGCCGGGCACCCGCTGGCGTTGCGGCTGCTGCACGAGGTGCGTGCCGCGTTGCCCGGAGCCCCGCGGGGCACGCCCACGCGCGAGGAGATCTTCGCCGCCTACCTCGACCTGATGTGCCTGCGGGTCGCCGTACGGGTGGCCGCCGCGCAGGACCTGCGGGGCACGGCGGTGCGGCGGCTCGCGGCGCGGGTGTCGGGCCGGGTGCACGAGGCGGCGCGGCGCAGCCTCGGGCCAGGGCAGGGCGAGTTGGACCGGGCGTCCTTCGAGGCGGTGTTCCCGTGGGCCAGCGGGTACGCGTCGGCGGTGCTCACCGAAGGGCTGCTCGTACCGGCCGGGGACGGGTACCGGTTCGCGCACGAGGAGCTGGCCGACTGGATCCAGGGCGTCCACCTGGACCTCGACACCGCGCTGCACGCGCTGGTGCACCGGTGGCGGGGCGCGCACCGCGGCGTACCGGTGGGCGGAGCTGCCAGTGGCGCGGACCGTGACGCGGCTCGTGACGCGGCTCGTGCTGCGGCTCGTGGTGTGGTGACCGCCGCCGGGCCTGGCGTGCCCGTACAGGGCGTCGTGGGCGGGGTCGGCGACGGTGACGTACGGGCGGGGAGGCGTGCCCTGGAGGCGGAAGCGGAGGTCGAAGCGGAAACGGAGGCGGAGGTCGTCGAGGGTGGTCGGCCGCTGCCCGTGCCGCGGCATCGGATCGGGCCCGTCGTCGAGGCGCTGCTGCTGCTCGGGCGGCAGCAGGGGAGTCCCGAACTGGCCGTGCGGCTCGTGGAGTTGGCGCGTGCCGCCGAGGACATCGCGGGGCGTACGGCGGTCAGCTCGCGGAACGCCGACGCGGCCTGGTGGGCCGAGCGGCTGCTCGCCGAGGCGCTGACGCGGATGCCGGACGCCCGGCCCTGCTTCGGGGTGCTGCGGCTCCTGGTGGAGCGGATCACGGAGCGCGGCGGGGGCGGCCGCGAGGCGTTCGGACCGCGTTTCTGGCGGGGCCTCCCGCTGCCCGAAGCGGAGCGGATGGAGCTGCTGCGGCGGCTCGTCGTGGCCGACCCGGGGCCGGGCGACGAGGGCGGCGGCGCGCGCTACCTGGACGCCGTCGGGGAGTGGCTGAAGGAGGCGCCCGGTGTCGTACAGCCGCTGCTGACCCGGTGGTTCACCGACGAGCGTGCGCTGGCCGCGGCGCCGGACGCGACCGTCGCGCGGGCCGCGCAGGCGCTGCTGCACACGCATCGGCACGCCGCCGTCGACGACCTCACGGAGGCGCTGGTCGACTGCGCGCACGCGCGCGGGGACGAACTGCTGGGGGCGCTCGCCGAGGAGGAGCCGTCCGCGCTCTGCCGGGCCGTCGACCGGTGGGCGCACGACGCCCGACCGGACCGCAGGGTCGCCGCCGCCAGGTACGGGCCGCGGACCGCGCCGTACGCGCGCGGCGAGGCCGACCGGGGGCTGTTGCGGTACGCCGCGCTGGCGCTGCTCGCCCGCCCCGCCGACTGCGCGCTGCACGGGGCGGCGCTCGCCCTGCTCGTACGCGATCCGCAGACCCGGTCGCGGCATCTGCCGCTCGCCCTGCGGCGGTTCGCGGCCGGTGACCCGCAGCTTTCGGCGGACGCGCTCGTCGCGGCGCTCGGCACGCACCCGGAGCCGGTGCTCGCCGCGTTCCAGGACCGGCTGCGCGCGCCGGGGCCGGTCTCCGACGAGTTGCTGCGGGCGCTCGCCGAGGTCACCACGCCCGCGCTCGCGCGGCGGGTGGCGGGGCTCGTGCAGGAGTTCCTCGCGCTGCGGCCCGAGGCGGCGCCGGTCGCGGTCGCGTACATCGACCGGCGGCTCGACCAGGGGCCGGCCGCGCGCGCGGTGCTGTTCCCGCTGGTGTGCGGGGCGCTGCAGAGCCCGGACGCGCGGGTCCGCCGGGCCGTGGCGGCGGTCCTGGTGGTCCCCGGCACCCGTGCCTCGCGGCCGCTGCGGGCCGAACTCCTCGACGTACTCCTGCGTGACGAGCGCGATCCGGAGGTGCTCGCCGCGCTGCACGGCGCGCTGCCCGGCAGCGGGGCGCGGCAGTAAGCGGTAGTAGCGGCAGTGAGGGGTGCGCCGGTCCGCGGGCCAGGGGCGCTGGACGTACGGCCGATGCGTAGCTCACCGGTGGGACATGGCACTCTTAGGACTGCGCAATCAACAGGACGTACTGAGGTTCGGCGAGGAGCAATCACCGTGCAGCGCTGGCGTGGCTTGGAGGACATCCCCGAGGACTGGGGGCGCAGCGTCGTCACCATCGGTTCCTACGACGGGGTGCACCGCGGACACCAGCTGATCATCGGGCGTGCCGTGGAGCGGGCCCGGGAGCTGGGCGTACCCGCCGTCGTCGTCACCTTCGACCCGCACCCCAGCGAGGTCGTGCGCCCCGGCAGCCACCCGCCGCTGCTCGCCCCGCACCACCGGCGGGCCGAGCTGATGGCCGAGCTGGGTGTGGACGCGCTGCTGATCCTGCCGTTCACCTCCGAGTTCTCGAAGCTGGCGCCCGCCGACTTCGTGGTGAAGGTGCTCGTCGACAAGCTGCACGCGCGTGTGGTCGTCGAGGGCCCCAACTTCCGCTTCGGACACAAGGCCGCGGGCAACGTCGCCTTCCTCGCCGAGCTGGGCGGTACGTACGACTACGAGGTCGAGGTCGTCGACCTGTACGTCAGCGGCGAGGCCGGGGGCGGTCTGCCGTTCTCGTCGACGCTGACCCGGCGCCTGGTCGCCGAGGGTGACGTGACCGGTGCCGCGGAGATCCTCGGCCGGCCGCACCGCGTCGAGGGCGTCGTCGTACGCGGTGCTCAGCGCGGCCGCGAACTGGGCTTCCCCACCGCGAACGTGGAGACCCTGCCGCACACCGCGATCCCCGCCGACGGGGTGTACGCGGGCTGGCTGCACGCCGACGGCGAGGTGATGCCGGCGGCCATCTCGGTGGGCACCAACCCGCAGTTCGACGGCACCACCCGCACCGTCGAGGCGTACGCCATCGACCGCGTCGGGCTCGATCTGTACGGCCAGCACGTCGGCGTCGACTTCCTCGCCTTCGTACGCGGCCAGGCGACGTTCGACTCCATCGACGGGCTGCTCGAAGCGATCGCCGACGATGTGAAGCGGTGCCGGGAGCTGCTTGAGGCGGCGGCCTGAGGGGCTTCTGCCCGTCGCGCGTCCCTCTGCTCTCTCGCCCCGTTCTCTCTCGCCCGTTCCCCCTCGGGTCCGTGGCCGGTTTCCCGCGCCCTCTAACGGCTCGAACATGCGGGCCCAACTGCTTTTCCCCGTACGGCAGTTGAGGCATCCTAAGCGGACAGCGAGGGGGGCTGGCCCACGTCGCTCTCGGCTTCGCTCGAGCAGGGGGACCTCCATGACGCCGCGGGCTGATCCGCGAAGATCCGCCGGACAGGCCCTCGCCGAGCCCGGCCCGTACGCCGACCTCTGGTCCGACCCGCTCGGTGGTCCCACGGCCGGGCTGCACGGCGTGATCGTGGAGCGACTGGAGCGACTGGAGCCGCTGCGCGGGCAGTTGCGCGGCTTTCGGCGGTGGCAGACCCTGGACGACCGCATGCGGCTCTCCCGGAAGGAGCCCTGGTGACCGACCCTCAGCCCGCCCCGGCGATACGGCCCTGGCCGGTGCCGCGCGGCGACCGGACGAAGCGGTGGTACGCCCTGTGGGGCGGCGCGGTCGCGCTCGTGGTGGCGGCGGTGGTCTACTTCCTGGCCTTCGACACCTGGGGCAGCCGCGCGTACGTCTTCGACCGGTGCGCCGAGGGCGTGTGGGAGGCGGGGCCGGACGAGGAGTGCGTGGGGGTCACGGACGGGTCGTTCTCGTTCGACGACTCCCTCGACGACATCAGCGCGGACATCCACCGGGCCAACCGGAAGGTCGAGAAGTCCGGCCAGCGCTGGGTGACCGTCGCCTACGTGCACCCTCTGACCGTCGGCGGGACCGACAAGGACGACAACGCGGCGCTGCAGGAGCTCGAGGGCGCGTACGTCGCTCAGGACGAGCTCAACAACGGGCAGGGCACCGTTCCCCGGATCAAGCTCGTCATCGCCAACACCGGGGCGGGCGGCAGGCAGTGGGAGCCGGTGACCGAACGGCTCACGGAGCTGCGGGACGACCGGGAGCACCCGCTGGTCGCGGTGACCGGTTTCGGTCCCTCGTACGACAGCACGACGCGGCTCGTCGACGCGCTGCGGCGGGCGGAGCTGCCGATGATCGGCGGCACGTCCACCGCCGACGAACTCACCTCAGGGACGGAGCCCGGCTTCTTCCGGGTGAACAACCCCAACGGGCAGCAGGCCTCCGCGATCGTCCGCCACCTGAAGGAGCGGCAGCGCAAGCCCGGCCCGTACCGGGTGGCGATGATCAAGGACCGGGACTCCGACGAGGCGTACAGCAGGTCCCTGAGCCGTGGATTCGAGCGGCAGGCGAAGCGGCAGGGACTGCGCCTCGAACCGCTCGGTCTCTCCTACGAGGCGGGCGCGCCCGCGCTCGCCAACGCCTTCGGCTCGCTCGCGAACCAGGTGTGCCAACACCGGCCGGACGCCGTGTACTTCGCGGGACGCGGCCGTGAACTGCGGCAGTTCATCAACGCGATGGCCGTCCTCGGGCGGCGCTGCGAGGTCACCGTGTTCACCGGCGATGACGCGGTGAGCATCTACGCCGACGGGCGGGAGAGCAAGGAGAAGCTGAAGGAGTTCAACGCCAAGTGGCGGCTGAGCAACGTCACGGTGCGCTTCACCGCCCTCGCCCACCCCGACATGTGGAGCACGGGCGGCGGCGGAACGGGCGACGGTGGCGCGGGCGGCGGCAAGGGTTATCCGCGGGGCGAGGACCCGTTCCCCGACTTCGCCGCGCGCTACGACAAGTTGACCGGGCGCGACCCCCGCGGGCTTGTCGACGGCCAGGTCATCGCGGTGTACGACGCGATGCTCGTCGCCGGCAGGGCCATCCAGGAGGTGTGGACCAAGGAACCGTCCGACGAGGGCGAGCAGGGCGCGGGAAAGGGCGGCTCGGCGGCGGATCTGCCGTGGCCGCCGAAGGAGCAGCCCGCCCTCGCGGTGCGCCAGATGCTGCTGCAGATCAAGAAGGGCAACGAGGTGGCGGGCCTGAGCGGTCTCATCTACTTCGGGGACGACGGCAACCCCGTGGAGAAGCCCCTGCCGATCGTGGAGCTCCTCCCGTCCGAGCACTTCGCGTACGGCAAGTTCCGGTTCATGGAGCGGGAGACGCCGCTGGGTCCCGCCCGGTGACGGCACGCGCCGCCGCCCAGTGACAGGCGGCCTGCGCGGTGCGGCCCGAGGACAGCACCGGCAGGTCCTCCGTACGACAGGAACCTGCCACGCCCGCGCGCTCCGCCTCGCCCGAGGCGAGCACCTGGCAGCGGGCGTGGAAGCGGCAGCCGCCCGGGATGCGGGTCGGGTCCGGCGGCTCACCGGTCAGCACCACGGGCTCGCCCGGCGCCTCCGGCAGTACCGACAACAGGGCCTGGGTGTACGGGTGTTGGGGGGAGGTGAGCACCTCCTCGACCGTGCCCGTCTCCACCACCCGGCCCAGGTACATCACGGCGACCCGGTCCGCGATGTTCCAGGCGAGCCCCAGGTCGTGCGTGACGACCAGGGCCGCGAGGCCGAGCTCCGCGCGCAGCGAGAGCAGCAGCGCGAGGATCTCGCCGCGCACCGAGGCGTCGAGGGAGGCCACCGGCTCGTCCGCGACGATCAGTTCGGGGTCGAGGACGAGTGCCCCGGCGATGACGACGCGTTGGCGCTGGCCGCCGGAGAGTTCGTGCGGGTACCGCTGGAAGAACCGCTCCGGTGGGCGCAGGCCGGCCCGCGACAGCGCCTCGGCGACCTTGGTGTGCTCGTCGCCCGCGTACCCGTGCACGCGTAGCCCCTCGGCGACGGCCTCGTAGACGGTGTGGCGTGGGTTCAGGGAGCCGCTGGGGTCCTGCAGGACGAGCTGTACGCGGTTGCGGTACGCCTTCAGGGAGCGGCTGTCGTACGCCAACGGGGCGCCGTCGAAGGTCACTTGGCCTGCGGTCGGCTTCTCCAGGCCCAGGAGGGTGCGGGCCAGGGTGGTCTTGCCGCAGCCGGACTCTCCTACCAGGGCTACGATCTCGCCCTTGCCCAGGGTGAGGTGGACGCCGTCCACGGCTCGGGCGCTGCCGCTGCCGCGTCGGCCGGTGAAGGTGACGTTCAGGTCGGTGGCGTTGAGCAGGGTTGACTCGGTCATCGTTGCCTTTCAGTTGCCCGGCGCCGTGGTGCTGTGCCCACAGTTCCGCCCCTGGCGGACCAGCTGCCCACAGCGGTGGAACGGAAAGTGCTGCCCACAGCGGGGAGGGGAGGGTG
>NZ_JAAAHS010000401.1 GCF_009908195.1 Streptomyces boluensis | reverse complement strand
GGGGCGCGGTCATCCTTGAGACGGAGTCCGCGGGGGGTGCTGGCGGCCTCGCCCGCTATCGCCTGAGTGCGCGGTAACGCTTCATGAGAGCGGTGATCTCCTCAGGCCGGGCCCCGCTGTTCAGCTCCACGAGCAGATCGTCAGGGCAGAGCTCGTACAGGTCACCCCACCAGCGCCGCCCCTTGTTGTCCCAGACCCGATACCCACCGGGCACCCCTCGGGCGACGTAACGCCGCTTGCCCAACTGCCCTCCCCCGTACGCGATATGACCCGTCGGAACACTAGCGCGGGGGGACCGGGCGGTCGTAGACGTTGTCGGGGGTGACGATCTGGGTGATCGCTCGGGCGACCAGCGAGGACGGCTCCTGGCCGTCATGGGTGACGTCGGTGTTGAGCTGCACCACCAACGTCGCCTTCAGCGAAGGCAGGTAGACCGTCACGCTCTCGTAGCCAGGGATGGAGCCGTTGTGCCCGATCCAGCCGTCGCTGTTGAAGATGCCGAGGCCGTAACTCGTGCCGGGGTAACCGGTCGGCAGTGTCTGCAGCCGCTCTTTCTGCGTCTCCGGGCTGAGCAGCTCCCCGGTGGCGACGATCTTGGCCCAGCGGCGCAGGTCGTGCAGGTTCGAGATCATCGCCCCGGCCGTCCAGCCCCAACTGGGGTTCCAGTCCGTGGAGTCCTCGATCTTGCCGCTCGTCGTCTGGTTGGTGTAGCCGCGCGGATGCGGGTCGGGGAACTCGGCGCCGTTGGGGAACACCGTGTGGTCGAGGTCGGCCGGGCGGATCACCCGCTCGCGGATGAAGTCGGCGGCGCTCTGCCCGCTCGCCTTCTCGATCACGAGACCGAGGAGCACCAGGTTGGTGTTGGAGTACTCGAACTGCTTGCCCGGCGCGAAGGTGTTCTTGTGCTTGAAGCCGTACGCGAGCACCTCCTGCGGCGTGTACGAGCGGCTCGGGTCGCTCAGCAGATCGCGTACAAAGCCCGGGTCCTCGGTGTACGGGAACAGTCCGCTGCGCATCTCGGCGAGCTGACGCAGCGTGATGTTGTCGCCGTTCGGCACGCCGTCGACGTAGCGGGAGATCGGGTCGTCGAGCCCGATCTTCTCGTCGTCGACGAGCTCGAGCAGGCCGGTGACCGTGAAGGTCTTGGTCTCGCTGCCGATCCGCGTGTACAGATCGGTGGTCATCGGCTCGCGGTTCGTTTTGTCGGCGACCCCGGTCGCGCGGAGGTAGCAGCCCTTGCCCTCCATCCACAGTCCGACGGCGACACCGGGGATGGCGGCCTCCCGGCGGACGTCCTCGATGGCCTTGTCGAGGCGAGCGGTCGTATCGCTTCCGAGAGCGTCGTCCGGCGAGCACTCGTCCTGGGCCTGTCGGGCGGTGCCCGCTCGGTCGCTGCCCGCTCGGTCGGTGCCTGCGAGGAGGGCCGCGGTGTCGGCGCCGGCGGGAGTCGCCACCACCGGAGCAAGTACGGACGCCACGAGCAGCGCGGCTGCGCACAGGCGTCGGGAGGGAGTAGTTCGCATGTCGCGCACTTCTTCCGGATCGGGGCTGAGGCGGTACGCGTCCCCCGCCTATCCACTCGACCAGAACCCATGTTCGGCCGCAACACGTGGAAGGGACCCCGAGCGGAGAGTGCGCGGTCACCGATGAACGCCTGAGCGCGGTCACCGATGAACGCCGATGAGTGGCGTCACGGGTAAGCAGACAGCCAACCCGGCGCAACTCCCCATCCCCGCAGGCCAGTTATGGACGGCACGCATGGCCGACCGAGGCCGCGTCAGGCGGGAAGGATCTCCTCCAGTGCCTCTACGACTTCGTAGGAGTCAGGTGTGGTCTGCGGGGAGAAGCGGGCGGCGACGGTGCCGTCGGGCGCGATGAGGAACTTCTCGAAGTTCCAGCGGATGTCGCCCTTGTGCCCGTCCACATCCGCGACGCGCACGAGCTTCGCGTACAGCTGGTGCCGCCGGGGGCCGTTCACGTCCACCTTCTCGGTCAGCGGGAAGGTCACTCCGTACGTGGACGAGCAGAACTCGGCGATCTCCTCGGGCGTTCCGGGCTCCTCCTCCGCGAACTGGTTGCACGGCACCCCGAGAACGGTGAACCCCCGCCCCGCGTACTTCTTCTGCAGCTGTTCCAGCTCGGTGTACTGCCGGGTGAGGCCGCACTTGGAGGCGACGTTGACGACCAGGACCGCCTTGCCCCGGTACTGGGCGAGATTCGCGGGGCCGCCCTGGAGAGCACCGATCCGGACTTCGTGAATGGACATGCCGGAGATGCTAGGGCCGCGTCTGGATCACGCCGGTCCCGGATGCGGCTGCCTGGCCTGGTCCCCTTATCGGCCGGGGTGGGATCATTTCAGTGAGATCCCTGCGAAAGGGGACGCAATGTCTGCGATCAAGGAAACGATCGACATCGATTGCAGTCCCGAGGAGGTGTACTCGTACGTCACCACCCCCTCCCACCTGCCGGAATGGCAGGAGAGCGCGGTATCCGCACATGAAGTCGGCGACGCCGCGATGGGTGTGGGCACCAAGGTCGAGGTGACCCGGAAGATCGGCCGCCGCGAGATCCCCATGACCATGGAGGTCACCGAGTTCGATCCGCCGAGAAGCTGGCATCTCCACGGCACCGATGGCCCCGTCAGGGGAGACGTCCAGGGCACGATCGAGCCCCTCGACGACGGAAAGCGTTCACGCCTGACGCTGAGCGTCGACTTCGAGGGGCACGGTGTGGGCAAACTGCTCGTGCCGCTGGTCGTCCGCCCGCACGTCCGCAAGGAGATGCCGAGGAACGAGGAAAGGCTCAGGAACCTGCTTGAACACAGCGCCGCTTGAACACAGCGCCGCCTGAGACCTGACCCGCCGGGCACCCGGCCGGACCTCAACGGCCCTCAACGGATGAGTGAGCGGGCCGTGGGCGCGAGTCGTAGGAACAGCGGAGCTGTGGCCTGCGCTCGCTCGATGCCCGGAAGAATCTCGTTCCGTACGAGGGGATGGGCCGTCGCGTCGGCGACGTGGCGGTGGTGGGCGGCTTCGTCCGGGTACGAGGTGAAGACCGCGACGATGTTCTCCCCGGTGCGGACCGGGAGCCTGGGGAAGGTGTTGGCCGCCGGTTCCGTGGCGAGTACGGCGAGTGGTGCGGGCCCTGTCTGCCGCAGCAGCGGGACGAGACGGTTCTGGATCAGTTCGGTGCCGTCGTGGGTACCCGGAGGGAAGTGCCACAGTGCGGCGGCCACGAACCGGTCCGGTGCCGCGGCGCCCGCCCGCTGCCGTTCGGACGGGGTCACCGCGAAGCCGCGCCGGTCCGGCGGGGGCCGCAGCAGCAGGACGTTGTCGGAGTCGACCATGGTGGCGTTGGCCTGGGGGCCGTGCGCGGCCCAGACCGGCCCGCCGTAGAAGGCCGACAGGGCCTCCCGTCGGGCCTCCATGTCCTCGAAGCCGCGCAGCCAGACGAAACGGTCCGGATCGTCGAGGTCGCGGAACTGGCCGAGGACGATCATCCCGGTCTCTTCCTGCGTTTCGACGAACTCCCGGTCGAACAGCTCGATGAGCTCGTCCCGTCGGCCGGGGCGCAGGGTGTACTGGCGCAGCTCGATCACAGCGGGATGGCCGACGGGGGCGGTTCCGGGCACAGCGGACTCCGTTCTCTGACTTGCTTCGAGCACGTGCTTCAAGCACCTGCTTCGAGCACTTGCTACGAGTCGGGTGGACCGACCTGGGCCGACGGTAGGGCCCAGGTGTGCCAGAACCTGTCAGTGTTTCGGAGCTCCGGAGCAGAATCCTCGTATGTCTGCCGACCGGTTGCTGTCGATGCTGCTGTTGCTCCAGACCCGTGGCCGCATGTCGGCACGACGCCTTGCCGATGAGTTGGGGGTCTCCGTGCGTACCGCCTACCGCGACCTGGACCGTCTGCAGGCCGCCGGGGTCCCGGTCTACGCCGAGCAGGGCCGTACCGGCGGCTATCAGCTGGTCGATGGTTACCGCACCCGCCTCACCGGGTTGAGCGAGCGCGAGGCCAGGGTGCTGTTCCTCGCCGGACTGCCCACGCCCGCCGCCGATCTGGGGCTCGCCGAGGAAGTGGCCGCGGCGCGGCTGAAGTTGCTGGCCGCGCTGCCTGCGGCCATGCGCGAAGAGGCGACGCGGACCGACGCGGTGTTCCACCTGGATGCTCCGGGTTGGTACCGGGAAGCCGAGGCGACCCCGTATCTGCCCCTGCTCGTGGACGCGGTCTTCAGCCGGCGTGCGGTGGACGTGCGGTACCGCCGTTGGCGCGCACCGCAAGAGGTGGACCGTCGGCTGTATCCCTATGGCCTGGTGCTCAAGTCCGGCACCTGGTACCTCGTGGCCGCGGCCAAGGGCCGGACCGCCACCTACCGGGTCACCCAGGTCCTCGACGCGGTGGTGAGCGACGAGCGCTTCGAGCGGCCGGAGGACTTCGTCCTGGGTGCGTACTGGTCGTCCTACCTGGACGACTTCCAGGCACGTCGCTATACGGGCACCGCCACCGTCCGGCTGTCGCCGAGGGGACGCGAGCGGCTGGCTGCCAACGTCCCGCCTGAGGTGGTACGGGCAGTTGAAGCCACCGCGACCGCGGTCGGCTGCGACGGCTGGAGCGAGGCCGTCATCCCGACGGAGAGCACCGAGCACGCGTGTGGCGAGCTGCTGCGGCTCGGTATCGATGTCGAGGTCGTCGCGCCGGAGGAACTGCGCCAGGCCATGGCTGACGCGGTCTCCGTACTCGCCCGGACCTACGGGACCTACGGCACCTACGGGACCTACGGGCACAGCCGCCCCGGCGGGACAGAGCCGGCGCGGTGAACTTCGAGGAGTGCGCCCTCCGTTGGACGAAGGGCCGTCGACTCCGACGACCGAGGGGCCGAAAAACTCTGACGTCAGCGCTCCTTCTTCTTCCGTGTCGCCGCCTTCTTCCGTGTCGCCGCCCGGATCTCCTCCGTAGCGGCCCGGAACGCCGGGGCCGCGCGGCTGAAGTAGTCGAAAAGCAGGGCCTGTTGCTCCGGCGTGTACTCGCCGAGCACCTCCCCGATCCGCCGCCGCGCCGGAGCCACGGCCGCCTCGACCTCGCCCAGTGCGTCGGGTACCGCCTCCACCAGGACCTTGCGCCGGTCGGCGGGGTCCGTGGCGCGGCGTACGTATCCCGCACGCTCAAGGCGGTCGATCAGTCGCGTCGTCGCGCCCGTCGTGAGGCCCGTCCCGGCCGCGAGTTCACCTGAGGTGAGCCCGCCCGCCGCGCTGATGCGGCTGAGCGCGTACCACTCGGACGCCTGGAGGCCCGCTGCCTCCGCACCCGCCATGGCCTGCAGCCCCACGGCATCGATGTAGTCGCGAAAGATCGCCCGCTGGTCCTGCTCCGCCGTCGACACGTCGTCATCTCCTTGCCTAATATCTGCATGTGTGCAGATAATGCATGCGTGCAGTTGTTGCACGGGTGTGGCCATTGTGGCCGCTGCCACCACCGGTCCGCCACCACTGGCCCGCCACCAACCGAACGGGGAGTCCTCACCATGAACACCAAGATCGTCAAGCGCGCCGCCCTCGCCACCACCCTGGTCGTCGCTCTCGGCGCCGTGGGCGCGTACATATGTCTCGACGCGACCTCCGACGTGCGGCGCACCGGTGCCGAAACCTGCGGCGAGGTGATCCCGGCCGACGCCGACCGCCGCGACGGCGAGGCCGTCTGCGCCACCCTCGACGCCCTCAGCGACGCCTGGGAGCGCGGTGACGCGGAGGCGTACGGCCGCCAGTTCACCGAGAACGGCACGTACACCACCTACATCGGCAGCCACTACGAGGGCCGCGCCGACATCACCGCGAGCCACCGCGCGCTTTTCAAGGGCTTCCTCAAGGACAGCAAGCTCGCCGCCAGGTACCTCGACATGCGCTTCCTGACCAAGGACGTCGCCGTCCTCACCAGCCGCGGCGCCGACTACACCGGTGACAAGCCCGGCGCGGACGAACTCTCGAAGGTGACGACCTTCACCCTGGTCCGCGACACCGACGGCAGCGACGACAGCGACACCTGGCGGATCGCCGCGTTCCACAACACCGAGCGCAGCAACGTCATGGAGCGCTTCTCCTTCCTCTACGCCCCCGACACCGCCCCGAAGGCGGAACAGTGACCCGCGCCCTGATCACCGGCGCCACCGAGGGCATCGGCCGCGCCCTCGCACTGGCCCTCGCCGCCGAGGGCCACACCATCACCGCCGTCGCCCGCACCGAGCACCGTCTCAAGTCCCTGACCGGTCAACTCGACGGCCCTCACGCCTACTTGACCGCAGACCTCACCACTCCGTCGGGCCTGCACGCCCTCACCACCGCACTGCGTGCCAGGCCCTACGACCTCCTGGTCAACAACGCCGCGCTCGTCCCTGCCGGACCGTTCGACGACGCCGACCCCCACGCCCTCCAGGCCGCGATCCGCCTGAACTGCGAAGCCGTCGTAGCCCTCGCCCACGCCTTCCTCGCCACCGCCCGCCCCGGAGCCGCCCTCGTCAACATCTCCTCGACCCTCTCCTTCGCCCCCAAGCCCGGCCAGGCGGTCCACAGCGCCACCAAAGCGTTCGTCACATCCTTCTCCGAGGCCCTCTGGTACGAGCAGAAGCGGCGCGGCGTCTACGTACTGGCCCTCTGCCC
>NZ_JAAAHS010000400.1 GCF_009908195.1 Streptomyces boluensis | reverse complement strand
GACCAGGGACGTGGCTGTCGTACCGCCCAGGTAGCAGGCCGCGAGGTCGCGGACGTCGACGGACAGGTCCGGGGGCTCGTGCGTGGGTGTGTACGTCGTGCCGGTGGGGCCCGAAGTCAGGCGGTGCGGGCCCGAGTTGGCGGGCAGGTGGGCGTCGTGCACGTTCAGGACCAGGTCGACGGGGGCGGCCCAGGAGCGGTGCTGGAGGGCGGCCCGTACGTCGACGAGGCGGAGCCAGAGCGCCGGGAACTCGGAGGTCACGCGGACCTGGTCGCGGTCGGCGGCGAAGAGGAGGAGCGGGTCGTCCAGGGGGCGGCCCCAGGCGCGGACCTTGGCGGTGAGGTCGATGGACGCCAGGTACTGCCAGAGCGCGGCGGCGACCGCGGGCGAGTCGGCCTCCAGGTCGTCGACGCGGACCGTGCCGGGGGCGTCGGCGTCGCGTTTGGTGCGGTAGACCGCGTATCCGGCGAGGGGTTCGCCGAGCGCGACGACCCGCGGCGGGGAGTACGCCGTGTCCTCCTCGTCCTTCTCGGGCAGCCACTCGTCGGCCCACCAAGCGCGGGTGCGGGCGATCCGTCCCGGCCTTGCGGCGCGGGTGGCGTCGTAGAACGCGTCGAGCAGCGCGGGTGCGTCGGCGGGGTCGACCAGGCGCGGTGGCCTCGGGTCGGGGGCGATGCGCAGGGCGAGCGGGCGGGCCGAGTCGATCTCGACGGTGACGCCACGGGTGCCCTCGCCGAAGCCGAACCGGCCGTAGATCACCGCTTCCGACGCCCACAGCGCGGCGAGCGGACGGTCCTCGGCGACGCAGCGCGCGAACAGGGCGGCGAGCATCCCGGACAGGGCGCCGCGCCTGCGGTGGGTGGGCGCGACGCAGGCGAACGTGACGCCGGGGCAAGGGAGTTCACCGCCGGGCACGGACAGGGTGAAGGGCAGTGCGGCGACCATGCCGACGAGCGCGTCGCCGTCGTACGCGCCGACGCGGGCGCAGTCGGTCAGCAGGTCCTTGTGGTGGGCGCGGAGTTCGGGTTCGGGCTTCTCGTGGAAGGCCAGGTAGGCGAGGTCGAGGGCCCGGTCGAGTTCGCTCTCGGGGATCTCCCGGAACTTCAGGGCAGGGTGGGGGGTGGGTCGATCAGCCATGATCCGCACGCTAGTTCTCGAACGCGGTGCGGGCATCGGGGTTTTCCGCCGCCGGGGGCCCGGCCGGCGGCAGATGGTGCTTGGGGGCCCGTGCCGTGACCATGAGACCGGCCACGAGCCCGGCGAGCAGCATGATGCCGACGGCCCACCAGATGGCGACGGTGTAGCCGTGCACCACACCCTGCGCGGTGACCTCGGCCTGCTGCGCGGGGTCGGTCAGATGCGAGCCGATGTACGTGGCGGTCGCCGTGGTGGCGAGGGTGTTGAGCAGCGCCGTGCCGATGGAACCGCCCACCTGCTGGGCGGTGTTGACGGTCGCGGAGGTCACCCCGGCGTCGTGCGGGGCCACCCCCAGGGTGGCGGTGGCGAACACCGGCATGAAGGTCAGGCCCATGCCGAACCCGGTGAGCAGCATGCCGGGCAGTACGTGGGTGGCGTACTCGCCCTCGACGGTGAGCCCGGTGAGCAGCGTCATGCCGAGCGCGCCGAGCACCATGCCCGGCACCATCAGGGCGCGCGGCGGCACGTGGTGCAGGAGCCGGGCGGAGACCTGGGTGGAACCGGTGATGATCGCGGCGGTCATCGGCAGGAACGCCAGGCCGGTCTTGACGGGCGAGTAGTGCAGGACGCCCTGCATGTAGTACGTGAGGAACAGGAACAGCGCGAAGAGGCCGATGGTCGCGAGCCCCATCGTCAGGAAGCACCCGGCGCGGTTGCGGTCCTTGATGATGTGCAGCGGCAGCAGCGGGCTCGGGGCGCGCTTCTGCCACCACACGAACGCGAGGAGCAGCACGATCGCCACCGCGAACAGGGTGAGCACCATCGGGTCGGTCCAGCCGCGCGGCTGGGCCTCGCTGAAGCCGTAGACCAGCGCGACCAGGCCGCCGCAGCCGAGCAGCGCACCCGGCACGTCGAGCCGGGCCCCGGTGTGGCCGGGCCGGTCGTGCAGGACGGCGAACGCGCCGATCACGGCGATCAGGGCGATGGGGATGTTGACGTACAGGCACCAGCGCCAGTTCAGGTACTGGGTGAGAAGGCCGCCCGCGAGCAGCCCGATCGCGGAGCCGCCGCCCGCCATCGCGCCGTAGATCCCGAAGGCCTTGCCGCGCTCCTTCGGGACGCTGAACATCGTGGTCAGCAGCGAAAGCGCGGACGGCGCGAGCACGGCCGCGAAGACGCCCTGGAGGGCACGTGCCCCGAACAGCATCCCCGGCCCGATCGCCGCGCCGCCGAGCCCGGACGCCACGGCGAAGCCGATCAGCCCGAAGATGAACGTCCGCTTCCGCCCGACCAGGTCCGCGACCCGCCCGCCGAGCAGCAGCAGCCCGCCGAAGGCGAGGGTGTACGCGGTGATCACCCACTGCCGGTTGGCGTCGGACATGCCGAGGTCGCTCTGGGCGGAGGGCAGGGCGATGTTCACGATCGTCGCGTCGAGCACCACCATCAGCTGGGCGAGGGCGATCACGACGAGGCCCCACCAGCGCCGCGGATCAGGCGCCGCGACGGCGCCGTCCGGACCGGCGGGTACCGGGGCCTCTCCGGGGGAGCTCATAGCTTCCAGGACAGCACAGTTGGGCCTGTATGCGCCTGTTGAGCCCAGTTTGTGCCCCGCGTCTCGGGCGTGGTCGCTACGGCTCAAGGACCACCTTGCCGACCGTGCCCCGCCCTTCGAGCGCCGCGTGTGCGGCCGCCGCCTCCGCCAACGGGAACCGCTGTACCGCGGGCCGCAGTCGACCCGCCGCCGCCTCGGTGAGGGCGTGTTCCTCAAGGGTGCGGATGGGCCGCTCGCCGCCCGCCTTGGCCAGCATCGCCGGGCCGAGCACCCCGACCGAGCTGATCCCGCGCGCGGCCAGTTCCGCCGCGTCGAGCACCGGCTCGGGCTCGGCGGCCAGGCCCTCGGCGGACCAGCCGAAGACGACATGGGTACCGCCCCGGCCGAGCAGCCCGACCGCCGCACGCCCGGCCGCGCCGCCCACCCCGTCGAGGACGACCGTGGCGGAGCGCTCCCCGAGGAACGCGCGGACCTGCTCGGGCCAGTCCGGTTCCTTGTAGTCGACGGCCAGGTCGGCCCCGTTGGCCCGCACCGCGGCGCCCTTCGCGGGGCCGCCGGCGAGGCCGACCACGGTGGCCCCGGCGTTCTTCGCGTACTGCACGAGCAGCGTGCCGAGACCGCCCGCGGCCGCCGGGACGAGCACCACCGAGTCCGCGCCGAACTCCGCGAACCGCACGATCCCCATGGCCGTACGGCCCGTGCCGATCATCGCGACGGCCACCGCGTCGTCGAGCCCCGCCGGGATCTCGTGCGGCCGGTCCGCGTCGACCACGGCGAGCTCCGCGTACCCCCCGGGTGCGAGGCCGAGATGCGATACGGCCCGCTTGCCGAGCCACGCCGGGTCGGTGCCGGGGCCGACCGCGTCGACGACGCCCGCGACCTCGCGCCCCGGCACGGTGGGCAGCGCGGGCAGCTCGGGGAGCGGGCCCTTGACCCCGGCGCGGATCGCGGTGTCGAGCAGGTGCACCCCGGCCGCCCGGACGGCGATCCGCAGCTGTCCGGGGCCGGGCTCGGGCGCCTCGACCTCGTCGAGCACGAGCTGTTCGGCCGGACCGAAGGCGTGATGACGGATGGCGCGCACGAGGGCTCCTCGGGACGAGTGACTGGTACGTGATCAGCCTCTGACCTCAAGCGAACTTGAGGTCAAGCCCGTGCCGCCGGTCGCCGCCTCAGGTACGGACCGGTCGCCGTCTCACGTACAGACCGGTCGCCGTCTCACGTACGGACCGGCCGGGCCGCGCGGACCGCGAGGGTCGCCGCTTCCAGGGCGCTGGTGAAGGACACCTCGGAGAGCACGCCGGGCGCCGCCACCTGGTCGCCCGCAAGGAACACCCCGGCGCCCCGGTCGATGCCGGGCCGGTCGCGCCAGGTCGTACCCGGCAGGTCGACGGCGCCGGTGCGGCCCGCCGCAAGCGCCTCGCGCCGCCAGGTGACCCGCTCCCGCCAGCCCGGCATGCCGAGGTCGAGCAGCTCCTCGCCGCGCGCGGTCCCGGCCGCCTTGGACTCCTCGGGCGCCACCGGGATCTGCCCCTGGATGAGCTGCTCTCCGGCGGGCGCGAGGCTGCGGTCACCGGCCGTGAACCGTTCGATCCAGCCGGGCGCGTCCAGGTCGGACACCACGAACGCGTCCCCGCGGCGGCTCCGTACGGCCAGGTCGAGCAGGACCGTACGGCCGCTCTCGCCGCGCAGCGAGTCGTCGCCGAGCAGCCGCCGGGCCGCGTCCAGGGAGGTGGCGACGATCACCGGACCGTTCTCGGGCAGCGCGTCGACGCGGGCCGCGGTCTCCACCCGGACGCCCAGGTTCCAGGCCCGCGCGGCCATCCGGTCGACGACCGAGGACCAGCCGCCGCGCGGGTAGTGCGCCTCCGGCGGCACCTTGGCAGTGCGCTTCAGGCGCTCGTGCACGAACGCGGCGGAGAGCGTGCCGGGGTCGTGGTGGAAGACGGCCACGCCCATGAAGTGGGCCGCGGCCCGCGCCCCCTCCTCGCCCACCTCACCTGCGGCCCAGCCGAAGAAGTCCCGGTCCACGGGCGCCTGCCGGGCCGGGCGGCGGAGCAGCTTGAGCAGGGCGAGCGGCGGCGTACGGCGCAGCGCACCGCGGTGCCGAAGGCGCAGCCGGGCCCCTTCGAGCGGCGGGACCGGGGCGAGCGGCCCGATCAGGTCGCGCTGCTTCAGCCAGGTCCAGTGCGGGCCGCCGTTGTAGAGGGCGTGCGGCCCCTCGTTCGTACGGTAGGGCCCGGTCTCGGTGGTACGGGCCCGGCCGCCGAGCGTGTGGTGGGACTCGAAGAGGGTGACCTCGGCCCCGGCCTCCGCGGCGCTGATCGCCGCGGTGAGCCCGGCGAATCCGCCGCCGATGACGGTGATGCGATGCATGTCTGCGTCTCCTCGTGGGGTTCGCGTGCGGCTTGTCGTCGGTACGACGGCGGGGCGGGGCCCGGATGTGACATCGGTACGCGGACGAGGGGCGCGGGCCGATTGTCAGTGCCGTCGTCGAGGATGGGACGCATGCCGAGTGAACGACAGGAACGATCGCGTCCCGCGGTGAAGCCCGCACGCCGCCCGGAACTCCGCCTTCCGCCGCTCCGGCCGTACGGAGAGGGGGAGTTGACTCCCGACGGTGACTACGACGGGCTGATCTTCGAGGGCACGGACCTCTCGGCCGCGGAAGGGCCGGGGGCGCGGTTCCTCGACTGTGCCCTCGAGGACTGCGCACTCGACGGGACGGTGCTGCGGAACGCCAGATTCCTGGACTCTCGGCTCTCCGGTGTGCGCGGTGTGGGCACGGATCTCTCGGGCGCGGCGCTACGGGACGTGGAGCTGGTCGACGCCCGGCTCGGCGGGGCGCAGCTGCACGGGGCGGTGCTTGAGCGGGTGCTGATCAGCGGCGGCAAGGTCGACTTCCTGAACCTGCGCGCGGCGAAACTGCGGGACGTGGTCTTCGAGGGCGTCGTCCTGGACGAACCGGACTTCGGCGGGGCGTCCTTGGAGCGGGTCACGTTCCACGACTGCACGCTGCGCGCGGCGGACCTCACCGGCGTACGCCTGAAGGACGTGGACCTGCGCGGGGCGGCCCGTATCGACATCGCGCGCGGCGTCGACCGGCTCGCGGGCGCGGTGATCAGCCCGGCCCAACTCCTGGACCTGGCCCCGGTGTTCGCGGCGGCGGTGGGGGTGCGGGTGGAGGCCTGAGGGTTCCTGAACTCTTGCCTGAACTCTTATACGCGCGGGAAGCGGGCCTGGAGGTCCCACACCACGGGGTTCTCGCCGAGCCCTTCGTGCAGGTCGACGAGGTCGGCGAGGACGTCGTGCAGGAAGTCCCGGGCCTCGCGCCGCAGTTCGGAGTGCGGACACGTCAACGGCGACTCGCTGCCCGGCATCCACTCGCCCTCGACGTCCACCCAGCCGAACCGCCGCTCGAACAGCATCCGGTCACTGGACTCGGTGAAGTCGAGCTCCGCGTACTGGGGGCGGGAGGCGCGGCTGCCGAGCGGGTCGCGGTCCAGCTGCTCCACGATGTCGCAGAGCGCCCAGGCGAAGTCGAGCACCGGCACCCATCCCCAGGCGGTGGACAGCTCCCGGTCGGCCTTGGTGTCGGCGAGATACACGTCCCCGCAGAACAGGTCGTGCCGCAGCATCCGCGTGTCCGCCCGGCGGTAGTCGGCCTGGGGCGGGTCGGGAAAGCGGTTGGAGAGGGCGTAGCCGATGTCTAGCACGTACGGAATGGTGTCACGGGGTTCGGGCACCGTCGTCCGGGGCTGAGGTCCCTGGGCGCTGCGCCCCAGACCCCGCTCCACCGGCCTCCGGCCTCGCCCTCAAACGCCGGGCAGGCTGGATCACCGGCCTCCGGCCTTGTCCTCAAGCGCCGGACGGGCTGAATTTTCCGGACCGGGGCTCAAATTTGAGCCCCTCCGGCGCTTGAGGAGGCCCGTCCGGCGAGGACTTCGGGAACCCGTCTGGCAAGACTTCGGG